>JAZOQX010000021.1:0-2104 GCA_045656325.1 Eubacteriales bacterium
GACAATAGAGAGGGACAACTCCTTGGCACACAGAACGACATGGCTACGATCCGACTTTCCCAAGCCTCCGCTGGTAATGACCAAATCCGCCTCCGAAAAGGCAGCGTCAAGGGCGCGGAGCAGTCTTTGGGGGTTATCGCCCACCACGGTGTGACGGTAGACGCAGATGCCAAGCTCCGCCAGCTTTTCGGAAAGGTAGGCGGCGTTGGTGTTTACGATGTCGCCGAGAAGCAGCTCGGTGCCTACGCAGAGGATCTCGGCGGTTTTGATCGAATGATTCATGGCAAATTCCTTTTTCGTATAGAAAATTCTTGAAATCGGGGGAGGATCGTGGTACAATGAAGAGGATCTCAGCTCCTATCGTCCAGCAGAAGGGAGCGCAGTCTCTGCCACGAGGCGGGCGCGCCCTCGCCCTCACGGATCTCCAGTATGACGGGACCGTGGCGAAGGATTCCTTGCCGCCATGCCCATAAAAAGCCGTCAAAGGCAATAAAGCCGTTATGCCATCCGAGGATGGGGTAATGATTGCGCAGGCGGTTTTGCTCCTTGTCGTGGATGGTCTGGTGGAGGTGGTAGGCTCTTGCCTCTCCCCCCACGGACGCGTACCATTTGCCGATGGGATATGCCTCGGACAGGGGCTCGTTGTTTCTTGCGTGACCTACGTCCAAGCGGAGGTGACAGGCGTTCTTGCCAAGCCGTTCGTTGAGGGCATTGCGCCAGCCGATAAGATCGACGGGAGCGCATCCGTAGGGAATCACGGCGGGGTCATTGGGCGTATTGGGATCGGTGTGATTGTTTTCCACCAGAATATCGATGCCCGCGTTTACCACGGGCAAAAACGCCTCCGCCATGGCATCTGCCGTGGCTTCGGTACGAAGATCCGAGTTGCCCGGTACCAGCACCGACGGACAGGGGAGAGCGGAAGCCTTACGGTAAAACCGAAGCGCGGCATCGGGGGAGCCGCAGGCGGTCAGATCGCCCAGCCAGATGCAGGCATCGAGGCGAATTTCGGATAATTCTCGGAGCGCCCAATCGAGGGCTTCTTCCTGAGGGGTGGCTTACGAATCGGATAGATGAGTGTCGGCAAGCAAAGCGATTTTCATGAGGGGACTCCTTTTATACGATATCCTCCTCATTGTATCACACACCCCGAGGGCTGTCAAGGCGCGGGGGATAAAAACGGAAATTTTTCTCAAGGAAGGATTGAAACGAAAATGAACGGTTGCGAATTATGTCCACGCCGTTGCGGCGCGAACCGCGGGGCGGGGGAGCTTGGCTTTTGCGGGCAAGGGAGCGTCATGCGGATCGCCCGAGCGGCGCTGCATCCCTTTGAGGAACCGTGCATCAGCGGAACCAAGGGCTCGGGGACCGTCTTTTTCGTGGGCTGTACCTTGCGATGCGAGTACTGCCAAAACCGAGCCATCAGCCGCTCGGAGGCGGCGGGCAGAGAGATAAGGGCGCGGGAGCTTGGGGAGATTTTGCTGGATCTGCAGGAGCGTGGCGCGCACAACGTCAATTTTGTCACCCCCACCCATTTCACCGACGGAATTATAGAGACGCTGAATTTGGTTAGGGATCGCCTGCGTATTCCCGTGGTCTGGAACACCTCGGGATACGAGCGCGCGGAAACCCTCAAACGGCTTTGCGGATTGGTGGATATCTACCTGCCCGATTTCAAATACGCGTCCGAGGAGCTTGGCGCGCGGTATTCGCTGGCGCCCGATTACGCCGAGACTGCCGCAGAGGCGATCAAGGAGATGGTTCGGCAGACGGGAGCGCCGCAATTTGACGGGGACGGTATGCTGAAAAAGGGCGTGATTGTTCGTCATTTGGTTTTGCCCGCCCATCGGAGGGAAAGCGCGGAGGCGCTGCGCCGTCTTTCCGAGACGGTGAATCCTCAAGAGATTTTACTCAGTCTGATGAGCCAGTATACCCCCGAATTTGCTCTCGATTCGCCCCATAAAAATCTTCACCGCAGGCTGACCAGCTTTGAGTATGAGGCGGTAGTTGCCGAGGCGGAAGCGCTTGGGTTTTCAGGGTATATGCAGGGACGGTCGTCGGCAAAGACCGAGTACACTCCCGATTTTTAAAAAGAAAAATTATG
>JAZOQX010000022.1:0-9048 GCA_045656325.1 Eubacteriales bacterium
TTTACATCTTTAATGTAAGTGCGGTTCATGTTTTCATTTCCTCCAAGAGATTGAATGTGCGTTACAAAAAGTATTATAGCAAAAGCGCGCGCACAATGCAAGTCTTTTTCAAAAGATCGGTAGATTTTTCTGTCTTTTTCGCTTGACAAACGCGATTTTTTTTGCTATTCTATATCCACAAGGGGCATTAGCGCAGTTGGGAGCGCACAACACTGGCAGTGTTGGGGTCAGGGGTTCGAATCCCCTATGCTCCACCAAAAAGAAAAAAAGTACGCACTCGCGTACTTTTTTTCTTTTTGGCAATGCATATTTTAACGGGGATTCGAACGCAGCGAACAAAACAACCCTGTGAGTTGTTTTGGAGCGGTGACCGAAGAATTTTGCAAAACATTTCAAAAGACCTAATTCCTATGTTTTGCAAAATTCAAGAACGAATCCCCTATGCTTCACTAAAACAAAAATCCATTGTTTTTGGTATAAATTCATACCAAAAACGACGTCAACATTTAACTTTGCTTTTTGATTTGTTTTCAGAGGAGATTTTAATTCTCCTCTTTTTTAATTCATAAAAATTTTTTATTGTCAAGGAGAAAAAAATGAAAGCACGAATCGAATACTGCCCAAGCTATAACGACGGAGAATGGTTATTTGACTCCTTCATTCCCTTGTACAGAAAAGAAAAAGCAACCATAAATGAAAATTCCGATTTTATCCACTACAGCATCATAAACAAGATCCAATATTCGTATTCAAATCCGAGATTTCGTTCTTCTCTTTCTCTCATTTTTTCTTTTTCTTCCTCACCGAGAAGCCAAAGGTTCCAATCTTTTTTCCCAGCTCGAAATATTCTCCGTGGGCAAAGGCGGCAAGTCCGCCGCGGTCCAGATGAAGCTTTCCCTCTCCGTCCAAGAGCGACTCGTCTACGTCCACCGCCACAATATCGGCGAGAAACATATGGTGACTGCCAAGCTCGATGACGTCGGTCACACGACATTCAAGGCTCATGGGGCTTTCGGCAAGAAGCGGACACCTCACCTCCGAGGCAGGCTCGGCGTGCAGACCGCACCTTTCAAATTTTTTCACCTTCTTCCCCGTATAAATGCCGCAAAAATCCGCCGCCCGCACCAGCTTGGAGGAGGTGAGATTGATGACAAATTCTCCGCTTTCCTTGATCAGTCCATAGGAATGGCGGGAGGGTCGGACCGAAATATAGGTCTTCGGCGGATGGGTATTGATGATCCCCGTCCATGCGATGGTAATGATATTGGCTTGCTCGCCCTCTCCGCAGGTCACCATCGCGGGGGGAACGGGAGCGACCAATGCGCCGCCCTTCCACGTGATCTTACTCATGCTTCCATCCTTTCCGCAAAAGCAGGGTCTTAACTGCCTCGCCCGCGGCGATCATGCCCGCTACGGGGGGAACGAAGGCAAGGCTTCCGGGTAACCTTTTTCCCGTTTCAGGATCGATCTCCCCCGCAGGAGTCATAGGCTCCTCCTCGGAGTAGACCACCGTCAGGTGAAGGATCCCTCTTTTTTTCAACTCTCTGCGCATCACTCTTGCCAAGGGGCAGACCGAGGTTTTGGCGAGATCCGCCACCCGAAAGGCGGTGGGATCCATCTTGTTCCCCGTTCCCATACTGCTGATCATCGGAACGCCCGCGGCGTGCGCCGCCTCGGCAATGGCGATCTTGCCCGACACCGTATCAATGGCATCGATGACGTAATCGTAGGCGGAAAAATCAAAGCGATCCGCCGTTTCGGGCAGGAAAAATTCCTGTCGCTCTTCCACGACAATATGGGGATTGATCTTCTTCATCCGCTCCGCCATTACCATCACCTTCGGTCTTCCCACGGTATCGCTAAGGGCAAGGAGCTGGCGGTTGATATTGCTCTCGCTTACCTCATCCTTATCCACAAGTACCACCTTGCCTACACCGCTCCTTGCCAGCGCCTCGGCGGCGTAGCTTCCCACGCCGCCAACGCCGAACACGGCAACACAGCAGGCACCGAGAAGCTCGGTGGCATCGGCTCCCAATAGCCGTTCCTGTCTCTCTATTCGTTCATGATGCTCGTTTCTCATTCCGACTTCTTTCTTTTCCTTACGTACTTGATCCATCTTACAAGCCACACGATCCCAGCAACCAATCCAACACCGCCCAAAAGCGCGAATACTGCCCAAGGCAGAATGGCGATGGTCAGGGGGAAGATCACGTAACGGATCAAGCCCTTGATGGAATCTCCCTCTCCCGAATCGGCTGCCACCTCCTCGGCAATGGCTTGATAGACCGCCTCAAAGACCTTTTCCTCTGTGGCGAATCCAACGCTGTCACTCCAACCGACGAAATTATATACCATTCCGTCCTCGGTCACGCTCAAGGGGATCGAGGGCGCCACGATGGCTTCGCCGTAACGGTATTGCCGTACCACGCTTCCTCCGCGGTAACGGAACTCGATGGTATAAAGGATTTCGGAGAACGTGACCGTCAATACTCCGTCGTACTGCGGCATGGTAAAGCCATCCGCGATCTCCAGTTTTTCGCCCTCCGCCTCCTCTCCTCTTGTGAGGATCATCAAATCCACCCGATGGTGAAGAGGGGGTGTCAGCGTCAAGGGGATCCACGTACCCGCTTCCGCCTCGTAGGTTCTTTCCAGCTCTCCCACCCGTACCGTCACCGTATACAAGACAACGGTTCCGTAGGTGGATGCGGCATCTGCCTCAAAGATGAACGCTTCGTTTTGGGGTCTTACGGTTCCGAGGACCTCCGCCGTCCCGTCCGACCCATATCGGCAAAGGCACAGTCTTCCCTCGCTGACCGTTCTCGCGGGAACCGTCAGGGTCATATATCCGTCGGGGTATACTCTCTCGCCGTTCTTGTCGTAAAAGGCAACGCCGACGCGCCGATCCTCCAAGGAAACGCTTCGTCTTTGAGACGCTCCCACCGTGATCAGCTGAACCCTTGCGACCTGCTTCTCGCATAGGGATCGGACGGCATCAAGATCGATTGCCAAAACAACGTTCTCCGCGGAAAAACGGAAGGTCAGGGTTTTCTCCTCCGCCGCGGAAATCCGAATCAGATTTTCGCATCCGACGGTATTTTGATTGGATTCCACCAGATAGCTGAATCCGTCGTCGCTGATGGTAGGCATATCGGTTGGGGGAGGATCCTCTCCCTCGGGTTCGTCGGGAGGCAATTCGGGATTTTCGGGATCCTTTGGGTCCTCGGGGTCTTCGGAATCCTTTGGGTCTTCGGGATCTTCAGGATCTTCGGGGTCCTCTGGCTCATCGGGAATCTCCACCAACACGTTTTTCTCATACACCGCCGTATAGACGGCATCCCCCGTTACGGGAGACAGGGTCTGATCCCAGCCCGTGAATACGTAACGGTAGCTTCCCTCAATATAGCTCTCCACCGTTTCGGGAGCTATTGGCTGCGCGTTCCATGCGTAGGACGCACTCTGCTCCGTTTCCTTGACGGCTGCTCCCGCCTCGGCGCGGAAACGGAACGTGACCGTATAGAGCCGCTCCTGCGCGCGGAAGACGGCGCGGTATTCCGCCGCTCCCTTTACGGGAGACAGGACGGGATCCCATCCGTCAAAGGTATAGGTATGGGTATTGGTAGCCTGCTTTGTGGGTGTCAGATTGGGCTTCGGAGTTTGCCCGTAGGCATATTTCTGTCGGAGAAGCTCCTCTCCCTCCTCCGAAAGGAACACTATCTCGAAGACCTGATCCTCTACCGCGTAGATGGGATAGAAGCAAAGTCCGTCTCCGTCCTCCTTGAAGCCAAGGAGAACGTAGGTCTTGCCGCCTCCCTCCCATTTCTCGGCGACCTCCTCTACCGAGGAAAGCTCGCCATTTTCGTTGTAAATCGATTCGGCGGAATTTCCCGTTTGTACGTCGTAGCGGCGGCTGACCGTCTCGGAGAGGTACACCGTCGCATCCGCCGCAAAGGGGGTCCGATAGGAAAGCGCGCCCGATTTGTATACGGGAAGGATCTCCTCACAGCGTCTGACCGTCTCGTACCGATCCTGTGAAACGGGGGTCGGTTCATCTACAGGCTCGGGGGGATCTCCCGGATCGTCGGGGATCTCGCGGTCATATTTCGGGGCGCTCGATTCGCTCATCCTCGCCTCCGTAGGACGGGGGGCGTAGGAATACGTTGGAATCGGCTCCGCGGGCTCGCTCCGCAAAACGGGCGCGAGAGGCTCGTTTTTCCACGTCAGAGCGGTGGGGTCCGCTTGGTTGAAATCGGTCAGAATCTGCGCTTGATTCAAAAAATCCTTATACTGATAATCGTCCTTTTTATCGCCGTTATCCGCATAGAAGCTCCAGTTGCCCGCCTTGGTCGTTCTGTCGTCGATACACTGACTGACCGTGTATATCTGACACAAAACGTTCTTGATTCTCCACTTCTTGTAGGCTGCCAAGACCCCGTACTCCTCGTCAATATAGGAGCACATGGCTACGTATATGGCAGGCTTCATGATCAGCGTCATCTTTTCATAAAGCAGATTGAATTTGTCTCGGATAGCGGTATAGTTCTCCTGATAAAACAGAAACGCTTCCTTTTGAGAGACAGCTCTCTTTTCCTCGTACTGCCGAAGCAGGTCGTTCAATTCGTCCGAGGTGTTCGCCAACTGATCAAATTCATTTTTGGTCAGGCTTGTGATCGAGCAAAGCTTATCCTGATATTTCAAGAGCATATTGACCAGCTCCTTGTTTTGCAGGCCATCGTAAAGAGAGCCTACGTGGGTCTCCTCGTCAAGACCGTATCTCGATCCATCCAATTCGCCGTAGTCAATGAACATACTCTCCATGGGAAGCAGCGCCAACTCGATTTTTTCCTTATTCTTGAGGTACCTTTTATTTTCCTCCGAATAGCTCTCCATATCCACTTTATATTTCGCTTCTTCCCCTAACCACGCGTCATGATCCGACTTCCATGCCTCATATGCCTGATCGTATGCATCCTTCTCGCTGATGTAGGTGTCATAGGCATCCCAAGCCGCCTTATTGGCTAAATATTTCGTCTCCCAGCTTTGATAACGGTTTTTCCTCCAGTTTTCGTATCTCGTAAACGCCGTCAGATCTGTTTCGTATTGAGCCAGCGCCGCCAGATAAATCTGTCGGGCGCTGTATTGCGCGTCATATTCGGCAATCTCTCGCGCCGCCTCCGACGCCTCCGCCGCCGCGCCGTATACGAAATTGAGAAGTCGGTTTGCCTCGGTCTTCGGGACGGTCAACGCGCCCCGATAGGTCGCCTCCGCCACCCCATCCCGCATCAGGATCTCCTCCTCGGGGATCCAAAGGATCGTTTGCCCCGAAGCGGTTTGGGTCGTGTAGCCTCCTGCCGTGGCAGAGCCGTCCGACACCGTGATCAAGCCTCCCGGAATGGCGGCGTTATACACCACCTCTCCCTCATAGAAGCGATCAAGAAACGCCGCCTCCTCGTCTCCCACGGGCGCTCCCGCAAGCAACGCCAGCATTTCCTTGGCATCCAGTATTTCATAACGGACGTAATCCCCCTCCGCGCTTGCGGGCTTGGCATACGCCGTCAAGGGAAGCACCGTCAGCGCGGCGAGAAGGAACGCCAGATATCGTTTCAATCGGTTCATTTTGATTCCTTTCCGAATCTATCCTTACGTTATTTGATCCGCCGAATTTCTCCCTTCGGGGGCAGTCCCTTTTCGTATGCCCCAAGGATCCTTCGGATCTCTTCTTTTTTCTCCACGGTAAAAAGAAAATGCCAAAGAGAGATACCGTAACGGCTCAGCTCCTCCTCTCGGTCCGCCATATAGACGGGGACCGAATTGAGAATCAAGGACCGATGGCTCCATTCTCTCATCACGGGAAATTCCGCGCGTCGGCGGTCCACAAGGGCAACTCGCCCCTCTCCGCAGGCATGACAATCGGCGACCTCCCTGCCAAGGCATTTTTCGGTCACCATCAGGGGAATACGACCGTATACCAGCGCGCGGCCTCCGATATCCCTGAGTCGGGAAAGCGTAAGCTCGGGAGAAAGGATCACGTCGTCGATCCCCTCTTTCTTCCAGACCTCAGCCGCCTCGCGGTTGGTCACGTTCAGGCGAAAATCTCCCAAGACGCGCAAGCCCACGGAACGGGCGAGGGCGATATGCCCCGAATTGCCCACAAGGGCATATTCGGCTCCCAGCTCCTTGGCGCGTCGGAGCAGACGCTCCGCCTCCTCACGCTCGGTATCAAAAATCACGGGAGGGAGAAAGACCCCGTTCGTGCTTCCCGTGTATTGATCCAAAGGGGTATATAGCACGTCGAAATATTCATACGCCTGTGCGGGGATCTCCGCCGGCAGATAAAAGCAGGCGGTGCGCTTGACGGAGGTGATCCTCGGAAATCCCGTCGCCTCTGCCTTTTCCGAAGGGAGCCAGTCCGCGCGGCTCCGTTCGTTTTTCACGACTCTGACGGCATCCAGCGCCTCGGCGGCGCTTCGGCGCAGAGCGTTCATGGCGGATACGGGCATCATAAGCCCCTCCTCCAGCTCGATCTCGGCGTGAGATACCGTATACGCCGTATTGCCGAATCGGCTAAGGCTTCTCAGCGCTGTCTCGCGATCCAAGGGCGCCGATCTGGCTGGCTCGGGCACGGGTCCCTCCGCAGTCGCACTTCTGCCGTCGGTCAGCGTCAGCGTCAGCTTTGCCTTCTCGCCCCCCCTGACGGTTGCCGAAAGGAATACGGGCAGCCTTCTCTCGATCCCCCGAAAGGGAGAGAGGGCGCGGGAGCTTTGCTTATCCTCCTCGGAGCGAATGCCCATCATCCGTCCGTCGATTCTCTTGCGGTAATACCCGTCGGTAAGTCCCCCGCGGGAAAAGATAGCGGACAGCTCCCGCATCTCCTCCTCGGTGGCATTCCGATGCTCGTCGATGAGTCTGCGCCACACCGTGGCTACGTCACGGACGTATTCGGGAGATTTCATCCGTCCCTCGATCTTGAAGGAGGCGATCCCCATATCGCAAAGCTCGCGGGTATGCGCCGCCAGCGAAAGATCCTTCAGGGAAAGGGGGTATCCGTTTCTTCCGCCCCGATAGGGAAGACGGCAGGGCTGAGCACACTCGCCCCGATTCCCGCTTCGTCCGCCTACCACCGAGGAGAAAAGACATTGCCCCGAATGGCACACGCAGAGCGCGCCGTGAACAAACACCTCCGCTTCAATGGGAGAGGTGTTGACGAACCGAAGAAGCTCCTCCCTGCCCATCTCTCTGGCGCAGACCATACGGGAAAACCCTTTCTCCGCAAGAAAGCGCGCCGCGTCGGCGTTGTGTCCCGACAGCTGGGTGCTGGCGTGAAGCTCAATGGGGATCCTTTCTCGGATCCTGCGGGCAAGCCCCAGATCGGCGACGATCAGCGCGTCCGCCCCCGCAAGATACGCGTCCTCGGCGGCACGCAGAGCGTCCTCCCGCTCGCGGTCATAGATCAGCGTATTGGCGGTCAGATATACCTTGACTCCGTAGGAATGAGCCAGAGCGATTCCCTCTTTCAGCTCCTCCTCGGTAAAATTCTTTGCGTGGATTCTGGCGTTAAACGCCACCCCGCCCATGTAAACGGCATCCGCGCCCCCTTCAATGGCGGCGGCAAGCGCCTCCGACGAGCCGGCAGGGCATAACAGCTCCGGTTTTTTTCGGGTATCCTTCATGCTTCCTCCCGATCAAATAGATTATTTATATTATATCCTTTTTGAAGGATTCTGTCAAGTCGGCTTCCTCCCTATTGCAATTTTTTTGAGGGCGTGCTATAATAAATGCAGATTTTATTTTGAAAGGACTCCCTATGGACTCTCTTGTTTTTGCCATGAACGCCGTTCTTCCCATCATTCTCATGGTGGGGATCGGTTATTTTTTAAAGCGGATCGGACTTTTGAATCTCTCGATCTCCAAAGCGCTCAATAAGCTGGTGTTTCACCTTTTTCTACCCGTTATGCTGTTTTTGAACATTTATAAGATTCAAAGCTTTTCGGGCATCGGCTTGGGATATATCGGCTATGCCGCCGTCATGCTGCTCTGCATTTTTCTGATTGCTCTGCCCGCCGTGCTTCTGACGACCAAGGCTCCCGCCCGCCGCGGCGCTCTGCTTCAAGCCTGCTTCCGCTCCAACTACGCCTTAGTGGGGATCCCCTTGGCTCAATCTCTCTTCGGAGACGCGGGCGGCTCCGTCGCCTCCCTTTTATCGGCATTCTCGGTACCCGCCCTCAACATTCTCGCCGTCATCAGTCTCTCCCTTTTCCGCGAGGACGGAAAAAGAATCGGGGTGAGGAAAATTCTTTTGGATATTTTGAAAAATCCCTTGATCCGCGGTGTGGCATTGGGTGGTGTCGCAATTCTGGTCCGTTTTCTCCTCAGAGAGTGGAGCATCGACTTCCGTCTGACCGATTTGACCCCCATCTACAAGGTTCTTGAATATCTCGGATCTCTGGCTACTCCCATCGCGCTCTTAATGTTGGGCGCTCAGTTTGAGTTTTCTGCCGTCCCCGCTCTCAAAAAGGAGATCTGCTTCGGCATCCTCGCCCGTATCGCCGTGGTTCCCGCTCTCGGACTCGGCGTGGCTTATCTCTTCTTCCCCTCCTTTAGCGGCGCTCACTTTGCCGCCTTCGTGGCGCTTTTCGCTACCCCCGTTGCGGTGTCCAGCGTCCCTATGACCCAGGAAATGGGAGGTGATACCGTTCTTGCGGGTCAGCTCGTGGTCTTTACCACCATTTTCTCCACCTTCTCCATCTTCCTCTGCGCCTTCCTTCTCCGTTTGGCAGGAGTGTTTTAAGGTTTTAAGTTAGTTGGGAATTGGATTTTTGTCGCTTTTGAAAAGAGATTAGTTGAGAACTGGATTTATGTCGCTTTTGAAAAAGCTCCGCAAAACTTTTATTACAAAATAGGTTTTAGAGACACACCTTTCTATTTCTTATAATAGCTTAAATTTTATACTTTCTCTCTAAGGAAAAAAACGGCGGCGCCTTTAGCCCCGCCGAGAATCTTCTCCTTAGAAGAAAACAATATCTTATTCCTTACACAAGGAATAGGAAAGTG
>JAZOQX010000023.1:0-18268 GCA_045656325.1 Eubacteriales bacterium
CGACTATATTTTCGGAAGTAAGCATGACTGCAAAATCGGATGTCACCGGTTCCGCTACGCGCCACTCGCCGTCGCGTGTCACATAGCATCGGCTCGATACACTCGCCTTGCTCTGCTCGCGCTTGGGGCTCCACCGCTTGATAAAATGATATTTAATCGTTTTATCTGCGCTAACCCAGTTGGGGGAGCCAAAAGAGAGAAATCCGAAATTATTGCCATTCGGCGATGGTTTCGGATTTCTTGCTTATATTCAATATTGACTTCAAGCACAGGAAATTGTGCTTTTTATTTTTTGTAGTTTGTTATTTTGCAAGAGGCTCTTCTTTGTTATGAAAATTGCGACCACAACGGGGGATTTTGCTTTCTATTGTAAGACGGGTACCCGTTATTTCATCAACACGGGAAAAGATATGCGCGAGTTTATAAAATATGTGGATCATCCCATGATCCACGGTTGCTGAGATACGGGACACGCGAATTGCGAGGGGAGTCAATACGATGAGATTTTGACACTCGGCGACGAGCTTTACGCCATTCATTACAACGACAATCACGGATCCAAGGACGATCACGTTGCGCCGTTTTTGGGAAGATTAAATCACGATGAGGTGTTGACTGCTCTGATTGACGTGGGATTTCAAGGATTTTTTACTCTTGAGAATGTAATTCGTCGTTGATCAAATACGATCAATGGACGGGGAAGAGAAGACGTTTCCTTGATGAAAGGGACAGCTTGAAGCTGTGTGAGCCTCAATTATTTATGCAAATGCTGTTCACTATCACCTTTCATTTAACTTTTTATTTTATATTTTTCATAAATTTACTTGTAATTCAAAATTGAGTCTGCTATAATGAGATAAATACAAAACGATGCCGAGGCTTTTTAGCATATCATATCAAAAAAATCTTATTGGAGGTATTTTATGAAATACACGGGGCAATTTACGAAAGAAATTTCATTTCCTTTGGGTGGAATCGGAACGGGTAGCATCGGACTTGGCGGTGATGGAAGGCTGATTGACTGGGAAATTTTTAACAGACCGTCCAAGGGAAGTGCCAACGGTCATTCGCATTTTGCGATCAGGGCGATTCAAGGCGACAATATCACCGCTGCCGTGTTGAACGGTGATATGCAAAAAGAGCTGATTGGACAGTACAACAAACACAAGTGGAGCTGGAATTGCTACGGATTTGGCGCGAATACCGATAAAATGTGCGGCTTCCCGCATTTTAAGGATCTGGAATTTGATGGTGAATTTCCAATCGCGACGCTTGATTTCAAGGATGATTGCTTCCCCGGAAATATCAAAATGACAGCATTTAATCCCTTTATTCCGCTGGATTCAAAAAATTCGAGTCTTCCTTGTGCATTCTTTGAATTTGAGGTTGAAAACACGACGGCTGAAGATATCAGATATCAGGTAGCTTTCACTGTTGCAAATCCTTATGAAAAATCACGGAACAAGGCGGAGACAATCAACGACATACATTCCGTAACATTTTTTAATAGCGAGGTTGAGGCGAATGAGATTGGATACGGCGACGTAACGATCGCTACCGATTGCGATATTGCCTATACGCAAACCTATTGGTATCGAGGAAAATGGCGGGATGGGGTGGTATCCTTTTGGAACGATTTTTCCACCAAAATAGATATACCGGAAAGAATATATGAAATTGACGGTAAATATGACAAGGGAACGCTGATCGCAGAGATCCCCGTATGTCCCAATCAAAAAAAGAAGGTAAAATTTGTTATAGCATGGAATGTTCCCACTCAGTATAACTATTGGAACGAGTGCCGAAATGAGGACGGAAGTCATAAGACCTGGAAAAATTACTATGCTACGTTTTTTGAAAATTCTCTTCAATCGGCAAGCTATGCTCTTCAAAATTGGGATAATCTGTACTCTCGCACGTTAAAATTCAAAAACGCGCTGCATGAATCAACTTTGCCCAAGGAGATGATTGAGGCAGCGTCTGCCAACCTTTCCGTGTTGAAGTCCCCGACGGTTTTGAGACTGGAGGACGGCTCGTTTTACGGTTGGGAGGGTGTTGGGGAGATCAAGGGATTATGCGAGGGAACCTGTCAGCACGTATGGAACTATGCATATGCCATGTGTTTCTTGTTCCCAGATCTTGAACGCTCTATTCGAGATATTGAATTTAAATACAGTACGGATGAAAAAGGGAGAATGTCGTTCCGAACAAATTTGCCGTTGGGGCGCGAGATGTTTTCCTTTAGGGCGTGCTTGGACGGACAAATGGGCGCGGTAATGAAATGTTACCGAGAATGGAAGATATCCGGTGATAATAAGTGGCTTGCTGACAACTGGGAGAATATTCAGAAGGTTTTGGAATATGCCTGGAGTGAAGACAACGAGGACTGCTGGGACCTAGATAAGGACGGCGTTTTGGAGGGCAGGCAGCATCACACGTTGGATATGGAGCTGTTCGGTCCGTCCTCATGGCTTGAGGGAATGTATCTGGCGGCACTAAAAGCGGCAACCGAAATGGCAGAGTTCTTGGGTGATACGCAGAAGGCGAAAGAGTATGCGGAGCTTTTCGAAAAGGGCTATCGGTGGACGAAGGAAAATCTCTTCAACGGAAAATATTTCATTCAAAAGGTGGATATCACCGATCATGCAATTACGGATCGGTTCGGCGCGTCAGACAGTTATTGGAACGACGAGGTAAATCAAATCAAATATCAAGTAGCCGATGGCTCTGCCATTGACCAGATACTCGGACAATGGCACGCGGATATCCTTGGCTTGGGCGATATTTTTGACCGAAAGCAAATTGATTCCGCGCTTGATGAAATGATGACGAATAATTTTAAATCATCGATGCGTTATTTTGCCAACCCGTGGAGAATTTTTGCGCTTAACGATGAAGCGGGAACGATTATTTGCGAATACCCAGAGGGAGCAAATAGACCGAGGATTCCGCTTCCTTACAGCGAGGAAACCATGACGGGATTTGAATATTCGTTTGCGGGCTTATTGTGTTCAAGAGGAAAGATCGACGATGGCATGAAGGTCGTTAAGTCCATCCGCGATAGATTTGACGGAGAAAAAAGAAATCCGTGGAATGAATTTGAGTGCGGAAGCAATTACGCCCGTTCTATGGCGAGCTATGCGCTGATACCGATCATGAGCGGCTTTGCGTTTGATATGCCGAGGGGCTATATCGGCTTTGACCCCTATCAGAAGGAAAATTTCAGATCCATCTGGAGCCTTGCCGATGCCTGGGGCGTTTTTGAGCTTGATAAAAACGTTGCAAGAATAACGGTGTACGAAGGAGTGATCACGCTCAAAACGATAGGCATAAAATTTTTTGACACAGTTTCACAGGTGAAAATCGACGGTATGCCGATTGAGTTTGAGCTTGAGAACGGAACGGTCCGCTTCGAAGGGAAAGCGATTCGTGATTGTGTGGAAATTGTGCGATAAATCATACGTAGGCATTGTTTGGACAGATTTTAAAAATAATATGGAGTAGATAAGAGTTTACATTCATGTTTCGGGAGTGAAAATGGGAGTTTTTGATGGCTTGTTGATCTGTACCGATCTTGACGGAACGCTGTTGAAGAATGATAAAACGATTTCCGCGGAAAATCGGGAGGCAATCGAATATTTCAAGCGAGAAGGCGGGTATTTTACCTTTATTACGGGAAGAATGCCGTATTATTCTGCCAAGGCGTATAATGAGGTCAATCCAAACGTTGCGTTTGGCTGTATCAATGGAGGCGGATTGTACGACGGCTTGGAGAATCGGTATATTTGGACTGCTCAAATGCCTGCCGAGGTTTTGGAATTGATTGAAAAAGTAGATCAATTACTGCCCAAGGTGGGGATACAGGTTTGTACCTTTGACAGGACCTATTTTGCCAAGGAAAACGACATGATGGCGACCTTTCGAGGGGAAACCGGACTTCCGAATTTGGTTTGCGACTATCATGATATCAAGGAGCGGATTGCGAAAATATTATTTGGCAGTAACCATGAGGAAGAGATCATGGAGGTCGAAACCATACTGCGCTCGCATCCCTTGTCCGAGTCGTTTGCGTTTATCCGTTCGGAACGCAGACTCTTTGAGATTCTTCCGAAGGGCGTACACAAGGGCTTGGCGCTTACCAAGCTGATTGAGTATTTGGACGTTGATCCCCAAAAGACGATTGCGGTGGGGGATTACAATAACGATATCGGTATGTTTGGCATCGCGGAGATTGGGATTGCCGTGTCCAATGCCTGTCAGGAGGCGCTGGAGGCTGCCGATCTGGTCACTGTAAGTAACGAGGAGCACGCAATCGCACGTATCATTTCCGATTTGGAAAGCGGAAGAATCACTTTTTAAATGGATACCCAAACAAATTTTTCAAAGCGGAGAAATTTTTCTCCGCTTTTTTTGTAAAATCTATTGACAAAGTCAATACTTCGTGATATGATGTATTGCATGAGGGGAGGTATTGTATGGATATTCAATTGAAGCGCGGATTATTGGACGTATGCGTGCTTGCGGCGATTCGGGATGAGGATTCCTACGGATATCAAATTATCAAGGATATGAAGCCCTATCTTGAATTGTCCGAATCGACGTTATATACGATTTTAAAGCGGCTTGAAACGGCAGGGATGCTGACGGTGCGGACGGCAGAGCACGGTGGAAGACTACGAAAATACTACCGTATTACAGAGGCGGGCGTTCGTCGGATTGAGGAGTTTAAGGATGAGTGGAAGGAAATGGTGTCCATTTATCGATTTGTGACCAAGGAGGAGAGGGCAAATGGATAAAAAACAATTTATCGAGGAGCTGCGGGCATCTCTGTCGGGATTGCCGCAGAATGACATAGAAGAACGCATCGGCTTTTATTCGGAAATGATCGACGATCGCGTGGAGGATGGAATGAGCGAGGAGGAAGCCATTCGTCAGATCGGTACGGTGAAGGACGTGACGGAGCAGATCGTTTCGGAAATGCCCTTGAGCAAGCTGGTCAAGGAGAAGGTGCGGCCAAAGCGCAGACTTCAGCCGTGGGAGATCGTATTGCTTGCGTTGGGATCTCCGATTTGGCTATCTCTCGGGATCTCGGCTGCCGCGGTTTGGTTTTCGCTTTTTGCTTCGCTTGGGGCAGTTGTCGTTTCTCTTTGGGCTGTTGCTTTTTCGCTTGCCGTTGGAGGAATCAGCGGCGTGCTGGCAATGATTGTGTTTTCGGTTCAAGGATACGTATGGACGGGTTTGTTCTTTATGGGAGGAGGATTTATTCTCTCGGGAATCTCTGTTTTTGTCTTTTTCGGGTGCAAAGCGCTGACCCGTTTGTTTCTTGTGTTGACTAAAAAGTCAATACGCGCTATCAAAATTATGTTCGTGGGAAGGAGACGGGAAGCATGAAGCAAATAAAGAAGAGTCGGTGGATCGTTGCGGTTTCCTTCATCGCGTTGGGAATGATTTTGTGCGTGGTCGGATTGGCGGCGGTTGGATTTGATTTTGGAGGTTTGGAAACAATGAAATGCGAAACGAATGAGTATGTGATCGAAAATGATTTTCAGGATCTTTCCGTTTGTGTGCAAACTGCGGACGTCACGTTCAAACCATCCGAGGATGGAATTTGCCGAGTCGTTTGCAGGGAGTATGATCGTGTCAGGCATGAGATTTCGGTTGAGGACGGAATACTGATGATACAGTATAAGGATATGCGGAGATGGTATGAGTATTTGGCTTTCTCCTTCCGCTCACCGAGTGTAACGGTTTATCTCCCCGAACAGGAATATGGAAATTTAAACGTACAGATGTCTACGGGAGACGTTACGGTTGGTAAAGAGTTCGCCTTTTCGAACGTAAAGGTAAAGGGAAGCACGGGAGACGTTTCCTGCTATGCCTCGGTATCTGAATCCGTGGAATTAGGGGTCAGCACAGGAGATCTTGTTTTAGAAGGAATAACGGTTGGAAATGCCAAGATTTCGACAACAACAGGAGACGTGCTCGTTCGGTCGATTCGTTCTTCGGGTGATTTTGCGGTGTCTGTAAGCACGGGAAATTTGAGGATGGAGGACGTGTGGTGCGGCACTCTTTCTTCCACGGGCAGTACGGGAAGCGTGGATTTGATTCGAAGCTTTGTTTCCGACAAGGTGGAGCTGACGCGAAGCACAGGAAACGTAAGACTTGATTCCTGCGATGCGTCGGAGATCTCGATTCGTACGACGACGGGCAACGTGACGGGAAGTCTGTGGACAGAAAAGGATTTCCACGCTTCGGCAACTACGGGACGCGTTCGGGTTCCCGATACGGGAACGGGTGGTCGATGCGAGATCCATACCACCACGGGAAATATTCAAATAGAGATTTGCGAGCATTGATTTACAAAAAGCCGATGGCTGTTTTTACAGCCATCCGCTTTTTTGATTCGGTTCAGTGATGATGGTGATGATGAGAGGCGCAGGAGGATTCCGGATGACAGTGTTGGTCGTGGCAGTGTTCTCCCTCCGCTTCCAATTCAAGAGTTGCGTGACCGATTCCGTGTTCCCTTAACTCGTCTCTGATTTTTTCCTTGATTCGGTGCGGATTCTCGTTTGTCACCACGTGCATCGTGGCATAATTACTCTGACCGTCCATGCTCCAAAGGTGAACGTGGTGGACATCCAGCACGCCATCAAGAGCGCAAATATGCTCGCGCAGCTTGGAAGCGTTCATTCCGCACGGTGTCTTTTCCAAAAACAGATCCAAGCTTTCTTTTAGGGTTCGAAGCGCATGGATCAAAATAAACAGGGCGACACCGATGGACATGATCGGGTCGATGAGCGCAAAATCCGTGAATTTCATGACAATGGCGCCAATCAGCACGACCAACCAACCCAGAACGTCCTCAAGCATATGAAGATTGACTGCCTTTTGATTCAAGGAATCGCCCTCCTTGGTGAAGAACGCAGCGGCAAGATTCACACAAACGCCCACGATGGCAAAGACGATCATGCCGTTGTAATCGATCCGCATGGGCGATACGATTCTGTGAAGGGCATTATAAATGACAAGTCCCGAGCCCAATAACAGGATCAACGTTGTGATCGTACTGCCTACAACCGAATATCTTCCGTATCCGTACGTGTAGACCTCGTCCGGCTTTTTCTTGCTTTTCCTTTCAAGAAAATAGGATACGCCAATGCCTGCCGCATCTCCGATATCGTGGACCGCATCGGAAAGAATGGCAACGCTGCCTGTAAAAATTCCGCCAATCAATTCGAATACGGAAAAGCCGAAGTTCAGAATAAAGGCAATCAGAATATTTCTTTCTGTTTTCATTTTGACTCCTTTCTGCCAGAAAACGCAATGAGATCAAGAAGATTATAGCACGGAGTTTCTTGGAAAGCAAGAGAAAACGGTTTTTTTATGCGGCTTTTCAAGGGGCATTTTGCGCTTTTTTAATTTGTTGGTTCAGGATTGACAGATGATCTTTTTCATGATACAATAATAGAATAACCTATTGAAAGGAGGAAGTCATGGAGAAAAACGGTAAAACTAACCCATTGGATGATTTTTGGGATCTTTCCGATTTGATTCCCAAACGTGAAAAAAACGCAACCTACCGTCGAACGGCAGAGCCGACAGACATTCGTTTGGACGGCGTACAAACAAATTCTCCGCGGGAAGGAAAATCCTCCGACACGGTAATCGTACGGTATATACAGCCCTCGCGTGAGGAGACGCAATTGCGGACGTATGCCTATGAAAGAAGTGAAACCTACACTCCTGCGGCTTCCTTGATCCATGAGGTTACTTTGAGGAAAAGGAAAAGTGACTACCGCTTTTATCAGGAGTTTTTAGAGGATGCGATTCGTTTTCTCCATCAAAAGGGAAGTGAATGCGGATACGAGCCCTTTTTCTCCTACGTTCCCCAGTATAATCAGCTTAGCGAAAAGCAGTTGTCTTATTATCTGTGGTTCCGCGAGTGCTTTTTGAGAGGAGAAAGGATTCGAATCGATTACAGCTACGTGCTTCTTTGGATCTACGAAAGAATCAATCTCGGCTCATTGGCGGAGGTTGCGGACAGTCAGACGATTTTAACCAAGCTTTGGTACGCCTATCATGAGGAATTTCCCGCGCTGTCTTCTAAGCTGGCTGAATGGATCTGCGATTTTTCATTGGTTCACCGATTGCCGCCGCCGAAGGAAGCGGATGACGGATTGTTTCGCCGCGTACCGAGTTTAAAGGAGTTTTATTTGACCATGCCCGACGATGACGTGGAGGGATGCGTGAGATCCTTGCTTCAATATTGTTCCTCCTATGATTATCGTACCAGTAAATTCGCGACCGAGGAAAATCTTCCCTTGTTTGACCAGTATGTATCGAGGGCGCTTGGCAAGGCGGTTTTGTTTTATTCCCGAAACGGAAAAATTTTGTCAGAGCTTTCCATTGAGGATAGCTGTCTTTCAAGAGACGCATACGCGGGTGCCCTTTGCGTAGCGGAGGAGCGATATCGAATCGAGGTGCGCTATTGCTCCTTTTCGCGTTCCAACGAATTGCGTTTTTTGGTTGGAGACGTGGTCAAATATACGGAAAATAAGATCCGAGCATATTTGGGGATCAAATCGCGAATGACGGTATATTCCATTCCCACCGAGCTTCAACGGATTCTCGATGAATATTTCTCCCTAAATTTATCGGGACGGCGGACGGTAACACCCAAGAGGGAGCCGAAGGCATATGAAAAGCTATATGAGATCCCCCAAAGTCCGTTATCTCTTTCCGCAGCGGCGAAAATTGAACGGGATTCTTGGGAGACTACCGAAAAATTGGTATCCGCCTTTGAGGAGGAGCCGACCTTAGAGTCGGAACCCTCCCTCTTACCCGAGGAGCCTATGGAACCGTCGAAACGAGAGGAGGCGGATCCGAAAAACGAGCTTCAAAGTCAATTGGGCGAATATTGGGAAGATATATGCGAGCTGTGTCGAGGAAACGTCAGGGCGATTTATGCGCTTTCCGTAAAAACGGGAAAAATGACGGACGCATTGGTGGATCATATCAACGAAATTGCGTTTGAGGTGTATGGAGATTCCTTGTTAGAGGAGACGGACGGAGGATATTCCGTCATAGAAGATTATCGGAAATACGTCGTAGAGTAAGGAGAAAATCAATGAATCAGAATGGAATGGATCTTCAAAGGATACCTAAAAGAATATTAAACACCTTGCTTTTGTCCGTGTCGGCGGGTGTCGTTCCAAGGATTGGAGCGCCCTATCTTGCCATCGGTCGCAAGGACGAGATCGAGGCGCTGCTTCATGATTTGGAGCAGGTCAATGAGGGATGCGGTACCATGCGCTTTATCGTTGGACGCTACGGAAGCGGAAAGAGCTTTTTGATGCAGTTGATCCGAGGATATGCCTTGGAGAGAGATTTTATTACGGCGGATGCCGATCTCTCTCCCGAACGGAGATTGTACGGATCAAGCGGAAGCGGAGTGGCAACCTATCGGGAATTGATTAAAAACATGGCGTCGAAATCCTCTCCCGACGGAGGGGCTTTGCCCAAAATGATTGCGCGCTGGATCGATCAGATGAAGTCGAAAATCGCGTTGGAGGGTATTATGCCCGAGGACGAGCGGTTCATCGGACGGCTGAACGGAATGGTTGCCGCGCAAATGAGCGAGATCGAATTTATGGTGGGAGGCTTTGATTTCTCCCGTGTAATCACCGAGTATTACCGAGCTTTTGCCGAGGAGAACGATGAGAAGAGAAGCGCGTGTCTCAGATGGCTGCGCGGAGAATACGCCACCAAAACCGAGGCGAAAAGAGAGCTTGGATTTTCGGTTTCCGTAATTATAGACGACGAAAATTGGTATGATTTTTTGAAGCTTTGGGCAATTCTTGTCCGTATGATCGGCTATCGGGGACTGATCGTCTTTATTGACGAGTGCGTGAATCTTTACAAAATCAGCCATCGCGTCAGCCGAGAGAACAACTATGAGAAAATATTGTCCATGTTTAACGACACGCTGCAGGGAAGAGCGCCGGGACTTGGACTGATACTGGGGGGAACTCCTCAATTTATGGATGATCCGAGAAGAGGTCTTTTCAGCTATGAAGCTCTCAAGAGCCGCTTGTGCGACAGCCGTTACGCGTCGGAGCAATACCGAAATCTCGTAGGTCCCGTGATCCGCTTAAAGCGTTTGAGTGACGACGAGCTGTTCGCGCTGATCTCCAGAGTTACAAAGCTATATGCGGTCAATTACGGAAAGCAGCCTCGGATCAAGGAAGAGGAGATGGTGCGCTTTTTGGAACTCTCTCTCTCAAGAGTGGGAGCGGATGAGATGATCACTCCGCGAGAAATGCTGAGGGATTATATGACGGTTCTGAACATTTTGATGCAAAACGAGCAGGCGCAATTCGAGGACCTGATGGCAAGCTCTGCTTGCCCAAATTCCTCTGAGCCGACGGAGAGCGCGGAAAAGGTTGGGACAGAGCAAAGGTATACGGTGGCAGATATTGAATTTTAAGCGGGGAGGTTTGCTATGACGGAAGCAGAGCGTATCTTTGGACGCTTTCCATCCTTTATTCGGGAATATATCTATTCCCATGCGTGGGAGTCTCTGCGCAGCGTTCAGATCGAAGCGGCAAAAACAATATGGGAATCCGATCATCATCTGCTATTGACGTCTTCTACGGCAAGCGGGAAGACGGAGGCGGCATTTTTCCCCATTCTGACAGATCTGTGCGAAACGCAAACAGAGGGGATCTCTGTTTTGTATATCGCGCCCTTGAAAAGCTTGATTAACGATCAGTTCGAACGGCTTTTTGCGTTGCTTGAGGAAAGCGGCATTGCGGTGACTCATTGGCATGGCGACGTGGCTCAGTCCAGAAAGAAAAAACTTTTGGATCATCCCGAGGGAATCCTTCAGATTACACCCGAATCCTTAGAAGCGATGCTGATCAATCGTTCCAATGACATTCCAAGACTTTTTCGCGGATTGCGATTCGTCGTACTGGATGAGATTCATACGCTTACGGGAACCGATCGGGGAAATCAAATTCTATGTCAGCTGATTCGTATGGAAAGGCTGATCGGTCATTCTCCCAGAAGGATCGGCTTGTCCGCAACTGTGGGAGATCCCGAATTGGCTGCCAAATGGCTGGCTGCTGGAACCAATCAGAGCGTGGACGTTCCGTTATTTCCTGAGGAAAGGATCCGTTGGCGTTTGGGAATGGAGCATTTTTTAATTCAAAATCCGAACCTTGACCAAACGGCTTCGCCGCTTGACGGAGGGGAATCTTCGCGGGCAATGCTTGATGCGGGCTATGAGTACGCCTATGACTGTGTGAAAAATAAAAAATCTCTTGTGTTTTCCAATTCCCGTGAGGAGACCGAATACGTTTGTGCCACACTTCGCCAAATTGCGCGAAAAAGGGGAGAGACGGATGTGTTCTATATTCATCACGGAAATCTCTCTGCATCCTTGCGTGAGGAAGCCGAAAGAAGGATGAAAAGCAATGAGACGTTTGCGGTGACCTGCGCCACCGTCACGCTGGAGCTGGGGATTGATATCGGTAGGCTGGAGCGGATCGTACAGATCGATTCTCCCAATTCGGTATCGGCATTTTTGCAGAGACTCGGACGTTCGGGCAGAAGGGAAGCTCCTCCCGAAATGATGATGGTATTTCGGGAAGAGGAGCCTTTGCCCAACGCTCCCTTGCCGCAACTGATTCCGTGGAGCCTGATTCGCGCCATTGCCATTGTTCAGTTATACATTGAAGAACGGTTTGTTGAGCCTCCTTCCAAGAAAAAGGAGCCGTTGAGTTTGCTTTTCCATCAGACGTTGAGTATGCTGGCTGCCACGGGAGAATTAAGCGTGGCAACGCTTGCACAGAGAATTTTGTCCATGCCTCCGTTTGAAGCGGTGGAGAAGGAAACCTACAAGGCGTTGCTGGTGTCTATGCTCAATCAGGACTTTCTGGAAATGACTGAGGAAAAGGGAGTCATTGTGGGATTGGCGGGAGAGCGCTTGCTGAACAGCTTCAAATTCTATGCGGTCTTTCAGGATAGCGAGGACTTTACCGTACGTTGCGAATCGGAGGAAATCGGTACGATCACCACGCCGCCTCCCGTAGGGGACCGCTTTGCCTTGGCGGGACGGGTATGGGAGGTATTGGAATTGGACGTGACTCGGCGTCTGGTTTACGTGAAAAGCGTGGAAGGGAAAATGGAAATTTCTTGGCCAGGAGAATACGGGGAGATCCACACCAGAATTTTGGAGCGCATGAAACAGGTTTTGTCGGAGGATACGGTATATCCCTATCTGCAAGGAAACGCCGTTGCGCGTCTGGAAAAGGCGAGGCGGGTTGCTCGGAATACGGGCATGACCGAGCGTTCGTTGATATATCTGGGCGGATATACTTGGTGCCTCTTTCCTTGGCTTGGAACCCGCTCTTTTCGGACGCTCAGAAGGATGGTCGGACGTATTGCGCCTGCACTCGGAATTTCGGGAATGGAATATGAGGGATGCAATTACCTCATGTTTCGAATGGAAAGGGGTACGGAAAAGGAGCTTTTGGAGTCGTTGCTCCGCACCTATGCGGACGGGCATATCCTGCCGATAGAGCTGGTAAATCCAAAGGAGCTTCCGATTTTTGAAAAGTATGATGAGTACGTTCCCGGCGATTTGCTTCGCCATGCCTATTCAGTGGACAGATTGAATATGGATGAGGCTATAAAAAGGATCAATGAAATGAACGAAGAACTATAAAAATACTTGACAACAGAGTGGATTTATGGTAGAATAACCGCGACAAGAGAATGATAGAGGGAAGGACGGAGTGTCGAGAGAAACTCTTGCGCGCGTTTCTTCGTTCCCTCGAAAAAAAGGAGGAAAACAGGTATGCTGATGGCTGTGAATATTGGGAATTCCCGAATCTGTGTTGGCATTTTCGAAAAGACCTCCGATGCCTTGCTGACAAAATTTCAGATCGCTACCGATTTGTTTAAGTCCTCTGATGAATATTCGAATTTGATCTTGTCCATGCTGCGTGAGCGTTGTATAGAGAAGGAAGGACTGGAGGACGGAATCCTTTCCTCGGTGGTTCCGCAATTAACGGAAACGCTGAAGGACGCAATGGTATCCATCATAAAAAAGCTGCCGTTGATCGTGGGACCCGGTGTCAAAACGGGATTTCCTATCAGGATCGATAACCCATCGGAGCTGGGCGGAGACATTGTGGCGGATGTGGCCGCGGCGCTTCACGTTTTGAAGGAAACAGGAAGAGAAAATACGCCTGCCGTGGTTGCCCACGTGGGAACGGTTACCACCGTTTCCGCAATTAACGCCAAGGGCGAGTTTGTCGGATGCTCCATTTTTCCCGGAGTTCGCCTTTCCTTTGATACGCTTCACGGAAAAACGGCGCTTCTTCCCAACGTGTCTCTCGCGGAGCCGATGAGTGTGATTGCGAAAAACTCTCAGGATGCGGTTCGTTCCGGTGTAATCGGCGGACAAGCGATTCTGTTGGACGGCTTTGCCGAGAGATTTGCCAAGGAGATGAGATGCAGCCCCGAACGGCTGATCGGATTCGTTACGGGCAGGGATGCAAAATACGTGAAGGATATTTGCAGAAGAGAGTTCGTATATGACGAGCATTTGACGATGATTGGTCTTTACCGTTTGTTTTGCAACGCAACGCAAAAGAGCGGCAACGGATAATAATCGGGGATCCCCCGTTATTATATAATTTTGTGCACCGTACCCTTCGGGACGGTAGCGTCGGGTGAAAGTCCCGAAGAAAGGAACGGATATGTTCAAAAAATCTTTTTGGCAGACAGCACAGAAGGCTGTACTGAACAACACGGAGGTGGCAAGATGAGAAATACCAATCGGAAGATTCTTAGTATGGTAGAGCTTGCCATGTTGGTGGCGCTCGTTGTGGTGTTGCAGGTGGTCAGCGCTATGATTCCCCCCATCGGAGGAATGGTTTCCATTACCCTTACCTTGATTCCCGTAGTTGTCGGAGCCATTCTGTTTGGACCTAAGGGTGGGTTCATTCTCGGATTTGCCTTTGGCGCGATCGTGCTGATTAACTGTATCACGGCATTGGATCCCGGTGGAAATATTCTTTGGAATATCAATCCCTTCTTTACCTTGTTGATTTGCTTTGTGAAGGGAATTGCCGCAGGCTTTGTTCCCGCCCTTCTTTATAAGGCGGTCAGAGGAGGCTCGCAGCACGGAGGAAGAAAATACGCATCGGCATTGGTGGCGGCTATGGTCTCTCCCATCGTGAACACGGGACTTTTCGTTTGCGGTATGCTGTTGTTCTTTAAGGATACGCTTTATGTATGGGCAGGCGGTACGGAGGTCTTTGCGTACATCTTAGTGGGACTTGCGGGACTGAACTTCCTTGTGGAATTTTTGATCAATGTGATTCTTACCCCCGCAATCGTCAGAATCGTTGACGTGGTGGGAAAGAGAAAATAATCGGTTTGGAAACAAACGGTAGCCTTACCTTAATCGTGTATGGCTATGGCTCGTGGTCGCAGGTGTATTTGCCTGCGGCCACGTTGTGCGTTTTCTTGAATGAATATAAAAGTGAATATATTCACGATATTCTGCATAAAAAAACGAATAAAATTGCCGCAACCCGTACCCATACTTCGAATTTGTGCAATCTGCCTATATAATTGGTATTTCTTATATAAAAGATTGTCAAAGGATTGCATTGACAAAGGAATTGTTTGGGTGTATAATATACACAAATCAATGAATAATATGCAAGGAACAACTTGCGGGAGGAAAACATGGAAAAGAAGGATATCAATAAGGTTGTATTGGCGTATTCGGGTGGTTTGGATACCTCCATTATCATTCCGTGGCTGAAAGAAAATTATAACAATTGTGAGATCATCGCTGTCAGCGGAAACGTGGGTCAGAGTGATGAGCTTGAGGGTCTGGAGGAAAAGGCGATCAAGACGGGAGCTTCTAAGATCTATATCGAGGATCTGACCGATGAATTTGTAGATGATTTCGTGGTTCCTACCATGATGGCGGGTGCTAAGTACGAGGAGTATTTGCTCGGTACCTCCTTCGCTCGTCCCGTCATTGCCAAGCGTATCGTTGAGATTGCGAAGGCAGAGGGCGCGGATGCGATCTGCCACGGCTGTACGGGTAAGGGAAACGATCAGGTTCGTTTTGAGCTTACCATTAAGGCGCTGGCTCCCGAAATGGCGATCATCGCTCCTTGGCGTGAGTGGAGCATCAAGTCCCGTGAGGAGGAGATCGACTACGCAGAGGCGCACAATGTTCCCTTGAAGATTAACCGCGAGACCAACTATTCCAAGGATAAGAACCTTTGGCATTTGAGCCATGAGGGCTTGGATCTTGAGGACGTGGGTAATGAGCCCTTGTATGAGAAGGAAGGATTCCTCGAAATGGGCGTTTCTCCCATTCAGGCTCCCGACGCTCCTACGTACATTACGTTGGAATTTGAACAGGGACGTCCCGTTGCCTACAACGGCGAAAAGATGAGCGCAAAGGATATTATTCTGAATCTGAACAAGGTGGGCGGTGCCAACGGCATTGGTCTGCTTGATATCGTAGAGAACCGTTTGGTAGGTATGAAGTGCCGCGGTGTCTATGAGACTCCCGGCGGAGAGATCCTTTACTACGCTCACAATTATCTGGAGACGTTGTGTCTTGATAAGTACGTAGCGCACAAGAAGCAGGAGCTGTCGGTTTGCTTTGCGGATCTCGTATACAACGGTCAGTGGTTTACCCCTCTGCGCGAGGCGCTTTCCGCTTTCGTGGACAAGACGCAGGAAACCGTTACCGGTAAGGTTCGTCTGAAGCTCTATAAGGGTAACATTATCAAGGCCGGCGCATGGAGTGATTACTCCCTGTATTCCGAGGAGATCGCAACCTTCGGCGAGGATAACGTATATAACCAAGCGGACGCGACCGGATTTATCAATCTCTTCGGCTTGCCGATCAAGGTTCAGGCAGAAGTGAACGCGAAAAACAAGAAATAATCGAAAAGGATAAGTTTTGCCTGCCGCCGAAAGGTGACAGGCAAAACCTGCTAAAAAATCAATGGAAAAAATGTGGGCAGGCAGGTTTGCCAAAGCGCTGGACAGCAAAGCGGACGATTTTAATTCCTCGATTCGCTTTGACTGCAAAATGTATAAACAGGATATTATGGGCTCGATCGCCCATGCGGAGATGTTGGCGGCACAGGGGATCATTTCCAAGGAGGATTGTCTGTCTATCGTGGACGGTCTCTCCGCTATTTTGGAGGATCTGAACAGCGGCGCGTTAGCGTTTGATATGGCGTGCGAGGACATTCATATGTTCGTGGAGGCGGAATTGACCAAGCGCATCGGTGATGCGGGCAAGCGCTTGCACACGGCAAGAAGCCGTAACGATCAGGTTGCGGTGGATGTGAGAATGTATTTGCGGGATGAGGCGCAGGATATCGTTGCGCTTTTGAAGCAGTTGATTGTCGATATTACCGATCGCGCAGAGGAATGTCGCGCGGTGATCGTCCCCGGATATACCCATTTGCAGAGAGCGCAGCCGATTACCTTCGGACATCATTTGATGGCATATTCCATGATGTTTCTGCGAGATATTTCCCGTCTTGAGGATGCTGCCAGACGAATGAATCTGTCTCCGCTCGGATCTTGCGCTCTGGCGGGTACGACCTATCATACGGATCGCCGCATGGAGGCGGAGAAACTTCATTTTGACGGTGTAACGCTCAATAGCATTGACGGCGTATCCGACCGCGATTTTTGCGTGGAGTTCATCAGCGCGTTTTCGCTGATTATGATGCATTTGTCCAGATTCTCCGAGGAGATCATTCTTTGGTCCAGCTGGGAGTTCCGCTACGTGGAGCTGGATGACGCGTATACCACAGGCTCCTCTATCATGCCGCAAAAGAAGAATTCGGATATGGCGGAATTGGTACGAGGAAAGACGGGCAGAGTATATGGCGATCTGATGACGCTGTTGACCCTGATGAAGGGCTTGCCTTTGGCGTACAACAAGGATATGCAAGAGGATAAGGAAGCGTTGTTTGATGCAGTTGAGACTGTGAAAATGTGTCTTGACGTCTTTGCTCCCATGATCCGAACCATGAAGGTGAAGCCGAAAAATATGTATAGAGCGGCGCAGGAGGGTTTTATCAACGCCACGGACCTTGCGGATTATCTGACCAGAAAGGGAATGCCGTTCCGCGCGGCGTACAAGATTGTCGGAGAGATCGTCGCCGAATGTATTCACAAGCATTGCGTGTTGGATGATCTTCCTTTGGAGGACTACCGAGCGCATACCGATTTGTTTGAGGAAGATCTTTATGGGGAAATTTCCTTGGAAACCTGCGTGAGCAAGCGTATTTCGGAGGGAGGAACCTCTCCTCAGTCCGTGGAGACTCAGATCGCTTACGTAAGAGGAGAAATCGAAAAATGAAGAAGATATTTATAGACGGAAGCGTCGGAACCACGGGGCTTCGGATTCATGAAAGGCTTTCCGGGCGGACGGATTTGGAGATGATTGTCCTCTCAGAAGAAAAGAGAAAGGATCCCGAGGCGAGACGGCAGGCGCTGAATTCCTGCGATATTGCGTTCCTTTGCTTGCCTGACGCGGCGGCTGTGGAGGCTGTTCAAATGATTGACAATCCCGAGGTGATCGTCATTGACGCTTCTACCGCTCACAGAACGCTTCCCGAATGGTGCTACGGTTTCCCTGAATTATCAGCGGAGAGAAAGGAGTCCTTGCGGCACGCCAAGCGGATCGCGGTCCCCGGATGCCATGCCAGCGGATTTATCTCCTTGGTATATCCCTTGATGGAGGCAGGCTTCATTTCTCCCGATGCGAAGCTGACCTGTCATTCGATTACGGGATATAGCGGCGGCGGCAAGAAAATGATCGCAGGTTACGAGAATGACGAGCAGGATTTTATGCTGCAGGCGCCCAGACAGTACGGTTTAACACAACAGCACAAGCATTTGAAGGAAATGAAAGCCATTACCGGCTTGAACGAGGCTCCCATTTTTTGTCCTATCGTTTCAAATTTCTACAGCGGTATGACGGTAACGGTTCCGATTTTTGCATCGGATCTGAAAAAAGGAAGCATGGAGGAAATTCGGACTCTGTATCGAAACAAATATACAGGACCGATCGTGAGATTCGAGGAGCATACCGACGAAGGCGGATTCTTGTCCGCTCATACGGTGGCGAGAAGAGATTCTATGATCATTACCGTTGAGGGAAATGAGGATCGGCTCCTGCTGATTGCTACCTATG
>JAZOQX010000024.1:0-12251 GCA_045656325.1 Eubacteriales bacterium
GATAACATGGCTGCAGGACCTGCTTCCTACGGTATGACCGACACGCTCGGAAGAATGCACGGCGACGCTCAGTTCGCAGGCTCCTCCTCCGTGCCCGCTCACGTAGAGATGATGGGTCTCATCGGCGCAGGTAACAACCCCGAGGTTAGTATGACTGTTGCAGTTGCAGTTGCTATCGAGGAGGCAAGCAAGTAATCCTTGATTTGTAAGGATTTCGTAGGGGCGATTCGTGAATCGCCCGTGGGTCATTCGTGAATGACCCTTGCAGTATCAAAATGAAAATCGGACACATCATTTTAGGTTTTTGCCTATATGATGTGTCCTTTTTTATTCAAAAAAGAGGGGAAGGGGGGTCAGTTTACCAGCGTGACCTCTACGTCAAGAATGGCACCGGTGACGGGCAGGATGGGCAGATTCGGATCGACCTCCTTGCCGTTGACCGTCAACCGACCGATGCGGTTACAGCCTCCATTCTCCGTCTGTCGGTAGTGGATGCGGTATTCGCAACCGCGGAAATGCTTGGTGATGCGGCAGTCCCTCCACGAGGTGGGCAGGCAGGGGCGGAGAAGCAGACCTTCAAATTCGGGTTGCAGTCCGTAGATAAAGCGAACAAGGGAATAGAGAAGCCATTGTCCCGAAGCTGTTCGCCAGCTTTGTCCCGGCTTACCCGCGCGGTAGCCGGTTTCTTTGCCGAGGTAGGAATTGAACATGGCGTAGGGCTCTCCGCAGGTTTCATAGTACTGATGGTCATTGGGAAGAATCTTGTGTAAGCCTTCCTCCACCTTATCGTTTCGACCCAGCATACTATCAACTGCCAGCTTCCAGACGGCGGCGTGAAGATATACTCCACCGTTTTCATGGACACCCGGATATTTTCGGCACATCGGACCTACGTGGCGGTGATACTCCGTGTAGGGCGGTGCACTTACCAACAGACCGAGATCGGTGTTCAGCTCACGCTCCAGGGTCTCCATGGCGACGATACCGCGGTCGGGGTCAAGGTCGGCGAGAATGCTCCAAAGCTGGGGAAGGGCATGGAGCGAGCCCTCTGCGTTTTCCTTGGCGCCGATGAGAATGTGGTCGTCCGAAATGGCATAGAGGTAGCGGTCTCCGTCCCAGCCAAATTTGTTGATTCTGTCGGTCATGACGGTCGCCCGTTCCGATGCCAAACGGGCATCCTCATCCTTTCCGAGCCACATAGCCATTTGCGAGAGCATCTTTGCCGCACGGACAAAGGCGATGGATAGCCAGATGCTGATGCCGCTTCCCTTGTGACCGGCTTCGCACATGCCGTCATTCCAGTCGCCGCCCCAGATTTTTACCAAGCCGTGGTGACCCGTGAAGTTCCACAGAAATTCTACCGAGCGCTTGACGTGCTCATAGATCGAGGCGGATGAACCGTTGTTGAAGGGGACCTCTTGATTCAGATAGCTCACCTCTCCCAATTCCTTGGTGATGGCATGAGCGGCAAACACCAGCCAAACGGTATTATCGGAAAAATTCTTGTCTTGGATTTTTCCGTCCAAAAAGGTACGGGGAGCATAGCCGTTTTCGTACTGATAGGTCAGCACGCGAGAAAGACGCTCTGCCGCCAGGGGGGCATCGATGCAACCGAGGCATTCGGTGTCGCTGGTGAGATCGCGGAATCCGTTGTGGCGGACTCTTGCCCAACGGGATCCCATATTGGTCTGATATTTGAGCCAATCGTTGAAGAGAGAATTCAGGGACTCCCAAGGAGTTTGGACGGTCACCTTTCCGCAAATCTCCTCATATTTTTTCTGCATTTCCTCGAATTGGCGCTCCAACTCCTCGGGCGAATCGTTGGGGATATCCTCAAGGGATTGCTCCGCGCCTGCGATGTAGTAGAACGTATGGGATTCGTTGGGCGCAAGGACACATTCGTTTTCCAAAGCAAAGCAGATTTTTTCTGCGATGCAATCTGTATTGGTACAGCCTTGGTGCTTGATCAAAGCGCAAGGCTCATTTTTACTTCCGTAGGTGCCAAGGAAGGCGCTACGTCGGGTATCGTAGCCGATGACCGCGTCACTCGCGCAAAGGTAGGCATATACGCGGTGAGGCTGTCCCGATTCAAAGGAGGACCAGCCCACGCCATAGACCGCGTTCTTCTCACGGCAAAGATCCGCATTTCCGGTCTCATAGCCCTGAGGCGCGTATTTGCAATCGATGGAGGTGGCGTAATAGGGAATGATTTTGAGGGTACGGGCACGGGCGCTTTCGTTGGTCACGGTGACACGAAGAACCTCGCGCTTTCCTTCGTTGGGAACGAAGAGCAGCGTTTCGGTGCGAATTCCGCCCTTCTTTCGCATAATATTGGTATATCCAATGCCATGGGTACAGGCGTAGTCCTCTTGTTCATCGAAGATGGGGAGTCCCATGGTCTGCCAAAAACCGTCACCCTCTACCACGTAGACGGTACGGTCATCCACGGCGTTGAGCCTGCGTCCCAGGGAATCCTGCGCAAATCCCATGCCGAAGCCGACCTGGGAAATAAAGCAAACGTATTCGTCGTTGTAGAGATAGTTATACCAATGACGGGGCGTTTCCTTTTCGGTGATGACGAAGGTTTTTTTAGAAAAATGTCCGTATTGATTCATGATGGATCCTTTCAAAGGATGTTTTATGATATTATTATATCTATTATATCATAAAACGTGAAAAAAAGCAAGAGGATAGAAGATTTTGAAGCCTTTCCCTTTGAAATCGTGACGGGCAAACCAAAGACTTTGGTGGCAGGTTCGAAGCCCCTGATGTCATCAAGCTTTGTGGGTGCTTGAGGAATAAAGTCTGTATTTTGATGTTGACACGGTTTTAGTCCTGTGTTACAATTTACTTGAGATCAATTTGAGTAGCAGGAAGGATATTGGAATGAAGATATATTTTATTAGGCACGGGCATCCTAATTATAAGCTGGATTGCTTGACCGAATTAGGACATGAACAGGCAACTATAGCAGCAGAAGAACTCCGCAACAGCGGCATAGAGGCCATATATTCATCAAGCAAGGGACGTGCCATGCAGACTGCGGAGCATACTGCTCAGCTTCTCGGTCTACCCATAGAGTCTTGTGATTTTATGCGTGAAATCGGATGGAAATCAAAAGACGAAACGCCTATCGTGGCTAACGGACATCCTTGGGATGTGTCAAAATACAGAGTTTCCCAAAATCAATCTCTTATAAACGTCGATTGGCACGAGGACGAGCCATATTGCAGAAGTATAATTGTAGAAAGAGTGAAGATAGTAGCAGATGGGATCGATGCGTGGCTTTCAGAACTTGGCTTTGTGAGAGAGGGAGAATTTTATCGGGTAGCTGATGATATACCGTACAAAACCGTAGCTATGTTCAGCCATGCAGGCGCATCATCTGCGGCGCTTTCTCATATGTTAAATATTCCGTTCCCACAATTTTGTGGGCTGTTTAAGATCAATCTTGTTTCAAGCTTTGTAGTGGAATTCGATGAACGCTCCGGAGAATTGGTTTATCCGCAGATTATGTTTATAGATGACGTTCTCTACAGAAAAGAGCACTGTATAGAAACCTTTTACGGAAATTAAAAGCATAAAACGTGTTTGTCTCAAAGGCAAAATTGAGACGGAGATAAAATCACAACAGCTTTGGTATTGGCTGAAAGATGGTGCCGGAACAGTCTAACAGCATTTTGGTGAGGTCATAGGGAGCTTTTGAAAAAGCAGTTTGGATATGGTATTCCGAGGAAAGTATGGCAGATGATTATGGAGAGTTTTACTCGATAGCCGAATATACCGGCGGTCAGGCAGAACTTTGTGCCTGCGGTCAGTATGCCGACTATCCTTACGATAAGATATATGACAAAATAGACGTGACCAACTACATGAAGCAGGAAAAAATCACCTTGCGGTCGTTGTTTGGTACTACGGTATAGATACAACATCTGTATATTATCCTTACAAGGCAGGCATTAGTATGACTGTTGCGGTTGCGATCGAAGAGGCAAGCAAATAAGAGGATGCGGGTCGCTTTTTGAAAAAAGCTCCGCAAAAACTTTCATAAAAAATTGGACACATCGTAAACGTATTTTCGTACGTGATGTGTCCAATATTTTTTATATTTAAGGAGGATTTTCAAGGTGAAAAAGATTAGAATGGCAAGGGGTGTAACGCTCACATTTGAAGAAGGCTGTAACCGATATTGGTAGCATTGCAGACATCGGGATTTAAGAGACGGTTACTGATTGAGTATTTTTTGCTTTGGTTTGGATGCTTTTTTTGGTCGGTAGGCAAGGTACTATCAAAACTGTCCTTAACGGTACGAAGCTTTCGTCGGATTTTTTGTTTTTTATGATTGCTTTTTCTTATACTGATAAGGCGTTATGCCCGTATTTCGTTTGAAAAACGTAAAGAAGTAGGTGTCGTTGGTAAAGCCGAGGACTTCGGAGACCTCGGATACAGACATATTCTGTTCGGTCAAAAGACGACATGCCTCTCCAATCTTGATTTCAGCGAGAAGATCGCGAAAACGAATCGACAAGTGGTTGGTAAAAATGTGATTCAATTTGGAATAGCTAATGGAAAAATGGTCGCTCACGCTTTGGGCAGTTATATGCTCTCGCACATGCTCCGACATATATTTGATGATCCGAGAGGCGAGGGAAACCGTGCTATCCCTTTTGTCGATGATCTCTGATGGGGTATATTTGACAATGATATACAACACGGAAAGAAACAAAAGGCGCTTATAATTGACGCTGTTTCGATGCTGACGTATGATATCCCACAAGGGGGTTACAAGGTGGCATAGTTCACCCACCTCAAAGTTTACATAAATACTGTTCTCGTAAGCCTTCATGACATCGCAAAGCCCGGGAATAATCTTGATAAAATCCTTGCTGATCCGAAAGGTAATATATTCGCTGTTCTTCGGTGCGCAGTAAACAGTTCGGTGAACGGTATAGGGGGAGAATATCAGCAAAGCAGGAGTATTGGTTGGTTTTGCCTCCACACCATTGATCGTAGAGGCTTGGTGAATCGGATCAATGTACATGATCACCTCGTAATAGGGATGAACACGCAAGGTGTGTTCGGTAACACCCTCGGGCATAGTTTCGTAAGATAATTGCAGAAAGCTCTCGTTATTTTCAAAAAGCTCCATACGTACCTCCCAAAAAAGAAGAAAATCAAAGTTTTTTCTTTTAAAACTGAAGATTCTGAAGTTGACTTCCAAAGGAAATAATGGTAAAATTTTTATGTAATTATACCACAAACGCCGATTGCTTGTCAAGGATTTTTCTTTTGTTGGAAAATGAGAAAAGAAGATTTTCAAATGGATCGTGTTAGATTCGGGCAGATCCTTGCCTATGGCATGGAAAAAATAAAAAATATAGGAGTACAGTATGGTTTTCGCAAATGATTTTCAGGGAAGAAACGACAGTGAGATTTTAAATGCTGCCATTCAAAACAGAGACGCGGACGGTATCGTGGTCATTTCTCCGCGTACGGTGGACGGAGAGAGGAATTATTGGCTTTTGGACAGCGCCGTTTTGCTGCCCGAAAACACTACGGTGGTATTGCAAAACGTAAAGATCAAGCTGTCCGACGCCAGCCGTGACAATTTCTTCCGAACGGCAAACTGCGGTATTGGGATCGAGGATCCGCAGCTGATTCACAACGTGCACATTCGTGGTGAGGGCGTGTGTGTGTTAGAGGGAGCGGATCATCCTCGCTCTACGGGAGACGGCGGAAAGATCCTGCGTCGTGTTTGCCCTCATTACCCCGAGGATATTTGCCGATTCGCAGATTGGATCCCCGAGGAGCGCCGTTCTGTCGAAAAGATTACCTTTGCAGACCGTCACGATTATACGTACGGAACCGACGCAGACAAGGAGGGCGAATCTCACTACGGAGACTGGAGAAACATTGGCGTTCTGTTTGCTATGGTCGAGGATTTCTCGATCTCGGGAATTCGGATCAAGGAACCCCACGCATGGTCTATTTCGCTTGAGGCTTGCTGTAACGGACGGGTAGAGAAGATCGACTTTGATGCCCGTATGCACAGAATGATCGACGGAATGATGATGAATATCGAGAACCAGGACGGTCTGAACCTCCGCAACGGATGTCATCATATCGTGGTCTCGGATATTACGGGTATGACGGGAGATGACGTGGTCGCGCTGACCGCATGGGCTCCTGTTCAAAAATATCGCCCGGGCGGTTCGTTTTGTACCACTCACGTGATGCACAACGATTGGTCAAGACGCGATCGGGATATTCACGACGTTATTATCCGTAACATTCTGGCGTGTTCTTATCTTTGCTGTACGGTTCGTCTGCTTCCCGTAATGGCTCACATTCATAACGTGGTGATCGACGGTGTGGTCGATACCCGATCGACCGAGGTTCTCCCGCGTTACGCAACGCTTTTGTTAGGATATGAAGGCGACGTAGGCGAAAACTTTAAGGACAGCCTGCAGAATATTACGATCTCCAACGTGATCTGTAACACCAGGCGTCCGATCTATCTGCAGAGCTATTTGATCGATTCGGCGATTTCCAACGTGATCAACAACAATCCCAACTGCGAGATGTTCACGATGCTCCATGAGGACGGACTCAATAACGTGTCGCTTACCAACATGGTCTGTGTGGCGAAAAAGTGAACAAGAATTTCAGAGCGAGGGAATGGGAAAGTTATCTTTCCGTTCCGATCTGCGAGGAGCACCCCGAATACGGGGGTGTTTTATGAGACGGCGTGGGAGCTTGCCCGTGACCACGTGAAGAAATCGACGGAAAGCCCCAAAATCCGTATATGGATTTTGGGGCTTTCGCAAATACAAAAAAGAGGATCGTTTGCGGAGTTGTTGCGTTTGGAACGTGTACCTCAATTTCCGTATATTCGACGCTTTTTGCCAAAATGAATTGAAAAATAAAAAGAGAAAACGGAGTTTGCTTTAATCACAGCCTGTGCTCCGAATGCGACGCGGAAGCTTTTGCCACATTTCCTTCCGAAAGCTTTTGGGAGAAAGGTCGTATTCTCTTTTGAACAATTTGCTGAAATAGAGCGGATCGGAAAAGCCTGTTTTGTATGCCACCTCATAGATCGGTATATCGGACAACGCCAACAATTCCGCCGCCTTCTCAAGCCGAATGCCAAGAAGATAGGCATAGGGAGAAACTCCCATGCTTTCCTTAAAAAGATGAGCGAATCGCCCGGGACTCAGAGAGAGCATAGTCGCAAAGCGTTCAATGTCCAGCTCTTCGTCATAGTGCTTGTTCATGTAGGTAACGATCCCAAACAGCCGATCATCCAAGGCGTTCGCGCTTCCTTCCTCACCGCAATACTTCAGGCTTGACAAAAGGGTAAGAAGCTCTGCCGCCAGGGCAAGTCCGTTCTCACATCCTCCCGTTACAAAGCGGTAAACCATTTTTTCAAAGGATAAAATAACAGACCGATTGGCCTTGTCCCCGCCAAAAAAAGGCTTCTTTTTCAATCCCGCCTCCGCAAGGATCTCCTCCGCGGCGCTTCCTGAGAAATGAACCCAATAGCAGATTCCTCCGTTTTGCTCATAGGTTTGCGGCATCTGCGGGCTATACAGGACATATCCGCCCGGGCGAAGGAGCTCCTGCCGTCCGTTTACCTCGCAGAGCATTTCTCCGCTTTCTACGTACAGAAGATGATAATCCCTGCGTCCTTTCTCTCGCTTGGTGATATGTCCTACATTTACGTGAACACCGCAAGACGCTACGTTCAAAAATTTATACGACTCATAGTCGTATCGATCCAAAAGATTTCCGTCATAAATCGGTTTCGTCATTTCATCCCCCCGTATTTCTCATTATACAGGATGGGAAAAGTTTTGTCAATAGCAGAATTCTCCATGAAAAAGAAGAATATTTCCATTTACTTTTCAAGGGTGGCATGCTATGATATACCTGTCAACGAATTTGAAGGGAGACAAATTATGAAATTTGCTTTTATCGGAGCGGGAAGTATGACATTCACACGAAATGTCGTTCGGGATCTTCTGACCTTCCCCTCGTTCTATGATGCCGAGATCGCGCTGATGGACATCGACGCGTTTCGTCTGGAGAAGATCAAGCTTTGCTGTGAGAAGATCAACCGTGAAATGGAGACCAACGCCACCATCACGGCAACGCTTGATCGCAGAGAGGCGCTGGCAGGCGCGGACGGAGTCGTAACGACGGTATTTAACGGAGATATCGACGTTTGGAGACGTGATCTTGAAATTCCCGCAAAATACGGTGTCAGCATGAACATAGGGGATACTAGAAGCGTATCGGGCATTTTCCGCGCGGCGCGTCACATTCCCCTTTTGCTTGAGATCTGCAAGGATATTGAGGAGGTTTGTCCTCATGCCATTCTCCTGAACTACACCAATCCCATGTCCATGCTCTGCCGCGCGATGCAGCAGCATACGAAGGTCACCGTCACAGGTCTTTGCCATTCGGTTCAAAGCACGGCGAGGAGGATCGCGAGCTGGTTGGATATTCCTCCATCCGAGCTTACCTATACCTGCCTCGGGTTGAATCACCTCGCGTTCTACCGTGAGCTGAAATACAAGGGAAAGGACATCTATCCCTTGCTTCGTGAAAAGGTGCAGACCCCTGAGATTTACCCACAGGAGCTGGTCAGAAACGAAATGCTCCTGCGACTTGGCTATTATGTCACCGAATCCTCGGGACACAATTCCGAATACAACGCATGGTTCAGAAAGCGTCCCGACCTGATCGATAAGTATTGCAGAGACCACGAGGGCTCTCGTTGGAATCCGGGAGAACCGCTCTATTCCATCGATCTTTATGCGGAACGCTATCGCAATTTTGCCGATGACATTGAAACGTTTCTCAAGGAGAGCATTGACAGAAACGCGCCGAGAAGCACCGAGTACGCGGCGGAGATCTTCAATGCCATGTTGGGGGACGGCAAGCCCTTTGAATTTAACGGGAACGTGATCAATGAGGGATGTGTTCCCAATCTTCCCGCGGATGCCTGTGTGGAGATTCCCGTAGTCGCCTCTCGCTTCGGACTTCGCAAATGCTTTGTCGGAAACGTTCCGGACGAGGTGGCGCCGCTTGTCAACCAAACGGCATATCTGGAAAATCTCGCCACCGACGCCATTATGGAGAAGAACAAAACCAAGCTGATCCGTGCGGTTTCCATGGATCCGCTGACCTCGGCTGTCCTCTCTCTTGAGGAGATCGAAGCCATGTGCCATGAGATGTTCGAGGCAAACCGAGAGTATCTTGGGGATTGGAAATCCGTATAAAATCATCATAGGGTGAATGAGATGAACATTTTTGCGCAGCTGATCGGAATTTTGGCAATGAGCGCCAATATTGTGTCCTATCAATTCAAGAGCAAGCGAGGGCTCTTGACTTGTCAGCTTGTAGGGTCGGTTCTGTTTTCGGTCAATATGTTTCTGCTTGACGCGATCATGGGCGGAATCTTAAATATTGTCGGAATCCTACGCGCGATCGTCTATATGAACAAGGAACGCTTTGGAAATCACATAAGGCTGATCAATTCGGGGTTTATGCTGCTCTACGCTCTTTCCTACGTTGCGGTCTTTACGGTGTTTAAAAAGGAGCCTTCCTTCTTCAATCTCGTGATCGAGCTGCTTCCCATCATCGGCATGAGCGTCATGACCGTGGGCTTTTCGGGAAGGAGCGCAAGAACCATACGTCTTTGCGGATGGATCAATTCTCCCTGTTGGCTCATTTATAATTGCGTGAATGCGTCGATTGGAGGAATTCTGTGCGAGGCGATCAGTCTCGTTTCCGCAATTTCGGCCTATGTTCGCCTGGATGCCAAAAAGAGGAGAGAATAATCCTTCCTCTATTTCCCTATAAAATCATGTCTTTCACGCAAAGAAGAGCGCCCCTCGGGTCGCTCTTCTTTTAATGGATTTTTGATGCTATGATTGTTTTGAGCCATGTTAAGGAACGGCGAAGCTCTTCGTCGCTTCCGTCAAACTCAAGGCTGACCGCTCCCTCGTAGCCAACCTTCCCAAGGGCTTGGAAGCCCTTAGCAAAATCCACCACACCCTCCCCGAGGGCGATGTCGTAGATCAGCTTACCCGAAAGGCTTTCGTAGGTTCGCTTATTGGGGTTGATCTGATCGGTGAGCAAATAATCCTTGATATATAAGGATTTTTGAACACTCGTAGGGGCGACCATTGGTCGCCCGCGGGCAGTTCACAACGTTCGCAAAGCGAACTTGCAAGTTTGCCAAAGGCAAACGTTATGAACGCCCCTACAAAATTAAATAAAATAAAAAGTTGGACACATCATAAACGTAGTTCCGTTCGTGACGTGTCCAATATTTTTATAAATAATGATATCAGAGTTCTCCAAAGACTTTGGTGGCAGCCGCCGCATCCGTGGAGCAGCGGGCGACCTCCTGTACGCTCTTGAACGTCTCCGGCACCTGGTCGAAATTCTTATTCTCCTCCAAGGCTTCTGGTTATTTCGTGAGAAAATCGGAATCCGATTCGGGACAAGCGCGCTTGCTGTCATTGACGAAATGCTGTTTATATTGAACCGGTGTCATTTTGGTATAGAGCTTGAACCTTCTGCTGAAATAATTTGCATCGTGAAAGCCGACACGACGGGCGACCTCGTTGATTGAAATGTTTTCCACTTCCAAAAATCGTTTCGCATGTTGAAGTCTGATATCGTTTATATATTCCATCACGCTTTTACCTGTACGTCCTTTAAAGAAATGGGCAAAATAGGACGGACTAATGAAAAAACGATTGGCAAGCTCTTGGACGCTGAGATCGTTGTCGTAATGCAGATGGATATATTCAAGAATGGAATTGAAGGTATCCAAGCGCTTAAAGCTTCTTTTATATTCCTCCTCGTTCAAAACGGATTCTACGTAGTTTTCGGTGATTACGCTCAAAAAATCAAAAAGGGCTCTCTTGACCTTCATGGTTTCCCGAAAACCGTCTTGGCTCGTATGCTCGAGTATACGGTCAAGCAGTCCCGCGCACCTCGGATCCTCAATCAGGTTTTTGAAAACAACGTATTCTCTTCCAATCAGATTGTGAAAAAAATTCGTATTGATCTGAATGCAGTAGTAAACGATTTCATCGCCATCGAAGCAACCGGAATGGGGCTCGTTCCCGTTCATGAGAACGATATCTCCCTTTTTGATCTTTAGATTTTGATATTTGCAGAAGACCGTTCCCTCACCCGAAATAAAGTACAGAAGCTCAATTTCCTCGTGCCAATGAATATAGGCCGTAGGATTGTGATAAACGTACTTTTTGATGCGGAGAGGAAAGGAATGCATCGGTAAGAATTCATATGTGGTTTTCATGATAATTTCTCCATCATGCTAAAATAGAGCAGGATTGTGCTACTATTATATGATATAATAAACCCGACGAAAAGTCAATATAATCGCAAATAAAAAAGGAGAATGTTATGGAAAAACAAATCAAGGTTGTTCTGCTCGGTGCCGGAGACAGAGCAGATACGTACGCCTCCGTTTGCTTTGAATATCCCGAAAAGCTTACGGTGGTGGGCATCGTTGAGCCTGATCCCACAAGACGGAAGCTGATGAAGGAAAAATATGGCGTTTCCGATGAAAACTGTTTTGACAACGTTTACGATTTTGTAAAAAGAGAAAAATTCGCGGATGCGGTGATCAATGGAACCATGGATCATCTGCACGTGGAAACCTCTGTTCCCGTTCTGGAAAAGGGCTATGATCTTTTGTTGGAAAAGCCCTTTGCCGTAACGGAGGAACAGCTGAACAGACTGTGCTCTGTAGCCAAAAAATTCGGAAATAAGGTTGTCATTTGTCACGTTTTACGGTATACGAAATTTTATCAGGCAATTAAGCAGCATATCCTTTCGGGAGATATCGGAAAAATTATTTCGATTGAGCAGTGTGAGCACGTAAAGTATCACCATATGGTGGTGGCTTACGTTCGCGGAAAGTGGCGCTCGGAAAAGCTCTGCCACGCACCGATGCTATTGGCAAAATCCTGCCACGATATGGATATTATGTTTTGGATGATGAATGAAACAAAACCCGTTTCGGTAGCTAGTTTCGGCTCTGATTTTCAATTTGGCGCGGCACGCAAGCCGAGCGGCGCGGGGATGCGCTGCACGGTGGACTGCCCGTATGAGGCCGAGTGTATCTTCTCTGCACGAGCCAATTATCTGGCGGCGGAGCGTTGGAAGCAGTATGTGTGGAAGTCCTTGGAGGGAGAGGGCGCGTT
>JAZOQX010000025.1:0-27923 GCA_045656325.1 Eubacteriales bacterium
AAGATCAACGGCATGATCGTGCCCATCGATCGCACCCCCGAGACGGGAGATATCGTGGAGATCCTGACCTCCTCCTCCTCGAAGGGACCGAGCAGGGACTGGCTTTCCATCGTAAAGACCAGTGAAGCCAGAACCAAGATACGAAGCTGGTTCAAAAAGGAAAAGCGGTCGGAAAACATTGTCGCTGGCAAGAGCATGATCGACGGGGAGATTCGAAAGTGGACGAAAACCTGTACGGAAACGCAGCGAAACGAGATGGTTGCCGCTGTGGGTAAGCGGCTAGGCTTTATGAGCGCGGACGATCTCTATAATACCTTGGGCTACGGCGGTATTTCCATGGGGAAGCTGTCGGGTAAGCTGAGGGATGAATATGAGCGGACGCTGGATCTTTCCGAGCCTGATATCACGGAGCCTGTGACCGTTGAGCAGATCAAGACCTCCGCGGCGCCTAAGTCAATGCGTAAGGGCGGAGGCATCGTGGTGGACGGAACCCACGGCTGTCAGGTCAAGTTCGCTCGGTGCTGTAATCCCTTGCCGGGTGATGAGGTCATCGGCTTCATTACCAAGGGCTTTGGTATTTCCATTCACAAATGCGATTGCCCCAACGTGGCGATGAGCCGATCCAATGAGGAAAACAAGGATCGTTGGGTGGAGGCGCATTGGGAAAGCGGTAACGCTGAATCGGATCAAAGTATGTATGAGGCGCAGATCACGGTTTACGTTTCGGATCGTTTGGGAATCATTGCCGATATTTCGGTAGCACTTTCGGAAATGAAGGTGTTCCTGCTTGCGATCAATACGACAAAGAGCTCGTCGGACGTTGGAATCGTCAATTTGAAGATCAGCTGCAAAAACGTGGATCATTATCATTCGATCGTATCCCGCTTGAGAGCGATTCAGGGCGTTACCGACGTGGTCCGTGGATTTTTATAATAACTTTTTTGGAGAAATAACATGATTGCGGTGCTTCAAAGAATTAAAAAGGGAAGCGTTGTTGTAGACGGACAAGAGGTCGGCTCCTGTAAGGAGGGGCTTTGTGTTCTTCTCGGTGTCGGTCGGGAGGATGACGAAACCGACGCGGAGGCTTTGGCGGAAAAAATCGTGAATCTTCGCATCTTTTGCGATGAAAACGATAAAATGAATCTGTCCTTGATCAACGTGGACGGAGAGATGCTTATCGTTTCTAATTTTACACTGCTGGCATCCTATAAAAAAGGAAACCGCCCCGATTATATGAAGGCGGCACCGCCTGCGGACGCGGAGCGTCTATATCGCCATTTCATATCCGAATGCGCGAAAAAGGTTCGGCACGTGGGCTGCGGACAATTCGGCGCCCATATGGAGATCAGCCTCCAGAATGACGGTCCCGTTACGGTAGTCATGGACAGTAAGGTGTTGCTTGCCAAAAAATCTATTCCCAACGAAAAGGCTTGAGAGGAGCAAAAACGTGAAAATTACATTGGATTCTCCCGTAAATAAATATTACGTGCAGACCTTGAGCATGATCTTTTTCCCCGGAGAGCATTTCGGTGAGAAGGCGGAAGCGCACGAGGTGGAAAATGAGCCGTATCTCTACGTTCGTTCCGAGGAACAGGAGGGAACGATCTCAGCGTATGCCAAGGTAGAGTGGCAGGACAAGGTCAGCGAGGCTACCTATTCTGCGGAGCATACCGAGGATCGCACGAAGGAACGCACGTTAAAGCTTGCCGTGGGAGGAGCCGTTTTGGCGGCGATCAGCGACCTGATCGGATATCGTCCCGCATGGGGAATGATGATCGGCGTGCGCCCCTCCAAGGTGGTATCGGAGATGCTTAACGCGGGCATGAGCAAGACCCGTGTCAAGAAAAAGCTGACCTCCGACTACTTGGTGATTCCTAAAAAAGCCGCGCTGGCGACGGATATTGCCGTAACCGAAAAGCGGATCATCGGAACGCCCTCCTCAAGGGATTGCAGCGTCTATATTTCTATTCCGTTCTGTCCCTCCCGCTGCACCTATTGTTCCTTCGTGTCATATACTTCGAAAAGACTTCTCGATCTGATCCCGCAGTATATGGAACGGCTGAAATCCGACATATGTGAAAACTTTGAGTTGATTAACCGCTTGGGACTGCGCGTCAGAACCGTGTATATCGGAGGAGGTACTCCTACGATTTTGACGGAGACGCAGCTCAAAGATCTTTTGTCCCACGTGGCATCCTTGACTGACGTTCACGCCTTGGATGAATATACCATGGAGGCGGGGCGGCCCGATACCATCAACCAAGAAAAAATGCAGATTGCCAAGGAATACGGAGTGACCCGTGTCAGCGTCAACCCTCAAAGCCTTTGCGATGAGGTTTTGTGCGGAATCGGACGGAATCACTCGGTAGAGGAATTTTACCGTGCCTATGAGGATGCAAGGAGCGCGGAGATCAAAACCATCAACGTGGATTTGATTGCGGGGCTTCCCGGGGATAATTTCCGTCGATTTTCGGCAACCATGGACGGGATTCTCCGATTGGAGCCGCAAAATATTACCGTACATACCTTCTGCGTGAAAAAGTCAGCGGAGATTCTTCGGCTCAATTCCGATATCTATTCGGTCAGAGGCGGAGACGCGGGAAAATGCGTGGACTATTCGCAGATCAAGGCGCATCAGGCGGGATATATTCCGTATTATATGTATAGACAGAAAAATACGGTGGGAAACTACGAAAACGTAGGCTTCTCAAAGCCGGGGTATGAGGGACTCTACAACATATATATGATGGAAGAGATCCATTCTATCTTTGCGGCGGGCGCGGGAGCGGTCACCAAGCTTGTGGATCGGAACGGAGGCTCAGGCTCGGGACGCACCATCGAACGGCTGTTCAATCAAAAATACCCCTATGAATATTTAGCAGAGGACAGAAGTCTTAGCTTTTCGCAGGTTGCCGAACAATTTTATTTAGAGCACGGAATGCTGTAAATCCAAGGAACGCAGCTTCCGTAGAAGGGAGCGCTATGGACAAAAAGGATTTATATGCACACCCCAAGCAATGGATTGAAAGCTGTGAGGCAAACTTTTTTAACCAACTGAATCAGGTCGCAGAGAAAATTCGTGAACAAGAGGATCTGAAATTTATCCGACTGACAGGACCTACCTGTTCGGGAAAAACCACCACCTCTAATTTGTTGATTGAGCGTCTGAAGGAAAGCGGGAAAAAGGTTCATTTGATTTCCATCGACGATTTCTATTACGACAAGGAGCTTCTCCACCGTCGGGCAGAGGAGGAGGGAAGACACACACCGGATTACGACTCGGTTCATACCATAGATCTCGCCGAGCTTGCGCGATTCGTAGAGTCGTGCGTAGGCAGTGGGGAATGCTTATGTCCCGTTTTTGATTTTACAAAGGGAAAACGGACGGGATATCGATCCATTGTCTGTGAGAAAGAGGATTGCTTTATCATGGAGGGGATTCAGGTATTATATCCCGAGGTCAGCGACTTGCTGGAAAAGCATCCGTCCATCGGGGTGTATATTGCGCCTGAGAGCGCCATCTATATTGGCGGACAGGAATTTTTACCCAATGAGATTCGCTTGCTCAGACGGTTGGTTCGTGATTACAACTTCCGAGGAACCATGCCCGATCAGACCTTTGCTATGTGGGATAGCGTTCGGGATAATGAGGAAAAAAACATTTTCCCGTACGTGGGACATTGCTCCCTCCATATTGATTCAACGATGCCCTATGAGATCGGTGTTTTGAAGCCCTATCTCAATCGGATTCTGCCAACTGTACCCGACGGCAGCTCTCATCGAGGGCAGGCAGAGGAAATTTTGGAACAACTTCGAAACGTGCAATCTGTTTCGGATCAGTATATTCGCTCGGACTCCCTATATAAGGAATTTATTTAAACAGGCTCGCGCCGCTACATAGTTCGTCATACCGAGGACGAATCGAGAATACTATACGAATGAGACGTATAGTAACATGAACGGCGGTGAGGGTGTGAGAAGGAAACGAATCGGAAACCGCATAGAGAATGAGAAGACCTCGGAAGGCTTTCTGTCCGGGGTTCTCGTTCTTTCTGCGTCAACCGTGATCGTAAAAATCATAGGGTTGGCATACAAAATTCCCATGATCGATAAGCTTGGGGCTGCGGGAATGGGATATTTTAACTCGGCGTATGAAATTTACGCGGTTCTGTGCGTCATGGCAACGGCGGGACTTCCCGTGGCGCTTTCCATGATGATCGCTTCGGCAAAGGCGCATGACGGGTATGGAACGATCAGACGGATCGACCGTTCAGCCCGTAGGCTTTTTCTCTGGATGGGACTCATAGGAAGCATGATCCTGCTTTTGTTTTCAAGACTGATTTCGACCGCAATGGGAAATACGGATGCGTATCTTTGCGTTCTTGCCATTTCGCCGTCCTTGCTGTTGGCTTGCTATTCGGGCGCTGCGCGGGGGTATTTTCAAGGACTCCATCGTATGGGACCTACTGCCGTCTCTCAGCTTTTGGAGGCATTGGGAAAGCTGATCTTTGGAGTTTGGTTTGCGGCATGGGGCGTGTCGAGAGGACTATCCACACCCGCGATTGCCGCCTTCGGAATGTTGGGCGTAACGGCGGGAATGGCGCTATCGGCGGGTTATCTGTTTCTTGCCAAGCATACGCACCGAATCGGACGCTTGGGGGAATCCGCTGACAAAAGCCCGATTTTACGTCAATTACTGAAAATCGCAATTCCCATTACCATGGGCGCCGTCCTTCTAAGCGCAACGAAGGTGGTGGACATGACCATCATGATGTATCGCTTGCGCTCCATAGGCATGACGTCATATGAGGCGAACGAGATTTATGGAGCCTATACCACGTTGGCGGTTCCCGTATTCAGCTTGATTCCATCCTTGATTACACCCATCAGCTTGGTTTTGATCCCGAAACTTTCGGCTACGCTTGCGGGGAAGGATCGGATCGGTGAGGCTGCGGTTTCCGAGGAATCCATTCGCCTGACCGTACTGTTTTCCATGCCCGCCTCCTTTGGCATTCTGGTGTTTGCGAAGCCCATTCTGCAGCTGCTTTTTCAAGGTCAGGAGTCTGCCGTTGCGATGGCGGCGCCTCTTTTGTCGGTTCTGGGAGCGTCCATCCTTTTTTCGGGCATGATTACCACCACCAATGCGATTTTACAGGCATACCGTCACACGGTCCTTCCCGTGATCTCCATGCTGATCGGTGTGATTGTAAAACTGATTCTTGCGTACCTTTTGGTCGGTATGCCCGACGTGGGCGCAATGGGCGCGCCGATCAGCACGTTTTTATGTAACGTCACCATTACGTTGGTAAATTTGTATTTCTTGCGAAAGTGTGTGCCACGGCGGACGGCATCCAAAGGAATGCTTCATATATACGGCAAGCCCATGGTTGCTTCTTGTGTTTCGGTGACGATTGCCGCACTGATCTACTCAATTCTCGCCGAGGACGGTGAAGGGGGGGCGGTTGCCACCATGGTTGCCGTCGCCTTGGCTGCAATGAGCTATGCGATTCTTGCGATCATGATGAAAATCATCACCAGAGAGGATATAGAACGGCTTCCGATCGGAAGCAGGATTCTCAAAAAGGTATATTTATTAAAGGAAAGGACAGAATAAGCATTATGGTAACGGTTGAGGAAAAGATTGGAATCCTTTTGGAAAAGGAACGCTATGACTTTGAGGACTTGATCCTTCTTTTGGAGGTTCTTCGCTCCGAAAAGGGATGCCCGTGGGATAGGGAGCAAAACCATAAAAGTATTCGAAGGGACCTGATTGAGGAAACCTATGAGGTTGTTGAAGCCATCGATACGGAGGATCCCGTTCTTCTTCGTGAGGAGCTGGGAGATCTGTTGCTTCAGGTGGTATTCCACGCACAGATCGAAGCCGAAAGGGATTGCTTTACCGTTCATGACGTTGCCAATGACGTTTGCGTAAAATTGATCCATCGCCATCCCCACGTGTTTGGTGAGGTTCAGGCAGATACCTCGGAGCAGGTCCTCTCCAATTGGGAGGTAATCAAGAGCGAGGAAAAGGAAAGAAAGACCGTGACCGATAAGCTTCGCGCCATTCCGCCCATGCTTCCCGCGTTGATGCGAGCCGAAAAGGTAGGGAAAAAGGCAAAAAGCTTTGATTTTCCCGATTCGGAATCTGTCATGGATAAGATCTATGAGGAATTATCCGAATTAAAGGAAGCCATGAGGGAAATGGATCGTGTTCATATAGAAGAGGAAATGGGAGATCTTTTGTTGAGCGTTACCTCACTGTGCAGAAAATTGGGCGTGGAGTCGGAGATCGCCCTGAATCGAGCCACCGATAAGTTTATTGACCGATTTGAATTGGTGGAAAAATCCGTATTGGCGGAGGGGGAATCCATGGAAGAGGTATCCGTGGAGCGCCTGAACCGAATTTGGGATGAAAATAAACATAAAAAAACCTAAAAATTATGATTTTTTTGGAAAAAAAGTAAAAAAACCACTTGAAATTCCCATAAGAGTGTGATATAATTACTACAAGTTTAGAGGGAGTTTTTCCCGATAAGTTTCGAAATCTTTTTAATTTAAAATAAAGAAAGGTGAAAGATCATGAACAAGACACAGTTGGTTGAGGCTATCGTTGAAAAGTCCGGACTGAAGAAGAAGGAGGCAGAGGCTGCCGTTAACGCAATGACCGATGCGATCGCTGCTGCATTGAAGGCAGGAGACAAGGTTCAGCTTGTTGGCTTCGGTACGTTCGAGGTGAAGGAGAGAGCTGCTCGCGAGGGCCGTAACCCCAGAACCGGTGAGACCATCAAGATTGCTGCAAGCAAGCATCCTACCTTTACCGCAGGTAAGGCACTGAAGGATTCCGTAAACTAAAAAATTGGCGGTCAGTAAAACTGACCGCCATATTTTTTTGAAGGTAGGAGAGGTTATGAGACTGGATAAGTATTTAAAGGTTTCGCGGATTATCAAGCGGCGTACGGTAGCCAATGATGCGTGTGATACCGAGCACGTGGAGGTGAACGGAAGAAGGGCGAAGGCATCCTATGACGTAAAGGAGGGGGATATCATTTCCATTACGTTTGGTCAAAAAACATTGAAACTGAGGGTGCTAAGCGTTCGTGAAACGGTGGCAAAGGCAGATGCCGCAGGAATGTATGAAATTATTGAATAAGCCGTTGAAGGTGCATATTTGACGGCTACCTCCGCATAGGATAGATTGAGATCGTATGCGGAGGTTTTTTATATGGGCGATACAACGGAACGGGTTCATGGGATTTTGGTTCAAATGAGAAAGGAAATGAAGATTAGCGGTGTGACGGAGGTGGAATGCTTTGATGATACGGGGGCGGTTTTTCATACCCTTTGCGGAACCATGACGGTAGAGGGGCAGGATATCCGCATCGGCGTGCTTGACGTGGAGTGCGGACAGGTTACCCTAAGCGGGCGCATCGACGGGATATTCTATTCCTGCGAGGACGGAGAGAAAAAGCGTCGGTTTCTTGGTAAAAGATCACGGTGATCGGTTATGGAAATTTCGCCGTTCATGATGCTGAGCCTTCTGATCGAAGCGGTCAGATGGGGGTTTAAGATCGGGCTTTTGTGCGATTTCAATCGCTTCGTTCGTATGGCGCTGCATCTGGAGGAGATGGACGAATCCATGAGATCGCGATACGAAAAGCCGCTTCCCTTGGTCAAGCGTCCGTTAAAATGGAGAACAATGAGCAAAGGAAAGCGGAGGATTCGAGGGTGCGTTCTTTTTTTACAGGATGTTTTTTTGCTTGCGACAACGGGCGTTGGGATCGTCGTTTTGAATTATACCTTCAACGACGGAAAAAACAGATTGATTACGTTGGTTGGGACTGCGGTCGGCTTTTTTCTTTGCCGCGCTTCGGTGGGAAGAATCATCGGTAAGCTGCTTGAGCGAGGGCTTTTTTGGATTGAATGCTCCTTTTCTGTTTTATTTTACATAATTTTTCATCCCATTTGTAAAATATTGAACTTTTTATGTGAAAAAATGAATAAAATTAGGAAAAATATGTGGAAAAGTATTGCAAATAAAAAGAAAAAAGAGTATAATTTATATGTAAGAAGGTATTTTTTACAAAAGGCTGAAAACGGTTTCTTAAATCAAAAAAAATAGTCCAATGGGGGGAAGAGATGCTGCTGAAGAAATACTTTAAAAGTCAGAAAAACAGTACGCATCGGATCATCCTCCTTTTCTTGATTTTGCTGTTCGTTTTTTCCGTGGTCTTCTTCCTTTGGAGTCTGATGAAATATAACAAGATCATGGAGGACAAGAAAAACGACGAGGCATATATCGAGCGGCTGAACGACGAGATTGAGGAACTGAGATATTTGGTCGAGGCCCCCTTGGATGACGCCTATAAGATTAAAATTGCGAGAGAAAAGCTGGGAATGTGCTTTCCTGATGAAATCATCTTTTATTCGCAAACCCAATGACGGGTTGACATAGTTCCTATTTCCTTCTTGGTAGACGGGAATATATGTTGCGGAATTACAACATACTATAAGCGTATGCCAAAAGAAAGGATTTGAAAAGCATGACGTTGAATCACGAGGTTGCCGCTTATTTGTTCCACCAAGGAACGAATTATCGCGCGTATGAATTTATGGGGGCGCACAGAGAAGGGGATCGGATCCTTTTCCGCGTGTGGGCACCGAATGCACAAGAGGTGTTCCTTGTGGGGGATTTCAACGATTGGTCGGACGCAAACCCGATGATGAGGATCACGGATGGCGGTGTCTGGGAGACTACGCTGTCAGGAGCGAGCGTTTTGGACGGGCAAATGTATAAATATAAGATCGTGGGCTGCGGTCGGATCTCCTACAAATCGGATCCCTACGGAACGCACACCAAAGCGCCGTCCGAAACCGCGTCGCAGATCGGATGCTTGGACGGCTATCAATGGCGTGACGGCGGCTGGCTTTCTTATCGGAAAAAGCAAAGGAAGACCTACTATAACCAACCGATGAATATTTACGAGATCCATCTCGGCTCGTGGAAGCGACGGGACGACGGCTCGTATTGCTCCTATTCCGAGATTGCCCGCGAGCTTGCGCCCTACGTCAAGCAGATGGGCTATACCCACGTGGAGCTGATGCCCATCATGGAGCATCCCTTCGACGGTTCGTGGGGGTATCAGATCTGTTCGTATTTCGCGCCCTCCTCACGCTTTGGAATGCCCGAGGATTTTATGGGCTTTGTGGATTCCATGCACGAAGCGGGGATCGGCGTGATTCTGGATTGGGTACCCGCTCATTTTCCAAAGGACGAGCATGGCTTGTACGAATTTGACGGGAAGCCGCTGTATGAATATCAGGGCTGGGATCGGATCGAGCATAAGGGATGGGGAACCAGACGGTTTGACGTAGGCAGAAATGAGGTTCAATCCTTCTTGATCTCCAACGCAATGTTCTGGGCGGAGAAATATCATATCGACGGGCTTCGGGTCGATGCGGTTGCTTCCATGCTGTATCTGGACTATGACCGCGGACACGGAGAGTGGTTGCCGAACGCCTATGGGGGCAATCAGTGCTTGGAGGCGATCGCCTTTTTCAAAAAGCTCAACGCCTGTATGAAGGAATATCATCCCGAGGTGTTGATGATCGCCGAGGAATCTACCGCGTGGCCCCACGTAACGGGACAAGGGTCGGACGGGCTTGGCTTTGATTTGAAATGGAATATGGGGTGGATGAACGACACTCTGTCGTATGCCGCCAAGGATCCTCTGTTTCGTAAATATCATCACGAAAATCTGACCTTTTCCATGACCTATGCCTTCAGCGAGCGTTTCGTGTTGCCTCTCTCCCACGATGAGGTGGTTCACGGTAAGCGATCTCTTCTCCAAAAAATGAGCGGCGATCATTGGCAGAAATTTGCGTCTTTGAGAGCGTTTTTCGGCTATATGATGACGATGCCCGGAAAAAAGCTCAGCTTTATGGGAAATGAGTTTGGGCAGATCAACGAATGGGATTACAATTCTCAGCTTCAATGGTTCCTTTTGGATTACGACCAGCACGCTAAGCTGCAGCATTACGTTTCTGAATTGAATCATTTGTATTTGGAGAACCCCTGCTTTTGGCAGACCGATGATTCATGGAAGGGATTTTCATGGATCGAGCCCGACGACCGCGACAGAAGCGTGATATCCTATCGCCGAATCGATAAAAAGGGAAGAGACGTGATCGTCTTGATTAATTTTACCCCTGTGGTATACGAGGACTTTGTCGTAAATGTGCCGCATAAAGGGGAATATCGGGAGATCTTCAATTCCGACGATTGTCGATTCTCGGGAAGCGGAGTGGTGAATTTGAACCTTCCTTTCGCTGAAAAAGAAAAAATGGCGGAGACTTCGGGGTATCAACTCCGACTTCGGCTCCCCCCCTTGGGGATGACCGTTCTGGAACGAATAAAAAGCAAGAAATAAGTCATAGAAAGCAAAATACCGGAATAATAAACCTCTTTCCACAGGAGTGGAAGCATAAGATCAGAAAGACAATTTAAAGAAAAATATATGGAGGAAATTATGTTCAGGAAAAAAGAATGCGTTGCTATGCTCCTCGCGGGCGGACAGGGAAGCCGCCTGTATGCACTGACCGAGAAAACCGCAAAACCCGCGGTTCCTTTCGGCGGAAAGTATCGAATCATTGATTTCCCTCTTTCCAATTGTGTCAATTCGGGAATTGACACGGTTGGCGTATTAACCCAGTATCAACCGCTTGTGTTAAATGAGTATATCGGAAACGGTTTGCCGTGGGATTTGGACAGAGCCTTTGGAGGCGTGAAGATCCTTCCCCCGTATCAGGGAAAGAACGGCGCGGACTGGTATAAGGGAACGGCAAACGCCATTTATCAGAATCTGCAGTTCATCGACCGTTACGATCCCGATTACGTTTTGATTTTGTCGGGTGACCATATCTACAAAATGGATTATGCGAAGATGCTGGATTATCACAAGAAGATGAATGCGGATTGTACCATTGCCGTCATCGACGTTCCGCTGGAAGAGGCAAGCCGCTTCGGTATACTCAGCACCGAAGCCGACGGACGCATTTTCAAATTCAGTGAAAAGCCGAAGAATCCCGATAGTACAAAGGCTTCTATGGGAATCTATATCTTCTCCAAGGACGTTCTCTTCCGCTATTTGTGCGCGGATGCGGAGGACCCCGAAAGCTCTAACGACTTCGGTAAAAATATCATTCCCTCGCTGCTTCGGGATCAGGCGCGGATGTACGCGTATGAATTTAGCGGCTATTGGAAGGACGTTGGAACGATTTCTTCGCTTTGGGAAGCCAATATGGAGATCCTCGGCGAAAATCCCGCGTTTTCCTTGAATGACGAGGCATGGAGGATCTATTCCCGTCACGAAGCCCATTCTCCTCAGTACGTGGGACCGAATGCCGTGGTGGAAAACAGCACCATTACCGAGGGCTGTGAAATCTACGGTACCGTGAAAAATTCGGTGATCGGCGCAGGCGTTTGCGTAATGGAGGGTGCCGTTGTTGAAAACTCCGTGATTATGGAAGCGGTGGTGATCGATGAAGGCGCAATCGTCAACTATTCGATCGTTGATGAGCGCTCAAGAATCGGTAAGGGATGCAAGGTCGGCGCTTGCCCTAAGTGCGCGAAGGGAATTACCGTGATCGCCTCGGGGCTGGACGTTTCCGACGGTGTGGTAATTGAAGACGACCGCATGATCTCAAGCCAAGCGGACATTCAAAAGAAGGAGGAGAACTAAGATGGAAGTTGCAGGATTGATCTTTTCTAATATTCATAATTCCTCTATCCCCGAATTGACGAATATTCGCACCATGGCATCGGTTCCTTTTGGATGCCGTTACCGTTTGGTGGATTTCCCTCTTTCCAATATGGTAAACTCGGGAATCAACAAAATCGGTATCATTACCCATAACAACTATCAGTCCTTGATGGACCATATCGGTACGGGTAAGGACTGGGATCTTGCGAGACGCTCGGGCGGTATCAAGCTGATTCCTCCTTTTATCACTACATACGAGAATTCCAACGGAGGAAAGCTTTATACCTCTCGCTTGGAGGCGTTGATGGGCGCAATCAGCTTCATTTCCCGTTGTACGGAGGAAGTGATGGTCCTTTCGGATTGTGACTGTATCTGTAACATTGATCTGTCCTCGATTATCGACAAGCATATTAAGAATCAAGCGGATCTCACCATCGTTACCAGAAAGGTAGACGAATCCTCGGATATCGGTGATCGCAGTAAGTTCATCACCTCCAACGAAAACGGAAGCGTTACCGAGGTAAGAGAGTATATCAAGGGAGAAAAGCTCGGAGGCGAGATCAGTACCAATATCATGATTGTCAATCGACTCTTCCTTTTGAACGCCATCAGTGACGCGGGCGCTCACGGCTATACCGACTTCTATCTTGACATCGTAGCGCGCCGTCTGGCAAAGAGCCGCGTGTTCCGCTATCTGTATGAAGGTATCTTTATTCAGATCACCTCCTTGGCAAGCTATTTCGCCAATTCCATGAAGCTTCTGACACCCGAGGCAAGAAACGGTTTGGTCAACATTCCCTCGAATCCCATCTACACCAAGCTGCGGAACTCCGCGCCTACTCGGTATACGGAGGGAGCGAAGGTAACCAATAGCTACGTGGCAGACGGATGTATGATTGAGGGAACCGTAGAAAACTCCATCCTCTTCCGCGGTGTCAAGGTAGGCAAGGGAACCGTTGTGAAAAATGCCATTCTCATGCAGGATACGGTAACGGGAGATAACGTTACGCTCAATTGCGTGATCACCGATAAAAACGTAGTCATTCGTGACGGAAGAATGCTTTCGGGACACGAATCCATGCCCTTCTTCATTCCCAAGGGAAGTATGGTATAAATCACCAAATAACCGTGTAAAATAACGAAGGGGAAAGAATATGAAGAAGATTTTATTTATCGGAGCGGAGGCAATGCCCTTTGCGGCGACGGGAGGACTAGGCGACGTGTTGGGATCGCTTCCCGTTGCGATTCAAGAGGCTGCTGCGGGAGAAGCGGACGTACGCGTCGTTATGCCGCTGTACGGCGCTGTCTCGGAGCAATGGCGAGCGCAGATGACGCAGGAGGCAGAATACGAGCTGACCCTGTCTTGGCGGTGTCAGTATTGCGGTGTCCGCAGTCTCGTGAAGGACGGCGTTACCTATTACTTCATTGACAACGAGTATTATTTCAAACGTAATGCGCTCTACGGGAACTACGATGACGGCGAACGGTTTGCCTTTTTCTGCAAGGCTGCCATCGATATGCTGGGCGTGATCGGATTTTATCCCGACGTGATCCACGCACACGACTGGCAGGCTGCCCTGAGCTTGGTATATCTCGATCGGAAGTACAGACAGATTTCTGGATATGAGAATATTAAGACCGTCTTTACGATCCATAATATCGAATATCAGGGAAAATACGATTTCTCGATTCTCGGAGATATATTTGAGCTTTCTGAGGATGATCGTTCCATCGTGGAATACGACGGCTGCATCAACCTGATGAAGGGTGCTATCGTTTGCGCCAACAAGGTCAGTACGGTAAGCCCGAGATACGCGACGGAGATCTTGTCGCCCGAGTACTCTCATGGGCTTGACGAGATTCTTGCCGAAAATTCCGAGAAGCTTTGCGGTATCCTGAACGGAATCGATTATACGTATTATAACGCGCAAAAGGATCCCGGTATTGCCAAAAACTTTACGTGGCGCTCCATTCCTTCAAAGTACGAAAATAAAAGGGCTTTGCAGGAGGAGGTCGGACTGCCTCTGAACGAAGACGTTCCCATGATTTCCGTGATCTCACGCTTGGCATCTCACAAGGGCTTGGATCTGATTACCGAGATGATCCACCCGTTGTTGAGCGAACGCGACGTGCAGCTCGTGGTGCTTGGAAAGGGAGAAGCGATGTATGAAAGTTTTTTTGAGCAGCTGCAGCAGGCGTTTCCCGATAAGGTTCGGGCTTTGATGACGTACGACAGAGATCTTTCCCGCAGGATTTATGCGGCGACCGATATCTTTTTGATGCCGTCCAAGAGTGAGCCTTGCGGATTGTCTCAAATGATCGCATCCCGCTACGGCGCCATTCCCGTAACCCGTGAAACGGGCGGTCTTTTCGACTCGATCAAGGGATACTGGGAAGAAGATGATCAGATACACGGCAACGGATTTACCTTTGCCAATTACAGCGCCGACGAGCTTGCAGAGCGCACACGCGCGGCGATCGATCTGTGGAACGACGAGCCGCGTCGAAAAAAACTGATCGGACGGATCATGAGAACCGACTTCTCTTGGAACGTTTCAGCAATTAAATATTTAGAGATGTATGCGTCTCTTTAAATGAATTACTTGCCCGAGTGGCAATGCGCTGTGGAAGGACAGCGCGAAATTGGAAAGGAACAAACAGAACATGACAAACAACCTGAAGAAATCAGACGTAAAAGAAAACATTGAAGCAAAGCTTGCCCGTTATTTCGGTTGCACACCGAAGGATGCCTCCCGCGATCAGATGTATAAGGCTGTCGCTATGACGGTCAAGGACATTCTGACCCAAAAGCGGGGAGATTTCAAGCAAGAGGTCAACGCCAAGGGCGCGAAGCGCGTCTATTATATGTGCGTGGAGTTCTTGTTGGGCTGCTCCCTCAAAACCAATCTTTGCAATTTGGGATTGGATAAGCAATACGGAGCCGCGTTAAAGGAATACGGCTTTGACATGGAGGACATTCTTTCCTGTGAGCCTGACGCGGGCTTGGGTAACGGCGGTCTCGGCCGTCTTGCCGCTTGCTTTATGGATTCGCTATCTTCCTTGGATTACCCCGCAACTGGATTTTCCATCTGCTACGAATACGGATTTTTCAAGCAGATGATCGTTGACGGTATGCAGGTCGAGCTTCCCGATAACTGGTTACCCGGCGGAGAGGTATGGCTGGTTCCCAGAACCGACCGTGTCTACCGAGTGAAAATGGGCGGTCATGTTCGGGAAAATTGGAAGGACGGTCATTTGGAGATCCTTTACGATGACTGTGAGGAAATTGAAGCGGTCCCTTACGATCTGATGATTTCAGGCTCGGACAGCAAGGCAGTCAGCCAGCTTCGCCTGTGGAAGGCAAGAGATACGCATAATTTCAATATGGGTCTTTTTACGCAAGGACAGTATACGAGAGCGATGGAGGAGAGCACCAACGCGGAAATTATTTCCAAGGTTTTGTATCCCTCCGACAACCATATCGAAGGAAAGCTTTTGCGTCTTTCTCAGCAGTATTTCCTTGTATCCGCATCCTGTCAGAGCATTATCCGCGACCACATGGCGGTATACGGTACGCTTGATAATTTGGCGGATAAGGTTGCCATCCATATCAACGATACCCATCCTACGCTTTGTATTCCCGAGATGATGAGAATCCTTATCGATGAATATTTCTATTCATGGGAGAGAGCGTGGGATACGGTAACCAAGATCTGCTCGTATACCAACCATACGGTCATGCCTGAGGCTCTCGAGACGTGGAACGAGGATCTGTTCCGTCTGAAGCTCCCCAGAATCCACATGATTATCAAGGAGATCAACGTGCGCTTCTGTCGCGAGGCTTGGCAGCTTTTCCCCGGAAACTGGAATCGGATTTCCAAAATGAGCATTATCGGATACGGTCAGGTACGCATGGCAAATCTTTGCGCGGTTGCGTGTCATTCGATCAACGGCGTATCCAAACTGCACTCCGAGATTCTCACCAAGTCCATTTTCAAGGACTTTTACGCTATGTATCCCGAGAAATTCTGCAACGTTACCAACGGTATCGCCCATCGTCGTTGGCTGTGCTACTCGAATCCCAAGCTGGCAAATCTGTTGGATGATACCATCGGAAAGGGCTATCGTCACAATCCCGAGGAACTGAGCGAATTTGCAAAGTATGCCAACGATAAGGGCGTTTTGGATGAAATTCGTCGCATCAAGCATGAGAATAAGATTGCGTTTGCCGATTATCTGTACCAGAAGACGGGAAAAGCGATCGATACCCATTCCTTGTTTGACGTGCATATCAAGCGACTGCACGAATACAAGCGTCAGCTCTTGAACGTGATGAATATCATCGGTCTTTATCTGGATATCAAGGAGCATCCCGAAATGGACTTCCAGCCCCAGACCTTCCTGTTTGGCGCGAAGGCGGCTCCCGGATATTATATGGCAAAGAACATTATCAAGCTGATCTACTGCTTGGGCAAGGAGATCGAAAACGATCCCGTTGTCCGTCAGAAGCTTGCGGTGGTGTTCTTGGAGGATTATAACGTGACCTTGGCAGAGCATCTGATTCCCGCAGCGGAGATCAGCGAGCAGATCTCCTTGGCAGGAAAGGAAGCCAGTGGTACGGGCTGTATGAAGCTGATGATTAACGGCGCAATGACCATCGGAACGCTGGACGGAGCGAACATTGAGATGTTGGCGGCGGCAGGCAAGGAGAATATGTATATCTTCGGTCTGACCAGCTCTGAGGTAGATGACATTTGGCTCCGCGGATACAACTGCGCGGAATATTATGCGAACAACGAACGTTTGAAGAGGATTATCAATGCGCTCAATGTCGGCTTTGCGGGCGTATCCTTCTCCGAAATCGCTAACTATCTGCTCTCGGGACCCGGAATTGCCGATCCCTATATGTGTATGGCTGACTTTGAATCCTACCATATGACCAGAGAGCGCGCGATTCGCGATTATCAGGATAAGGAAAAGTGGAACAGAATGTCCTTGATGAATATTGCATCCGCAGGATATTTTGCCGCCGACCGTTCCATTCATGAATATGCGCGGAATATTTGGAATCTTCGTCAGATGACGGACGAGGCACCCAAAAAGAAACAGAAATAAGAGCAAGGAAATCTGAATGCTAACAAGAATTGAAGCATCGGCGATGCCGATCATCAAAAAAAAGGTAAACGGCAGCGATGCCTCTCACAGAGGGGCATTCGCTGTCGGCGATGTGATTACTTTCACCGTTGAGGCACCCAGACGTCTGGGTGCCGGCGCGGTGGTTTTGCGTATTTGTCGAGACGGAGAAGAGGATCGGGATTTCCCGTTTCGCTTTTTTCAAACCGAATTGGGAATCGACGAATACCGTTTTTCTTTAGATACGAAACAATTATGTGACGGTCGTGAGGAGGGCTTGTTCTTTTACGAGCTTTTATTTTTACGGGGAAGCGATACCTTGTTTACCTCTACGAGCAATCAAGTCGACTTTTCTTTGGAACGGCAATCGAAGGATCGATTTACCCTTTTGATCCACAATTCGGATTTTCATACGCCGAATTGGTTTTCGGGACGAGTGATGTATCATATCTTCGTGGATCGCTTTTACCGCGGACACGGATCGGTTGAAGCAAGATCCGACGTGATTATGAATGAGGACTGGGAAAACGGAATCCCCCAATATCCCGAGAAGAATGGAGACAAGCTTTCCAATAATATGTTTTTTGGCGGAAACCTTTGGGGTGTTGCCGAAAAGCTTCCTTATTTAAAGGACCTCGGTGTTGGTATTCTGTATTTGAGTCCGATTTTCAAAGCCTATTCCAATCATAAGTATGATACGGGTGACTATCTGGCGGTCGACGGTATGTTCGGCGGCAAGGAGGCATTTGATCATCTTTTGTCCGAAGCGGATCGGCTTGGTATGAAGATCATTCTGGACGGCGTATTCAATCATACGGGAGACAATAGCCGCTATTTTGACCGTTATGGAGAATATGGCGGTCACGGTGCCTATACGGATCCCGATTCGATTTGGCGGAATTGGTTCCGATTTAAAAAATATCCGACTCAATATGAGACGTGGTGGGGGATCGAGATCCTTCCGAAGCTGAATCATGAGGTCAAGGAATGCAGAGATTTCTTCGCGGGAAAAGGCGGTGTGGGCGAAGCCTACGTGAACAAGGGCATCGGCGGATGGCGCTTGGACGTGGCAGATGAATTGTCGGATGAATTTTTGGATGAATTCAGAGAAACCGTCAAAAACGCCTCGGACAGAGAAGCAATCATTATCGGAGAGGTTTGGGAAAATGCTGCCGTAAAGGTTGCCTATGGCAAACGGCGCAGATATTTCCAAGGAAGACAGTTGGATAGTGTGATGAATTATCCGCTTCGAAACGGAATCCTTGCCTTTCTTCAGGATGGCGACGGGGAATTTCTCGGCGATACGCTGAAGGAGATTTACGCCTCCTATCCCAAGGAGGTTTGCGATAGCTTGATGAACCTTTTGGGTACCCATGATACCGAGCGTATTTTGACCGTTTTGGGCGAGGGAGCCCATCGCGATCAAGACCTTAGCAACGACGTTTTGGCTCATAGACGGTTGGATGAGAAGCAATATCAAAGAGGTGTTACTCTTTTGAAATTGGCGGCGGCGATCCAATTTACCGTGTATGGCGTTCCCTCGGTTTTTTATGGCGACGAAGCGGGACTGGAGGGCTATCACGACCCGTTTTGCCGTCGTCCGTATCCTTGGGGAAAGGAAAACAAGGAGCTTTTGGAATTTTACACCCTGCTCGGAAGGCTTCGCGCGGAGCATCCCGTTTTTGCTGACGGTGATTTCCGAGTGTTGTACGCAGAAGGGGACAGGATTGTTTACGTCCGTGAAGGCAGGCAAGAGAAGGTGTCCGTCCTTGTCAATGCAGGCGAGACTCCTATGGAATATGCTATGGATACGCCTTGCGTGGATCTGCTGAGCGGCGAGATGTATTCGGGCAGCGTTGAAGCGCGCAGCGCGGTAATTTTAAAGGCAGAATAAGATCGCGGAGAACAACTATGGGACTTTTCAAAAAACTAACACGAAGTAAAAATCCGAACAGTAAAAAATTCCAACGAGAAATGGCGCTTTCCGTCAACGGTAAGCATATTCGGTATGTAACCGAAAAAATCGACGAGGTAGACGAGGTCATTGGACGCAGCGGAGGACTGAACATTCGGGATGACGAAATGATCCTGTACGCGTCAGCCGACGTTGTGTTCCGTTGTAAGCTGGACGAGCTTCAAATATGGGAGCTTCTTTCCAAGGATGGCGTGGTTCTCACAGGTCCCGATATAGAAAACGGCGGACGCGTTCGCACGGTAATTGCGTATTACGTGTATTACAGAAAATAGCCAAAAGGCTTGCTAAGGCAAGCCTTTTGGCTTCTAAAAACGACTTCTTTTGATTGACAAATATTGGGTGCTATGGTAAAATAAAAACGATAGAAGGAATTTCTTATGCTTTTTTTGATTCCTCTGTTTCTTTTCTTCACCTGCGAGATGCCAAGAATAAAAGCAATCGGTATAAAGAAGACGCTTCAAGGGATTTCTGTTTGGACAAAGCTTTTGATTGGCGAAATATTTGTGAACGGAATGCTGATGGTACTGTTTATGGACCTTCGGGCACCGCTTGATTTTTCCATTATAAAATTGCTCGCAAGTATTCTCGGATCCCTTTTTTTCCTTTTTCTGTGGCATGAAGGCGTGAGGACCGTAAAGGGAGCTTCTTGGAAGAGGGCGCTGGCTTTTTGCGCGGTTCTTGCGGTGCTTTCCGAGTTGACCGTATTCAATTTCCGCTTTTATCAATCCTATGAATATGAACCGATCGATCTTTCTGATAAGCTTGCTCTTTCGGGCTTTCATCTTGTTGACGGGGAGGAGAACGTCTATAAGCCGAACGCCAATACCACTCCCTACGTGGAGATCAACGATCTCGATGCCAAGGTTTATAACGTATACGTTGACGTTGCGGGAAGAGATTCCACCCAATCGGCGGTAAATACCTACGTAACCGTATATATTACCGATCGTTCCAACGAAAACCCCATGAGGCTTCCCGCGCAGACGGTCATGTCTGAGGTGGAGTCCACAAAATATCTTTTTGTTCTTACCAACGGAGAAACCGATTATCTGAGACTGGATTTCTTTACGGACCGTGCAAAAACCTATCAGATCAACGGAATATATCTAAATACTCCGCAGTCGATTCGCCTAAGTCCTGTGCGAATGCTTGGCGTGACTGCGCTTTTATTTCTGTTTTGGGTTCTGCGTCCCAAAGGGAGATTCTTTCAATACGCCTTTGAGGATTCGTTTCGCCAAAGAGCGGTAATCGCGATCGTGGTTCTTGCGGAGATATTATTGTTGCTTGGCATTTCCTTGATGAATCCCGCGTTTGCGGATAATCCATCCGAGCATACGTCCCAATATCAGGAGCTTGCGAAATCCTTTGCGGAGGGACGGCTCTGTTTAGAGGAAGAGCCGCCGAAATTTTTGGCAGAGATGGAAAATCCCTACGACCGCGCCGAACGGGAGAAGCAGATTCGGTTACACGGAGAATCGGTTCATTGGGACGCGGCATATTTTGAGGGTAAATATTACGTGTATTTTGGCGTCCTGCCCGTTTTGATGCTCTATCTGCCGTTTTATTTGCTTACGGGAACGGCCATGCCCAATCTGCTCGCCGTACAGTTTTATCTTTGCCTCTTTGCGATAGGATCCTTTCTTTTGATCGCAAGGATCATCAAAAAATACTTTTCGAAGAAAAAAATTCCGTTTTTGTCCTATTTGATTTTGTCCCTGATCCTTATCAATGCGTCCTGTGGAATTTTCATTGCCAAGCGACCCGATTTCTATTCCATACCCATTATTGCGGCGTTGGCATTCACCGTATTCGGACTATATCTTTGGATGCTGGCAGAAGACCACGGAGGAGTCCGCTGGGGAATTGCCTTTTTCGGCTCCTTGTGTATGGCGCTGGTGGCCGCCTGCCGTCCCCAATTGCTTTTGGGATCTGCTCTGATTTTTGTGATCTATTGGAGGGCGGTATTTAAGGATCGTTCCGTTTTCTCTAAAAAAGGGTGGAAAGCAACGGTGGCGCTGATCCTTCCGTATCTGATCGTTGCGGCTGGGCTTATGTGGTACAATTACGCCCGTTTCGGTTCTCCCTTTGATTTTGGTGCGAATTATAATCTAACCACCAATGATATGACGGGAAGAGGATATCGTGTGGAGCGTATAGGTCTTTCGATCTTCACGTATTTCTTCCAGCTTCCGAATATTACCGCGGTATTTCCGTTCGTTCAGCCAACGACGGTGGCAACAAACTATTTGGGGACCACCATCACGGAGCCAATGTTTGGCGGTATTCTTGCGGTGATTCCGCTGCTTTGGTGTCTTTTCCTGTTGCCGTCAAAATGGCGAGCAGTGCGTGAGCGGGGACTACTTGGGTTTTGCTTGATTCCTTTATGTCTTTCCTTGGCAATCGGCGTATTTGACGCGCAGGGAGCGGGATTGTTGCAGCGCTACGTCAGCGATTTTGCGTGCTTAGCGTGTCTCGGAGCGATTTTTTTTACCTGCTTTCTATATGAAAATAGGCAGTCGCTTCACGGTGAGTGGATCAACGCCTTTCTTCGCATTGCTTTGTTTGCGAGCGGCGCGTATTGCTTCTTTATGATATTTGCCAAATATTCAATTGAAATCTTCTATTGTAATCCGTATCTGTTCAATTACGTTTCGGAATTGGTACAGTTCTGGTAACGAAATCAAAAAGAGAGTGGTTTTATGAGAAAAAACAAATTGCCTTCAAACACAGAACAAGAAAAAATTGACCATATGTATATGGAAGAGGCGATCTGTCTTGCCAAAAAGGCGGCAGAGCTCGGCGAGGTTCCTGTGGGAGCGCTTCTGGTTTGTAACGGAGAGGTGCTTGCGAGCGCGTACAACCTAAGGGAAACGAATAAAATCGCAACGGCTCACGCCGAGCTTCTTGCCATTGAGGAGGCTTGTCGGAAATACGGTGACTGGCGATTACCCGATTCCTGTCTTTACGTGACGCTGGAGCCATGTCCTATGTGTACGGGGGCGATCGTCAACGCAAGGATCGGTCGTGTCGTGTACGGAGCAAAGGATGCCGCTGCGGGATGCTGCGGAAGCCTGATGGACATGAATCTCTATCCCTTCAATCATTCCTTTGAGATTGTCAAAGGGGTTTGCGGGGAAGAATGCGCGCAGCTTTTGAGGGATTTCTTTTCCAAGAAACGAAATGAGAAAAATGAAGAAATATCAAAGAAATTCTTTGCTTTTTGAATATAATTTGAATTGACTTTTAAAGTGAAATATTTTACAATATGAATAGTATATTCTTGAATAAATAAGGAAAGGAAGATAAGAAATCATGAATATTTCTTTTAAGAATCTGGAATTTCTCGTGGACGAGGACAATCGTGTCTTGATGACCAAATGCGGCTGCTTCAACTGCCCCAAGGGAAGTGTCTTCGCGGAGGTACAGATTTGCGGACAGAATAAGCCGACTCACGCGGGCGTTCGCATGATCGCAAGCAGCGAAGGACGCAAGATGCGGTACGTTTCCCACTCGGTGGAGGGAAATACTCTGATCATTGAGCAAAAATCCGAGCAGGTCCGCGTCAAATCCTATTTTGAGGCGTATGAAAATAACGAAGTCCTTCGTATGCATACCGAGGTGAAGAATATCTCGAATGAGGATCAGGTTTTGGAAGAGGTTTCTTCCATGGTGCTCACGGGCTTTGGCAGCAACGGTCGGGACGGCGCAAAGGATCTCTATATTACGCAGTTTACGCAGAGCCATCATTCCGAATGTCAGCCCATTCGTCATTCCTTTGACGACTTGGGCGTAGGCGGCTTCAAAACGGGAATGCAGAAGAAAATCTTCTTTGCCAATATTGGAAGCTGGTCTACCAAGGAGGCGCTGCCTCAGGTGATTCTGGAGGATTCCGCCACGGGTGATATGGTTATGTTCCAGATCGAAAGCAACGCGGGATGGTACTATGAGATTGCGGGAACGGCGGAATACGCATTGTATATGAGCGGTCCCAACGTTACCTATGGCGGATGGAGTAAATGCTTGAAGCCTGGGGAGGTGTATACCACGATCTACTCGGCAATCACCTTTGGCAGGTCCATCAATGAGCTTGTGGGAGAAATGACGAAGTACCGCCGACATATTGCGGGTCTTGCTCCCATCGATGAAAATCTGCCTACCATCTTTAACGAGTATATGCATCTGTCTTGGGACAGCCCCAGTGAGGAAACGACGAGGATCTACGCTCCCGTAGTTGCCAAGACGGGTGTGGAATACTACGTGATTGATTGCGGCTGGCACAACGAGGAGCCTGGCAACGTGATCTATCCTTACGTGGGACAGTGGATCGAAAGCAAGGCAAGATTCCCCCACGGTGTGAGAGCCACCACCGATTTCATTCGTTCGCTTGGTATGAAGGCGGGTCTTTGGATCGAGCCTGAGGTCATCGGTATCCAGTGCGAGGATATGCTGAAATACTATGACGACGATTGCTTTATGCAGAGAAACGGCAAGCGATTGGCAGTTATGGGCAGACATTTCCTTGATTACCGCAACGAAAAGGTCCGCGCTTATATGACCGAGACCATTCGCAGAATGGTAGAGGATTACGGAGCGGATTACATTAAGTTTGACTATAATCAGGACGTGGGTGTCGGAACCGATTACCTTTCCTTCTGCGCGGGCGAGGGTTTGGAGTCCTGTGCCAATGCCTTCTTGGATTGGACGCGTGAAATGACCAAAAAGTTCCCGAACACCATCTTTGAGGGATGCGCTTCGGGCGGTATGAGAATGGATTACAAGTCCTTGTCCGCGTTCTCCTTGGTTTCCACCTCGGATCAGGTGGATTATTTGAAATATCCGTGCATCGCAGGAAACATTCTGACGGCGGTGATTCCCGAGCAGGCTGCCGTATGGAGCTATCCAGTTGGAAAATGTCAGCCCGAGGAGATTACCGATCGGCAGATCATTATGAATATGGTCAACAGCTTCCTTGGAAGAATGCATTTGGCAAGCCATCTGGAGCGGATGAACGAGCATCAGCTGGAGCTGGTTGCCGATGGCGTGAAATTCTTTAATTCCTTGACGGACATGAAGAAGCGCGCGCTTCCGTATTTGCCTCACGGTCTTACGAAATTTAAGGAAGAAAAGGTTGCGTCCGGTTTGAAGGACGGTAAAAAGATCGCCCTTGCCGTTTGGAATTTGGGTGAGGATACCGAGCAGGATATCTGCATTGAGGAGGGAATCGCTTCCGTAACGATGGGGTATCCCTTCGCTCCCAATGCGACGTTCAGCCATGATGGAAACAACCTCCACGTGGTCTTTAACGAGCCTAAATCCGCAGCGTTCTTTATGATTGAAACCAAATAGCAGAAATCCCGTATGCGTCGATGCATTGACGCATACGGGATTTCTTTACAAGCGGGGATCAGGCAAGCTGCTTGAAAAATTCAAGCTCCTCTCCATCGGGTCCCTTTACGAATGCCACGTTGATCGTGATCTTCTCGGGCTTAGAGTCAAGGGGAACTACCTTGGGGGCGACCGAAGAAACAGCGCCTGCGGCAAGCGCTCGGTTGTACGCTTCGGTTACGTCCTCCACAGCAATCGCAAAGTGGATCCATTTTCCGTTGGCAGAAAAATCGTCGCCGCCGTTGGCAAACAATTCGATTCGTCCTCCGTCTCCCAGATCATACATGACGATCTCTTTTTCTCCTTCGCCCCAGCGCACTACCTCGGTCAATCCGATCGCGCGGTAAAATTCTTCGGATTTCTTTAAATCCGCGCATTTTAAGCCAATATGGTGAAAGCCCATTTTTTCATTCATCATAAAACACCTCGCTTTTTATTTACAGTTGCATTATAGCATTTTCTTGAAGTTATGTCAAGATTTTTGTCACAGAATGGTTGAAGTCATCATGAAATTATGGTATAATAAAAACAGAAAAAAGGAGGATGCAATGATGGGAAATACAGTAATTCAAACACTTTGCGAACGCAGGAGTGTAAGAAGCTTTCAACATAAGCAGATCGAGGAAGCGATTTTATCCGAAATCTTAAAGGCAGGAACCTATGCCCCAACGGGACGCAATCGGCAATCGCCCGTCATGGTCGTGGTGCAGGATGCAAAAACACGAGAGATCTTGCGCGAAATGAACGCAAGAATCATGGGACGGGAGGGAAGCGATCCCTTTTACGGAGCGCCTACCATCGTCGTGGTGTTGGCGGACCGAACCGTTCCCACGCACTTAGAGGACGGAAGCCTTGTCATGGGCAATCTGATGAATGCCGCCTATGCCTTGGGCGTGGATTCCTGTTGGATACACCGCGCAAGAGAGGAATTTGAAAGCGACGAGGGAAAAGCGCTGCTTGATTCATGGGGGATCAAGGGAGACTACGTGGGAATCGGACATTGCGCCCTTGGATATGGCGATTGCGAGACGCCAAAGGCATCGCCCCGTAAGGAAAACTATATTGTTCGGATTTAAGCTTCAGAAGGGAGAACCGATTTGAACGTTATAATCTGTCTGGATGATCGAAGGGGCGTTTTGTTTAATTGCCGACGGCAAAGCAAGGACCGCCGCGTCATAGAGGATATCGGCGAACATTTGGAGGGAACGCTTTATATAACCCCCTTTTCCGAGAAGCTGTTTTCGGAAAGCGGAATTCCCTACGTATGCATGGAGAATGCGTGGGAGTATGCGGGAGAAGGGGATACCTGCTTCGTTGAATCCGTTGATTTTCTTTCATGTCTCGATTCCATCAGACAAATTACCGTGTATGGGTGGAATCGGCATTATCCGTCCGACGTCCGATTAGAGTTGGATTTTCGGTCCAATGGTTTCGCTTTGGCGCATCAAAGCGAGTTCGTTGGATTTTCACACGAAAAAATTACCAAGGAGATCTATAAACGATGAAGAAATTTTTGTCACTGTGGCTTGCGTTATTATTGGCGGCATCGTTCCTGCTTGCGGGATGCGATTTTGGACAGGATGATTTTTATTACGGAGACGATTATGAGCCGTCTGTCGAAAACAACGGCTCGGGTACGGAATCCTTCGAATCGTATGCGCCCATAGAGCTTGACAACGGAGTAACGATTCCCGCCTATTCGGGAACACCCTACGTTTCTCTCAACAATGGAATTCCGACGTTTTCGGAGGACGAAATCGTTACCGCGTCCTATGAATATTACAGTCCCTTGGATTCTCTTGGGCGTTGCGGCATGACCATGGCTTGTATCGGAAAGGATCTTATGCCGACGGAAGACCGAGAATCTATCAGCAGCGTGAAGCCCAGCGGATGGGTGAATAAAAAATACGATACGAGCTTGGTGGACGGCGGCTATCTCTATAACCGCTCCCACCTGATCGGTTTTCAGCTGACGGGCGAAAATGCCAATGTGAAAAATCTGATTACGGGAACGCGGTATTTTAACGTGGAGGGAATGCTTCCGTTTGAAAATATGGTTGCCGACTACTTAAAGGAGGAGCCGAGCTGTCACGTGATGTATCGCGTAACTCCTCTCTATAGCGGAAACAATTTGGTGGCGCATGGCGTACAAATGGAGGCATACTCTGTGGAGGATCGGGGAGAATCGATTTGCTTCAACGTGTACGTTTATAACGTGCAGCCGGGTATTGTGATTGATTATGCCACGGGAGAAAATTGGCTGAGCAGCGAAGCGCCGTCTGTCTCCGGCGAAGCGGAAAGCGAGGTTTATACCGACTCTGACGGCAATGTGGTAACCTATGTGTTAAACACCTCCAGCAAAAGGATTCATAAGCCGAATTGTGCCTCGGTCTCAAGCATTCATGAGAATAACAAGCAATTATACAGCGGAGACAAGGAGACGCTGCTGGCAGACGGATATAGCGCGTGCGGATCCTGTAAGCCTTAAAGGAAACGAAAGAAACGGTTGTTCAAAAACAACCGTTTCCTTTTTTATATTTGCTTTCGCATATGCTCTAAAGCACCCTTTTCAAGTCGGGACACCTGCGCTTGGGAAATTCCGATCTCTTCGGCGATCTCCATTTGCGTTTTGTTTCGATAGTAACGGAGAAGAATAATTTTTCTTTCCCGTTCACTCAATCTCCGCATGGCTTCCCGCAGTACGATATTTTCCAGCCATATCTCGTCAGAGCTGTTGGCATCGCTCAGCTGATCCATCACGTAAATAGAATCCCCATTTTCACTGAATACAGGCTCATAGAGCGAGATCGGCTCAATAATCGCCTCCATGGCGCGAACCACAGCCTCCTTCTTTTCTCCGATTCTCAACGCAATTTCTTCAGCGCTGGGATCACACTCCTTTTCGCGGATCAATTCCTCTCTTGCCTGCAAAGCGCGATAAGCAAGATCCCTCACGGAGCGACTGATTCGAATAGAATTATTGTCGCGAAGATATCGTCGAATTTCTCCGATAATCATGGGGACGGCGTAGGTCGAAAATTTCACGTCCAATTCAATATTGAAATGATCCACTGCCTTTACAAGTCCGATACATCCGACCTGAAAGAGATCATCCATGTTTTCCTTGCGATTGGTAAAGCGTTGGATAATACTGAGCACCAGACGAAGATTCCCGTAAATCAGCTCTTGTCTTGCGTGTTCGTCTCCGTCCTTGGTTTTCTTTAAAAGAGTTCTTTTTTCCTCGTCCGATAATACCTTCAGCTTGGCGGTATTTACACCGCATATTTCAACTTTGTTGTAGTACATAAAAATACTCCCGACACAATTTCTTATATCGGGAGTATTGACTGAAAAAACGGTTCCTTATTCAATAGACGAGGTGTCACTTTTTTCCAATATCAGCTGATTGGCGGGCGAACCGTCCATACGGAGAATTTGATGGCAAAAGGGAAGAAAAAACACTATGACCGCCTCCGGCACAATACCGGTCAACACCTGCGGATCATAAAAACGGGACTATGCTTCGGCTGCCTTGCATTTTTGCCCATTTTGGCGCAGCTGACGGGACTGATGGTGGTGCGCTATGACCGGTACGCTGCGCTGGCACTGAAAAATCAGACCCGTACCACCGGCGTGCAGGCTCAGCGGGGCGTGGTCTACGACCGGAACAT
>JAZOQX010000026.1:0-5322 GCA_045656325.1 Eubacteriales bacterium
ATCCATAAATCTTCCTCCGTTTTTTTACATATAGATTTTTGATTTTTTCTATGCTTTTATACCAATTATTTTATCACATTATTTATAAATCGGCAATAGTTTTTTTCAATTTTTTTGATTTTTCCGTATTTTACAAAATACGACTTTTTGAGGGGGGCAAAAATTGTTGTTTTTTTACTATTTATGATATTTCGTGCCCTTCATTATATTGAAACCACGGTAGACTGCTTCAAGAAGAAGTACCCTCATAAGCTGATGAGGAAACGTGAGCTTTGATACAGACAATTTCATATCACAAGCATTCTTTACGCTATCCGCAAGACCGTGCGAACTTCCTATTATGAAGCACATATCCGAATATCTTCCCGATATATCCTCAAATTTTTCGGCAAGCTCCTCGGATGAAAGCTGTTTTCCCTCAACGCACATAGCGATCTTAAAGGCTCTTGGCGGTATCTCCGCCATTATCTTTTGCGCTTCCCTTTCCAGCGCTTGTTTTATTGCGCCGTCGCTCGGATCGTCGGGCAGTTTTTCCTCTTTAAGCTGTACTATCTGCGTTTTGCAAAATGCTCCGAGCCTTTTTTCATACTCTGCCGCGGCTTCTCGGAGATAACTCTCTTTAAGCGTTCCAAGGGTTATAAATTTCACACCGATCACGTTCGATCTCCTCCTTTGTGGGTACGGTCAGCTCGGTTGGCTCGTCGGGAGCGGCAACCGTGATCCGAACGGCGGGGTCGGAAACGGCACGCTCGGTCTCCTCCAGCGCCAACGTAGGCTCATTGTTCTCCTCGCTCAGGTGCGCCAAAAGAAAGGCGCGGGTTCCCCTCTCTGCCAGCTCCGCCGACAAAAGGGCGCTGTCGCGATTGGATAAATGTCCCCGATGGGAGCGGATTCTCTGCTTCAGCTCATAGGGGTAGGGTCCCTTCATGAGCATATCTACGTCGTGATTGGATTCCAGCACCACGGCGTCACACCCCGAAAGCCCCTTTCGTATCTCCTCGGTTACGTATCCGATATCGGTGGCGACCCCCACGCGAGAAATCTCTCCCCCCTCCGCGCACTCGACGCGGTAGCCCACGCTCATTCGGCTATCGTGGGGGGTGGGAAAGGAGGAGACGCGAAGGGGACCCACCTGCTCCGAAAAGATGGGCGTATGCCGCACAAGTCGGGCATGGATGGGAGAATCGGGGTACCGATCGTAAAGGGCTGCCGAGCCATCGGTCATATGAATGGGGATCTCGTGCTTCTTGGACAGAACCTCCAAGGCAGACACGTGATCGTGGTGATCGTGGGTAACAAAAATCGCACGGATCTCTTTCATATCCGTGCCAATCGCCTTCAAGGCATTGCAGAGGGCGCGGGCGCTTTTTCCTGCGTCAATCAGGATGGCGGTATCCGCCATCCTGATATACACCGAATTTCCACCCGAGCCCGAATATAGGGTTACGATTCTGCAGTGATTCATTTTTTCGTTCTTTCTTATGAAAACATGGTTCTGAAATAGGGTACTACGAACAGCTCGATCATATCGTAGGCAAAGGTAAATCCAAAGGCAACGATGGGAAGAAGCATCCATTTGGATTTTCTCATGCGTTCTCTTCCGTCCGCAAGAAAGGCTTCCTTTTTCTCCTCGCTCCATTCGTCGGGCAGCATTTCCACCGTCACGTTGCGGCGGGAAAAGCCGCGGTTATAGATCACGTACGCCAAAAGGAACAGAGTAAACACCACCATATACGTACCGAGGACCCACGGAAAAACAGACGAGGTCAGGAAGAAGCGATAAAGGAGCAGCACGGCTGCCGACAAAAAGATCATGGAAAGGAGCCAAAGAAGTCTCTCCACCCGTCGGCTCTTTTTGGGGTTCTCGCTTGCGGATTCCCCCTTGTTACAAACACGCTTCAGCATGGACACGTCTTTGGATCAGAAGATTCTGACAGCGCCCTCGGGACGGATACGCAGAACGATGCACTTTCCTTCGCCGAAGACCGAATCCATAAGGGCGCGGAAGCCCTCTACCTCAGCGGTGGGAACGAACGCCTGAATGGTTCCCGCGAAGCCGCCGCCATGTACGCGCCACGCGGCGCTCTTACCCGTCAGATATCCCTCAGCCAAGCAAAGAGCCAAGGAGAGTCCCTGCTCGGTCAGGTTCTTGGACGTATATACGTTTTGGAGGTAGCAGAAGGAGGAGCGTCCCGAGGAGATCACCTCGGTAAAGAAGGCATCCAGATCCCCTGCCTTGAGCGCTTCGGTCTGCTTCAGCACTCTCTTGTTCTCATTCAGGAAGTGGAAGGCGCGAAGCACCGCTCTGTCACCCAGCTTTGCGCGCAATGCGGGGATAGCGGCAATCAGCTCGTCCTCGTTCACCTCGCGAAGAACAGCCTTTCCGAAATGAGCGGCAACCGCCTTCATCTCCGCAGGCACGGACGCGTAGTCGTCGGTGAGATCGGCGTGATTTCCGCCCGTATTGACGATACAAAGGTTGTATCCTCTGGCGCTCAGGTCGAAGTCCACCTGATGGATGATGGGAGACTTGGGATCCTTGAAATCGATGGCAACGATACCGCCAACCGCGCAAGCGACCTGATCCATCAGTCCGCAGGGCTTGCCGAAGAACTGATTCTCGGCATACTGCGCCAGCTTGGCAATCTCTACGTTGTCCACCTTACCGCCGTTATACATATGGCTCAGGATATTTCCTACCATGTCCTCAAACGCGGCGGAGGAGGAAAGACCCGATCCCTTCAGCACGTTAGAGGTCGTATACGCGTCAAAGCCGCCGATGGCGTAGCCGTCCTTTCGAAAGCCCGCGCACATACCCGCGATAATCGACTCCGAGGTTCCGAATTTCTCGGCAACGGGAGCGGTATACGCGGAAAAATCCACTACGTCCTCGGGGAAGCCCTCGCTCTTGATGCGAATCACCTTGTCCTCTCTCTTGGCGGCAACGGCAATGATATCCAGATCAATGGACGCGGCGACCACGCATCCGTGGTTGTGGTCGGTATGGTTTCCCGACAGCTCGCTTCTGCCCGCCACCGAATAGAGGGTGATCTCTCTGTCAGCGCCGTAAAGCGCGGAGAACTCGTCGATCGCCGCCAGATATCTCTCGTTTTGCTTGGCAACGGCATTCGCGCCGTAAATATAGGTGATGGTATCGGCAAGACCGCCCGCCAAAATATGCTGCTTCAATTGTGTTGCGTTCATAATTGTATCCTCCGTAAAATTCAAGGAGCCTTTGTCCTTAGTATATCGTTTTCATTATACCATGATTGTGGATCGGACGCAAGTGTTTTTTTCAAAAACGACCAAAAAACGAAGAGCAGGGCTTGCAAACCGAAAAAAAGTGTAGTATAATATGGGAGGACGGCTCTCTCTGAGGGTCAATCGAAGCAAGGGAGGAAGCGCTTATGAGCAAAATCAAGAAATTTTCCGATTTTTTTGCCCTTTTCGGGGCGTTTGCTTCGGGAATGTATCTGATTATGAAATTTATGTCCCTCTCCTCCTCTGAGGAGTCCTCTCTCCTCCGACGGCTGGGAGCGTTTTTCTCACCCGAGCTGAAAAAGGATTATACCGTTATGCTCATCCTTTTTCTTCTCTTTTTCGTCTCCTTCCTGCTCTCCCGTCTGCTCCCCAAGCTTCCCTCCCTTCATTTCGGATTTTCGCTTCTTCCCCTTGCGTGGAGCTTTTTCCTGTTCGACTATATTCACACCATCCTCAGCAGTCAGGAGCTGACCGATCGGATGAAGGATCGCCCCATGCTTCTTTTGATCTGCGCCATACTGAATACGGCAGGCGCATTTGCCGACTGCATCCTCAGCGACCGCAAAAACGGAAGGAATCACGCCGTTATCGCCGCCTGGATCAGCTCCGCCCTATTGGCTCATATTTCGCTGAACACCTTTATCGTGACCCGCTTTCTTCCCGAGGATCTGAGTGAGGAATTCCGTTTCGTGCATTTTGCCGCGGTGGACGCGAAGCTCAGCGCCGAGGACTTTATGCCCTTCCTTTGGATCGCCTTGATTTACGGGATCCTTACCGCGATCAGCGTGCTCCTGAGGCGGGTTCATTTTCTGAACGCGATTCTTTCGATCGCCGCCACGTGCTACGTTCTGGATTACTGGCTCACCAACGATCTTCCCCTATTCGGGGCGGCGGTGGCGGTGCTTGCCGTTACCTGCTCTCTGTGCCATCTGTTCCTGACCTTTATTCCAAGATGCCGCACGGCGTTGCCCGCTGCCTGACCCGATTCAAAGGAGACTGTCTCCCCGACAGTCTCTTTTTCGTTTTCCCGCATAAAACCGTCGGCTTGGCACATGATAACCATACACACCTCAAGGAAGGATGGTTTTCATTGTATGAAGCAGAATTCGGATCAGCGTTCCACGTCCGAAATTCGTCTTTATCCCCTAGACAGAGCGGATGGTCTGACCGTTTGCTTGGGAGCGCACGCCTATGAGGAGATCTATGATATCTATTCCCAAAGCGCCCTTGGCACTCCCTTTTTGCTTCTCTGCGGTATCCGAACGGCAGAGGAGTGGCAAAGGGGACTCTCCCTTTGTCATCGGTGTATTTGCGAGCTGTACGGGGACAAGCGGGAAATTAACGGATATCTGCCGAGAGGCTTGATGATCGACACACCAAGGATTCTCACCTCCGATACCCGTTTCTGGGGCTGCGATTTTTTTTGCATGGATTACGAACGGCTGTCTCAATGCAGCGCCGAGGGGCGGAAGCAGCTTGATGGGAGGATCCGTGCTTTTCTTCAAGCGCACGGGGAAACCGAGCCAAGGCTTCTCTGCCGTTCCTTCTTTGACGAGGAGCTTGGACGGTTTTCCGAGGATTGTCACATTCGGGAAATGTATCTTTCGGAAGCGCTTCTTCCCGCCGCGCGGCACATTTTTCACTCCCTTTGCAAAAAAGAAAAATAAATCTCAAAAAAATAAAAAAAGGTATTGACAAAGCAAAAGAATTATGATAGAATATGCAAGTACGCGAGAAAGGACAGTTCCCTTCTCTGTGTATGCGGCGTTAGCTCAGCTGGATAGAGTGTTTGGCTACGAACCAAAAGGTCGGGGGTTCGAATCCCTTACGCCGTGCCAAAAAAGGATGATGCATTAGCATCATCCTTTTTTGTTAAGTAAGGGTTCGAAGGCGGAGCGGTAGTGAATGACACCACGGTGTGGTGTCAGAGCCGCGTAGTGACCGAGCCCGCAGGCGAGAAGAATCCCTTACGCCGTGCCAAAAAAGGATGATGCATTAGCATCATCCTTTTTTGTTAAGTAAGGGTTCGAAGGCGGAGCGGTAGTGAATGACACCACGGTG
>JAZOQX010000027.1:0-5484 GCA_045656325.1 Eubacteriales bacterium
GGGTGGATACCCTCGCCGAGCAATATGCCGACCGCCACCGACTTTCCAAAATCATCATGCGTCCTCAATATCAAAAATATGGGAGAGGCGCGCCTCTGAAGCGGAACGATGAGATGGTCGATCTTTGCGATCGGGTTCTCCTCATCTGGGACGGAAAGTCCAAGGGTACGCAGCATACCCTGCGATACGCCCAAAAGAAGGAAAAGCCCATTGAAATCATTCTTGTGGAAACGCCGTAGGAAACCTACGGCGTTTTTCCTTGGGTCGGGGTGGAGATCCGATGGACGAGCCCCTCTAAAAAGCCCCGCATTTCCTCGCGACTTTCGATCTCCTGAATACTCTTCATCAATGCCCGCGTGGCATCATCGTCTAAGGAAAAGAAAAGCTGTAAGGCGCGGGGATTGTTCATCAGCTCAAATCCAAAGCCGAAGGGATATTCCATACATTCCCTCGGCTCCTGCGTTTTACGTCGTTTCATGGGTTTGGTTCTCCTTTTTTTGGGTCGGCTACTAACAGTATGCGGCAAATCCCGAAAAATATGAGCGGGTCGAAAAAATGATTTTTGAAGAAAAAGTCCTTGATTTATCTCTGAATTTATAGTATAATGATTGTGTATGACGTAATGATCCCCAAGGGACTGAAAGGAGATAGACATGAGCAGAGTGTCGAAGTACAATTATTATCTGGATATCGCCCAAACGGTGGCGGAACGGTGTACCTGTCTGCGTAAAAAATTCGGCGCCATTATCGTCAAGGATGACGTAATTGTTTCCACGGGCTACAACGGAGCGCCCAGAGGACGGAAGAACTGCAGCGATCTGGATTATTGTATGAGGGACAAGCTCAATATTCCCAGAGGAGAGCGGTATGAGCTTTGCCGCTCGGTTCACGCCGAGGCGAATGCCATTATTGCCGCCGCCCGTGAGCGTATGCTGGGGGCAACTCTTTATATGGTCTGCGTGGATCCCAAGGATAATTCGCTGGTCAGCGGAACCTCCAGCTGTATGATGTGCAAGAGACTCATCATCAACGCGGGAATTTCCACCGTGGTGGTTCGGGATACGAAGGATGAGTACCGAATCATTGACGTGGAGAGCTGGATCGAGGACGACGACTCCCTGAGCGGAGTCTTTGGATATTGAGACATGACCGAAGAGAGGATCCTCCTTTTGGAGGAGGCGCACCTTGACGGAGCCGCGGAGCTGGAGAGGCTTTGCTTTTCCGAGCCGTGGTCAAGAGAGGCGCTCTCCCTATTGACGCGGGAGGGTGGCTTTGGCATCGCCGCTCTTGCGAACGGGCGGGTAGTCGCCTACGGGGGCATGACCTACGTTCTGGACGAGGGAAGCGTGACGAATATTGCGACGCACCCCGAATACCGCCGCCAAGGACTTGGACGGGCGGTGACCGCGCGAATGTTAGAGGAAGCGGTTCGTCGCGGACTGTCCTCGGTGTTCTTAGAGGTGCGTGAATCGAATACCGCCGCGCTGGCTCTTTACGAGGGATTGGGCTTTCGGGTGTGCGGGGTTCGGAAGAATTTTTACCGAAGACCGACGGAATCGGCGCTCCAGATGGTATGGCGCGAAACCGATTCCGACGGAGGAAAGAAGGATAGAGCATGATAGTTTTGGGAATTGAAAGCTCCTGCGACGAGACCTCTGCGGCGGTCGTCCGCATGGAGGCGGGAAAGCGGGAGATCCTTTCCAATATCGTGGCATCTCAGATCGAGGTGCATCGACTCTATGGAGGGGTCGTGCCTGAGATCGCCAGCCGCGCCCATATCGAGGCGATCAGCGGGATCACCTACGAGGCGTTGGAAAAGGCGGGTGTGACCCTTCGCGACGTGGAGTGCGTGGCGGTGACCTCTCACCCGGGACTCATCGGCGCGTTGCTGGTGGGCGTGAATTTCGCCAAATCCTTGGCGTTTTCTCACAAGATTCCTTTGGTGGCGGTCAATCACGTCAAGGCGCACGTGGCGGCGGCGTATTTGGAATATCCCGCCTTGGAGCCGCCCTTTACGGCGCTCGTGGTGTCGGGCGGACACACCTCCTTTTACCGCGTGGAGAGCTATACCGATTTTGAGGAGATCGGCGGTACGAGAGACGACGCGGCAGGAGAAGCCTTTGACAAGATCGGACGGGTGATCGGAATGCCCTATCCGGGCGGAGCCGCCATGGATCGCTTGGCGTACGAGGGAGATCCCAAGGCGTTGAAGCTTCCGTCCCCTGCCTTGGCGGGAGAGTCCTTGGATTTCTCCTTCAGCGGGCTGAAAACGGCGACCTTGAATTATATCAATTCCGAGCGGCAGAAGGGGGAGGAGCCATCCCACGCCGATATTGCCGCTTCCTACACGAGGGTGATCGTGGATGCCATTGTAAAAAAGACCGACGAAGCCTTTTCCAAATATCCTGTCGAGCGGCTGGTTCTGGCGGGAGGCGTTGCGGCAAATTCCCATATCCGTAAGGGCTTAGAGCGGCTGTGCGATAAGCGGGGTGTGGAATTTTGCAGACCGTCCCTGTCTCTTTGCTCGGATAACGCGGCAATGGTGGCGGCGGCGGGCTACTTTGAGTATCAAGCGGGAAATTTTGCGGATACCTCGTTGAACGCTTCGGCGTTGGACGATTGACGGAGGAAGAAAACATGAGTGAAAAGAATAAATCCTTAGAGGCATTGCGTAAGGAAATCGACGGTCGGGACAGCTTTCGTCCCACGGTATCTCCCGCGGTCATCAAGCGTCTTCCTCGGTATTTTCGGTATTTGAGGGAGCTGATTCGCATGGGCAAGAGCCGTGTCAGCTCGTCGGAGCTTTCTTCTATGATGAACGTGACGGCTTCCCAGATCCGACAGGATCTGAATTGCTTTGGCGGCTTCGGTCAGCAGGGCTACGGCTATAACGTAAACTATTTGTATACCAAGATCTGCGAGCTTCTCGGCGTTGGATACGGCTTCCGCGCGGCGGTGGTCGGCGCGGGTAATCTGGGCAGCGCCTTGGTACGCAGCGATATGTTTGAAAAACGGGGCGTGGACGTGGTTGCCATGTTTGACAACGATTCGTCACTCTTCGGAAAGCGGATCGGAGAGGCTACGGTGTATTCCATGGATGCGCTGGAGGAAAAAATCCGTGAGTTTTGCGTGGATATCGTGATCCTGACTCTGCCGAAGCAATACGCGGTAGAGGTGGCGGGACGGCTCTCCCGTACGGGAATCACGGGAATTTGGAATTTTACGGGAAAGGAATTGGAGCTGGGAGATTGTAATATCGTTGTGGAAAACGTCCACATTGGTGACTCCCTGATGACCCTTTGCTATGAGGTTGCCAAGAGCATGAGCGACAAGCGCGAGGGCGGTGAATAAGTATGGCAAAGGGTACGAAAATTTCGGTTGGGTATTCCAACGGCGAGCTGCCCGAGCATTTTTCCGATCTTTTGAAAAACGCGGACGAGGGGGACTTGAGAGTCCTTAGCGCGGTTTTGATGCTTTCTCTGCGGGAATCGGTGACCTTGGATCCCAAGGGGCTTCCCGAGCTTCTGGGCTTGGAAAAGGCGGACGTGGATGCGTCCCTGAAATTCTGGCGCGGCGCGGGGATCTTAAAGAATGAGTCCTCAAGGGGAGCGGCGCCCGCTCCGTCCGTTAAAAAGGAGACTCCGAGTCCCGCTCATCGCGGCGGTGCCGTGGAACGAAGCGGGAATTTGGGTGAATATACCAGCGCGGAGCTTGCCGAGCTGATGGAAAAGCGGCGCGTGTCTGCGGAGCTTGTGGACGAGGCGCAGAGAATCTACGGAAAGATCTTTCGCGCGTATGATACGGGGATACTTGTAGGGATTGTAGATCAGCTTGGCTTCGACGAGGCGGCGGTATTGGCGATCCTTGCCTATTCGGTTCGCCGCGGAAAAAAGACCCTTCGGTATGCCGAGCGCGTGGCGATGGCATTCTATGACGAGGGAATCACCGACACGGGCGCGGTGCTGGAGCGGATTCACCGCATGGAGCAGGCGACGGAGACGGTGGAGAAGATTCGCGCGCTCTTTGGAATGGGTACCCGTGAGCTGACGGCTACCGAAAAAAAGCTGTTTGGCGTTTGGACCGAGCAGTTTGGCTACGGTATTGACGTGATTCGTCTGGCGTATGATATTACGGTGGACACCATTCAGAAGCCCGTTCCCAAATATGCGGGAAGCATTTTGGAGAGCTGGCATAAGGAGGGCTTGCGGACCGAGGAGGAGGTTCTTCGGTACATAGAGGCGCAAAAGGCGCAAAAGAAGGCGACGGATGCCTCGGAGCATACTCCGAAGAGCTACGATCTTGACGAGTTCTTTGAGGCGGCGCTTCAGCGCGGTTTAAAGGATCTGTCGTAACGGAGGTGTGACATGAGCTATAATCGAGAGGATTACGTAAGGATCAAGGCGGAATTTTCCCAAAAGGCGTTTGCCGCCCATAGACGGGCAAGGGAGCGGCAGAGCGAGCTGTACGAAAAACTCCCCGAGGTTTGGGAGATCGACAGACTTCTCTCCAAAACGGGTCTGGAAATCATGGCGATCGTTTCCGAGGGAAAGGACGTGGAAAAGCGGATTGCCGATATTCGGCAGAAGAACGAGCTGCTCCAAAGGGAGCGCGGCGAGATCCTGAGAAAAAACGGCTATCCCGAGGATTATTCCGACGTGCAGTACGAGTGCCCGACGTGCGGTGATACGGGCTTTGTGGATACGAAAATGTGCGCTTGCATGAGGCGCGCGCTGGTTCTGGCGGGATATGAGTCCTCGGGCATCGGCGCGCTGATCAAGACCCAGTCCTTTGATAATTTCTCCTTGGAGTATTATCGGTCGGACGGAGGAAACTACGAGGGCGTTCGCCGCGCCTTCCAAAATCTTCGGGCGTTTGCCGAGGGCTTTGACCGCGATACCTATCGCAACCACCTGCTGATCGGCGGTACGGGGCTGGGAAAGACCCATCTTTCCACCTCGGTGGCGAAAACCGTTATCGAGCGAGGCTTTGACGTGCTTTACGTCACCGCTACGGGTTTGCTTGCAGACTTTGAGGCGAAGCGCTTCGGAAACGGAGCGGCTCCCAAGCACGAGGTCGAGCGATATTGGGACGCGGAGCTGCTGATCATCGACGATCTGGGAACCGAGATCGTCAATCAGTTTACGCTCTCCTGCGTGTACGACGTGATCAACGAGCGGATCAATCGTAGACGGTCTACCATCATCAATACAAATCTTTCCAAAAAGGATCTGGAGGCTCGCTACAACGAGAGGATTTCCAGCCGACTGTTCGGAGAATACATTCCCTTCCTGTTTTGCGGCAGAGATATCAGGCAGCAAAAAATTTTAAAAAAATAAGCAAAAGCAGATATGCTCTTCAAGCATATCTGCTTGTTTTTTAAACGAAATTTTAAAATTAAAAGAGAAATAAAGGATTTTCTTTTTGAATGTGTGATGAAAAATACAATTACAAAAAACAAATGGAATCTCGCAAGAAAAAAGTATA
>JAZOQX010000028.1:0-19179 GCA_045656325.1 Eubacteriales bacterium
CATGAAACTGCTGCAGAAAATGCCGTAGAGGATAAGCTGGTAGAGGCACTCATTGAAAAGCTTGAGGCAGACATTCCCGAGGCAATGTTCGTTGCTGAAACCGAGAATTATGTTCGCGACTATGACACAAGACTCCGTTCTCAGGGACTTGACCTCAAGACCTACTTCAAGTACACCGGCATGAATCTGGATAGCCTTCGTGAGCAGATGAGACCTCAGGCAGAGCGTCAGGTCAAGGCAAGACTTGCTTTGGAGAAGATCGCCGCTCTTGAGAATCTTGAAGCAACCGAGGAAGATATCAATGCGGAATATGAGAAGATCGCTTCCGCATACGGCATTGAGCTGGATCAGGTTAAGGCAAGCATCGATGCATCTGCCATTGCAGAGGACATGAAGGTCAAGAAGGCAATGGATCTTGTAAAGGAAAAGGCCGTTATTAAGACGAAAGAGGCGTAATTCCCTTTTCCCTATTTACTACACGCAACAATTATGGAGGTGATTGTATGTTCTATTCTGAAAACAAAATGTATGACGCTTTGGTTCCCATGGTAGTTGAACAAACAAGCAAAGGTGAGCGTTCCTACGATATCTTTTCCCGTCTGCTCAACGACCGTATCATCTTTTTGTCTGACGAAGTCAATGACACAACCGCGTCCTTGGTTGTTGCCCAGCTTCTCTTTTTGGAGGCTCAGGATCCCGATAAGGATATTTGCTTTTACATCAATAGCCCCGGCGGTTCCGTAACCGCCGGAATGGCTATTTATGATACCATGAACTATATCAAGTGCGATGTTTCCACGATCTGTATCGGCATGGCTGCAAGCATGGGCGCGTTTCTGTTATCCGCCGGTGCGAAGGGCAAGCGAATTGCCCTCCCTAACAGCGAGATCATGATTCATCAGCCTCTTGGCGGTGCCAAGGGTCAAGCTACGGATATCAAAATTCAGGCTGAATTGATCCTCCGCACAAGAGATAATTTGAATCGTATTCTTGCCGAAAATACAGGACGCACGATTGAAGAGATCGCGCGCGATACCGAGCGTGATAATTTCATGACTGCCGAGCAGGCGCTGGAATACGGCTTGATCGACAAGATCTTTGCCAAGCGCGCTTAAAAATTTATCCGAAAGGATCACAGAATGTCTTCCAATACGAACAACAATACGTCAGGACTCCGTTTTTGCTCCTTTTGCGGACGTAAAGAAAACCAAGTTGAATTTTTGATCCCCTCCCCCACGGGTGCCTATATCTGCGATTTTTGCGTAGAGGCTTGTCAGGAGTTGATCTATCAGCATACGGTTGCCAACGAGGCAAACGTAGAGGATCTTACGTTTGAGACACTCCCTAAGCCCGCACAGATCAAGGAGATTCTGGACGAATACGTAATCGGTCAGGATGATGCGAAATTCGCGTTGTCGGTGGCGGTTTACAATCATTATAAGAGAATCCTCTATAAAAAAGCAAGAGAGGACGACAAGAGCGAGGACGGCTCTTACGACGTGGATCTTCAAAAAAGCAACGTGCTTCTGATCGGTCCCACGGGCGTAGGAAAGACCTATTTGGCGCAAACCCTTGCCAAATCCTTAAAGGTTCCCTTTGCCATTGCCGATGCCACTACGCTGACAGAAGCGGGCTACGTAGGCGAGGATGTTGAAAACATTTTGCTTCGTCTGATTCAAGCCGCAGACTATGACATTGAGTTGGCGGAAAAAGGAATTATCTATATCGACGAGATCGACAAAATTGCTCGTAAGAGTGAGAACCGTTCCATTACCCGTGACGTATCGGGTGAGGGAGTTCAGCAGGCTCTCTTGAAAATTCTTGAGGGAACGGTTGCCAATGTTCCTCCCCAGGGAGGCAGAAAGCACCCCAATCAAGAGTTTATTCAGATCAATACCGAAAACATCCTCTTTATCTGCGGAGGCGCGTTTGACGGCTTGGAAAAGATCATCGAGAAGCGTCAGGGCAATCAGACCATTGGCTTTTCCAGCGAGATCAAGAAGAAATCCGAACGTAAGAGCGTGGGTATCTTTAAGGATGTCATTCCCCATGATATCGTTAAATTCGGCTTGATTCCCGAGCTTGTGGGACGTATTCCCGTAACCGTTACCTTGAATGATTTGGATCGAGATGCATTGATCCGTATTCTCAACGAACCAAAGAATTCTCTTACCAAGCAGTATCAAAAGCTGCTGGAGATGGACGGCGTGCAGCTGTCGTTCGATGACTCGGCGATGGAAGCCATTGCCTCGCAAGCGATCGAGCGCAATACGGGCGCAAGAGGACTTCGCTCCATCATGGAAAACATGATGCTCCCCATCATGTATGAGCTTCCCTCGCGAGAGGACGTAGCGGAGGTCATTGTGAACTCGGAGTGCGTGTTAGGCACAGGAAAGCCTCAATATATCTTAAAGGAATTGATCGCTGAACCCAAAATCAGCGGCGAATTAACCGAATAAGAAAAAACGAACTGCATGAGCAGTTCGTTTTTTCTTTAATAAAACGTTGCGACCTCTTGCTTGGGCGCTACGGCAAACTCGGTAGATTCCACATACAGAATCGGTCCCTTTTGGCGGTACATGGGATGCTTTTCCACTTGTATCCTTCCCTTTACCGTAATCCAATCCTTGGACTTTAGCTTAGGCGCATTTTTAAATACGCAAATAAGTCCGCTGAATTGGATATCATCCACGCAACAGGTCATAACGTGGCGTCCGAAAATTATGGAATTTTTATTCAGTGCGGGATCAAGGGCTACGATTCCTTTCACCTTGACCGTTTTTCCATGATATTTATCAAGCTCCTCCGAAAGATCACGGTACCATACCGCATAATCTCCATCCTCGATCTCAACAACGGGAGCATCTAAATCAAAGGGGAGCGGATCCTCGATCTCGTCGTATTCCACGTGTCCGTCAGGATAATCATATACAATCGCCGCGCGACGAGAAACGCCACGTACGATTTTATGAATCTCTTCTTTATCAATAGAGGCAGGAGTGCGGTTCAAAACGATCATCTCGGCATCCGTCAGCTTGTCTACCGTCAGCTGTCTCATATTGTTGTTGTAGCTGACAAAGGTATTCGCGTCGGCAAACATGACGTTCTGATAGATCACGAGTCCTTGAGGAAAGCTTTTGTATAGAGTCTGCAAGCGCCACATTCCGTTGTACTCAATAATAATACGGTCGATTCGCTTACCCTTGATCCACTCCACAAAATTTTCCTTCGTCAGATCGGATTCGTTCTCAATCATACGAACGGTTACGTTTTGCCCCCAAAACTGAGAAGGATCCAATTCCTCAATGCCCTCTTCACACATCAGAAGCAGCGTTTTTTCGCCGCTGTTGAAGTTTTGATCGTTCAGGGACTCCTGAATCATGGAGGTTTTTCCCGCCTCCAGAAAGCCTGTAAAAAGGTATACGGGGATTTGCTGCATGGCTTACTCCTTTATCCCGTCAAACAGGTTTGAAATAGCATCCTCGTCAATATGGGAGCCGATTACACAAATCTTACCGATGGGCGCGGGACTGCCGTAGCGTACGTCGACCTCATCGGGAACGTAATCAAAATACAGCCAACGATCGTTCTTGGTCTTTACGATACCCTTTGCGCGAAGAATCATGCCGTATACGTCTTGATTCTCCAACGCAGCCAACAGATCTTCCATTTCTTCCAAGCTGTATTTTTGCAGTGTTTCCTTTCCCCAACTGGTAAACACCTCATCTGCATGATGGTGATGGTGCTCATGATGATGTTCATGCTCATGATGATGCTCGTGGTCATGGTGATGCTCATGCTCATGATGATGCTCATGGTCGTGGTGATGCTCATGCTCATGATGATGCTCATGCTCGTGATGATGCTCATGCTCGTGATGATGCTCATGGTCATGATGGCATCCGCATACGGGACAGGTATCCTCGTGTGCCATCAGCTCATGAAGCTGATCCTCGAGTGTTTCCTTTTTTTCCATAGCGTGCAAAAGAGTTTGGATATCCAGTTGATTGGATGGCGTGGTAACAACCACCGCGCTATTGTTTTTGCCTCGAACCAACTCCAAGGATTCATGAAGCTTTTGGTCGGTTGTCTTATCGGTGTGGCTAAAAATAATGCATCCTGCATGAGAGATCTGATCGTTGAAAAATTCTCCGAAATTCTTCATATACATTTTGCATTTATTTACGTCAACAACGACAACCGCGCTATTCAGTTCTGCATCTTCCAGCTCGGCAGACAAAACTGCCCGAGTTACATCGCTGAGCTTTCCTACACCGGATGGTTCGATCAGGATTCGATCAGGGTGATACTCATTGATCACCTGCTTGAGCGCTTTGCTGAAATCACCTACCAAGGAGCAGCAAATACACCCCGAATTCATTTCGGCGATCTTGACACCGCTATCCTGTAAAAAGCCTCCGTCAATGCCGATCTCTCCAAATTCATTTTCAATCAGGACAAGCTTTTCGTTTGGATATGCCTCGTGAATCAATCGATTGATCAGCGTGGTCTTGCCCGCTCCCAAAAAGCCGGAAACAATATCAATTTTTGTCATACGGATTCCCTTTCCAATATTTTTACAGAAACAGAGGTTGTGCCAAGGCAACAACCTCTGTTATCATTTCTATAACGACTTACGCCTTGTTTACAGAGCCGAACAACTCCATCTTTTCCTTAACGGTTGCCTTGATTGCCTCAACGCCGGGAGCCAAAATCTTTCTGGGATCAAAGCCCTTTCCTACCAGATCCTTGCCTGCCTCGATATACTCGCGGGTTGCAGCCGCAAAGGAGAGCTGACACTCGGTATTTACGTTGATCTTAGCAACTCCCAAAGAAATTGCCTTCTTGATCATATCCGCGGGAATACCCGTTCCGCCGTGAAGAACGAGAGGCATCTCACCGGTCTTCTGCTGAATGGCATCCAAGGTCTCAAAAGAAAGACCTGCCCAGTTTGCGGGATACTTTCCGTGAATGTTTCCGATACCTGCCGCAAGCATGGTGACACCAAGATCCGCAATCATCTTGCACTCATCAGGATCGGCGCACTCGCCCATGCCAACCACGCCATCCTCTTCACCGCCGATAGCGCCAACCTCTGCCTCGAGAGAAAGGCCCTTCGCCGCGCAAACGTCGATCAGCTCCTTGGTCTTGGCAACGTTCTCTTCGATCGGATAGTGAGAACCGTCAAACATAACGGAAGAGAAACCTGCCTCAATGCACTTGTAGCACGCCTCGTAGGAACCATGATCCAAATGGAGCGCAACGGGAACCGTAATCTTCAACTCCTCCAGCATACCGTTTACCATGCCAACCACAGTCTTGTAGCCAGCCATGTACTTACCGGCACCCTCGGAAACACCGAGAATCACAGGAGAATTCAACTCCTGAGCGGTCAGGAGGATCGCCTTAGTCCATTCCAGATTGTTGATATTGAACTGTCCTACGGCATACCTGCCTGCTTTTGCTTTGGTCAGCATTTCTTTTGCGGAAACTAACATATTTTTTATCTCCTTTTAAATTATTTACCTCTTGTATTATACACCATCTTTTCAAAAAAATCAAGTATTACAAAAAATATTTTCTCTTTTTCCCGAAAAATTAACAAATAGTTTGTAGAACTTTTGGGACAAAAGTGTTATACTTGTTTTAAGATCAAAGATCCAATTCAAACCTATCGGTCGGAGGCACTTTTATGAACGAAAATGCATGGAATAAAGACATATATACCGACGAGGAAGACATTAAAAAAACGCTCAAGGCAGTTTATGAGGCCCTTTGTGAAAAGGGTTACGATCCCGCGCGTCAAATTGCGGGATATATTTTATCCGAGGATCCCGTATACATTACCGACTGGAAAAACGCCAGAGGCATGATCGGTCATATCAACCGAGACGATCTTTTGGTTTCCCTGATCCGAAACTATATCGAAAACGATGAATAAGTATGTTTCTTATTGAAAAATCCGCCGATGTCTCGGCGGATTTTTTCTTAACGATTATGATTCTTTTCTTTCATCCTTTTATCAAAATATCCCGCCAAAAAGCGCTTGTTTTTAAAGCCCATAAAGTAGGAAAACCATGCCGTGAGCAATGCGGGTATAACGATCAGGAAATACAAGAGCCAAAAGTGATCGAAGCGAGAAATGATTCCGTAATACATTCCTTCTAAGAAGATGGAAATTGCCAACAAAATGGCGTGCATATTCCCCGCCCACCTTTCGATTTGGCAAAATGGCTGCGAAATCGCAAACAAAAGGGCAATCAGCAGGTTTGGCACGTTGGCAAGCAAGGAGAGCCACAGTCCCGTGTGGGGACGGTACGGCTTCTTGCCGCAATCCACGGATATGCGATCCTTGGCACCGATCTCCCAGGTCATGGTGTAGATCAAGAACAAATAAAATATGATCGAAAATACACTCACACCAACAATCAGAAAGCTATTATGCGTGGCGGCGGTCGCTAAGGTCAACACCGCTCCAAAAATAGCAATGGCAAATTGATTGACAAACATTTTTATAATACCGTACGAGTATTGATGAAAAAAAGCTTTCATTCGCCCTCCCAATGTCTTCGGTGAAATTATGTGCTTATATTATAGTAGAGAATATTATTTTTTTCAAGATATTGCTTTAAAAATTTACACTTTATCCACTAAATTATCACCGAATGTTATATAATATTATATAGATGGTTACAATATGGAGGTTTTTATGTTGAATCAAGTTGCCCCAGAGACGTTTCCCTCCCTTGTTCGTGAATTCGCCAGCTATAAATCCGTCATTCAGAACGCATCCGAAAAAACCGTATCGGAATATATGTTGGATCTGAGAACCTTTTTTCGGTACCTGAAAGCAAGAGAGCAAAAAATCGATCCATGCTCCGATGCATTCGAAGAGATCGACATTCATGATATTGATTTGGACTATATCAAAAATATTACCACCGAGGATATCTACGACTTTTTAATGTATGCCGATCATATCCGAGGAAATATGTCGGCCGCGAAATCCAGAAAGCTTTCCGCTATTAAGGGATTTTTTAAATATCTTACCGTCAAACGAATGATGCTGGAGGAAAATCCCGCGGCAAATATCGAATCTCCAAAGCAAAAAAAAGCTTTGCCGAAATTTTTATCTCTGGAAGAAAGTCTTGCCCTCTTGGACGCGGTAAAAAAAGATACGGACTCCAAGACGGTCCTCCGTGATTACGCCATGATTACGCTATTTTTGAACTGCGGTATGCGCGTATCGGAGTTGGTGGGCATTGACCTCAACGACGTTGACCGTCAGTTTCGCTCCTTAACGGTTACGGGTAAAGGAAACAAGCAAAGAATCGTTTATTTAAATGAAGCTTGTCGCGATGCCTTGCGGGATTATTCTGAGGAACGCCTCAGCGAACGCCACGTGAAATGCGCCTCTCCCGCTCTGTTTTTAAGCAGTCGGGATCAACGAATCAGCGTGAAAACCGTACAATGGGTGGTGTACAAATATTTAGAACTGGCAGGCTTGGAATCCAAGCACTATTCCGTACATAAGCTCCGACATACCGCTGCCACACTCATGTATCAAACGGGTCAGGTAGACGTTCGCGTTTTAAAAGACATTTTGGGACACGAACAATTAAATACCACGCAGATCTATACGCACGTGAGCAATCGAAGCATGGAGGAGGCCATGGAAAAGAATCCGCTGGCAAGACAGGAGGACCTTCCTCGCAATACGGAAGACAAAGCATAAGAAAAAAACGGTATAACCATGAGGTTATACCGTTTTTCTTCGCAATCATATAATCATAATATAATGCAGATCAAGCCGCCGCTGCCTTCGTTGATGATCCGTTCAAGCGTCTCGGAAAGCTTCGTGCGGGATTCCTCGGGCATATGATCCAGTTTCGTATGCAAGCCTTCATTCACAAGCTCATAAAGACTCTTTCCAAGAACATTGGATTCCCAAATCTTTCCGGGCTCCTCCTCAAATTCCTTCAGCATATACCGAACCAATTCCTCCGATTGCTGCTCGGTTCCCACGATAGGATTGATCTCTGTTTCAATATTTGCCCGAATCATGTGGATCGATTGGGCAGAGGCGCAAAGCCGAACGCCGTAACCACCCGATTTCTTAACGATTTCAGGCTCCTCAAGACGGAGATCGTCGATAGACGGCATCACGATTCCGTACCCCTTCTCCTCTGCCATGGCAAGGGCTTCGGCTACTCGGTCATACTGCGCCCGTTTTTCCGAAAGCTCCTTCAAAAGCGTGATCAGGCTGTTCTCGTCTTGAATTTCAAATCCGCTCAATTCACTCAACACGTTATAATACAACACATCATCAAATTCCAGCTGAACGGTCGCCTTTCCCGTCCCCATATTCATTTCGAGAATCTGATAGGATTTCAGAAATTCATTATTTTCCAGATCCTCCAGTCCTCGTTTCAATTCTCCCGCCTTGCGAATCCGATCGGCGCACCCGCAAATCGAATTACGAAGCGACCGCTTGATCTTATGATCGGACGGCAACGCGGAGATCCATCCTGGTGCATTCACTGCAATTTCGGAAATCGGAAATTCATGTAAAACAAGCTCCAATATATGTCCGATATCCTCGGCATCCAGATCAATACAGCTGACAAGCGCTACGGGGACCCCGTACTTTTCTTCCAGCTCATACGCCAGCTGAACCGCCTCTTCGGAGGTTGGATTTGCCGAATTCAATACAATGGCGAACGGCTTACCGATGCTTTTCAATTCTCTTACGATTCGTTCCTCAGCGGACACGTAGCTTTCTCTGGAAATCTCACCGATGCTTCCGTCGGAGGTAATCAACATTCCGATGGTGGAATGCTCGTTGATGACCTTTTCCGTTCCCATCTCAGCGGCTTCAACAAAGGGCATCGGTTCTTCCTGCCACGGGGTATGAACCATTCTCGGCTGACCGTTTTCGATGGTTCCCAACGCCTCAGAAACAATATATCCTACGCAGTCGATCATTTTTACCCGTAACGTGGTGCAGCCGTCCATACAGACTGTAACCGCTTCATCGGGAACAAACTTCGGCTCCGTGGTCATAACGGTCTTTCCCGCGGCAGATTGAGGCATTTCATCTCGCGCTCGGTCTCTCGAATATTCATCCTCGATATTCGGCAAAACCAAGGATTCCATAAATCGCTTAATAAAGGTAGATTTTCCCGTACGGACAGGTCCTACCACCCCAATGTAAATATCCCCGCCGGTTCTTTCGGCAATATCTTGATAAATCGAATGCTCAGCCATAAAATCCTCCCGATATATTTTTCACTAAAATATATGGGAGGATTTTTTTATTTAGAACATTTTTTTTGTTGAAGGATCTGATAAAGAATCTTTTCCGCGCGCGGAGGCATTAAATCTCCTAAATCTTCTCCGCGTTGAATCTTGTCGCGCACGACCGTGGAGCTTACGTTGATCAAATCGGACTTTGATTCCAGCAGCACCGTTTGCGCCTTGGGATTATGTATCCGATTAAATTCCGCCATTTGTTGTTCATATGCCAAATCGGTATCATTACGATATCCTTTTACAATCGCGCACGCATTCAATCTGAGAGCCAGCTCCCACAGCATTCCCTCGGAGGAGATGACCTCCACGTTAGGATAGGCTTCCACCGCCGCCTCGGCAATTTTTGTCCGTTCCTCCAAGCTAAGCATATAGTGCTTGTCTCGATTGATCATAACCGCAAGATATACCTTATCATATCTGCTTGAGGCTCGATCCACCAGATCCAAATGACCGTAGGTGATCGGATCGAAGCTTCCCGGTATAACCGCAATGGATGGTTTTGTTTTGTTCATCATCTGCTCCTTTGCTCTAAGACGGTAATTACCGTCTTACTGTATCTCGACTGTCTTTTTACGATAAACCGTTCTCCAAGCGCACAATCATCCTTGAAGATCTCGTCATGATCGCTCTCACAGACAAGCATGGACGTAGGCTTTAGCATATCGGCATCCAACATTGCCCGAATAACGGGACAGTATAATCCCGAGGCATAGGGGGGATCCAGAAAAATTATATCAAATTTTGTCCCTTGATTTCTGCGAATAAAATCCATACAATCCGACTGTCGAACGGTACACCAAGGGGTTAATTTGGTCTTTGACACATTCTCCTCAATGATTCGAATCGCCTCTTTGGATCGATCCACCATGACTGCCGAAGCGGCACCACGGCTGACGGCCTCCAATCCCATTTGTCCCGAACCCGAAAAAAGGTCCAAAATGCTTCTCCCCTCCAAATCAAATTGAATCATGGAGAAAATAGCCTCCTTGACTCGTTCGGCGGTCGGACGGGTCGCCTCTCCTTCTAAGGTTTTTAATCGAATCCCCTTTGCCCTTCCCGTAATGATTCTCATCATGATCGTTTATTCCTCCGAGTGGTAATAATCATATACGCGATACGCGTCATTATCCGTAATTCCGTGAATTTTGGAAAGCTCTTCCCTTGAAGCATTTTTTATTGCGCTCAAGGTTCCAAATGCCGACAACAGCCGCTTCGCCTTTGCGGGACCAATTCCATCAATCTTCTCCAAAGAAGACCTTTTAATCGTAGCGCGCTTCGCCTGCGTGGTTCTGCCGACCGTAAAACGATGAACCTCTTCTTGGATTTTATAAATAAATCGATAAACAGAGGGATCACGTCCAATATCGATCTCCTCATGCTCCGTACACAGCGCACGCGTCTTATGGTATTCATCCTTTACCATTCCAAACACGGGAATGGATATCTGCGCTTCTCTTAACACGTCGCAAACAACCGACACGTGTCCTTTTCCTCCGTCAATCAACAAAAGGTCGGGATATGCGGCAAAAGATCCCTCCGTATCCTCCTTCAAATGTCGAACACGTCTGCCGAGGGCCTCCCTCATGGAAGCGTAGTCATCCGTTCCCTTGGCGACCGTTTGAATTTTAAAGGTACGGTAGTCGCTTCTTTTTGGCACACCATTTTCAAAAACAACCATGCCAGCCGTAATATGCTCGGAGCCAATGTTGGAAATATCATAGGCTTCGATTCGTTCAGGAACGATCTCCAACCCCATGATCTGCGCCAAGCGAATCAACAGGGCTTCATCCTGCTCTGCGGTGTGCTTGACTTGTTTGACCTTTTCCTGCGCGTTTTCAACGATCGTATCACAAAGCTTACGGAATTGTCCTCTCTCCGGGCGTTTTAATTGCACCCTATGCTCCGACTGCGTTTCCAAAAAGGCTTCAAGGGAGGCAACGTCATCCTCCTCTAATAAAAACGAATGTATAATATTCCTTGGAATATCGTTTCGCATCATATAGTGCTCAACCAAAAACGCGGTCAACCCATCGCTTTCGGTCAGGGTATCCTTGGCAAGCAAAAAGTCCGCCTTGTCAACCACCAGCCCATCTCGTATATACCAAGCGCAAACGCAGGAATATCCATCTTCACCATAGAATCCAAACAGATCCGCATTGGTATCGGGAGAGGCCACCACGTTTTGCTTTTGACTCAACTGCTTCAGCGCCTTGATGGTATCTCTGCATCTTGCGGCAGCCTCGTAACGCTCCTCTTCCGAAAGCGCCTCCATTCTTTGTTTTAATGCTTCAATTGCCTGCGCGGTATGTCCTCTTAAAATGTCGGACGCGCAACGGATCAAGCTGCTATATTCCTCCGCTGAAACCTTGCCCGTGCAAACGCCGCAGCATTGCTTCATCTCATAATAAATGCAAGGACGCTCTTTCCCGATCTCGCGCGGAAAGCTTCTCTTGCAATTGGGGATCCCCAATGATTTGTAAAGAATATTCAAAATTGAGTATACCGTGGCCGTTCCCGAAAACGGTCCAAAATACTTTGCGCGATCGGCAAGTCTGGTTCTTGTAAAAAGTATTTTGGGATATTCCCCTGCCGTAATCTTAATATAAGGATACGACTTGGCATCCTTAAGCTTTATATTGTATTTGGGAGAATATCGCTTAATCAACGTATTTTCCAATGTAAGCGCTTCGATCTCATTTTGGCAAAGGATATAATCGAAATCGTCAACCTTCGAAACCATTTGCTCCGTTTTGTATGCTTTTCTGCTGTTTTGAAAGTATTGAGAGACACGGTTTTTTAATTTTTTGGATTTGCCAATGTAGATCACTCTGCTTTTGTTGTCCCGCATAATATACACGCCCGAGGTGGACGGCAAGCGGTTTGCTTTCTGAAGAAGCCGATTTAATTTTTCCTCGTTTCTTTGCATGGATATTTTCTCCATTCCTTGCGTTACATTTCAAGCTGAACAAAAATCGGGCTGTTGTATAAAACAGCCCGAATCTTTATTCTGCGAAACCGGTTTGAACCAAAGCTACCAAAACGTCAATTGCCTCGGCATCGTCCTGCCCGTCGGCAATCAAAGTAACTGTCATTCCTTTGGCAATTCCCAAGGAAAGGACCCCCAGCAAACTTTTTGCATTCACACGGCGGTCATCCTTTTCAATCCAAATCGAACTCTTAAACGTATTCGCCTTTTGAATAAAAAAGGTAGCGGGTCTTGCATGCAATCCTATATTATTTGTAATCGTAACATCTTGCTTTACCATAACATTGCTCCTGTGTTTTATAAATCGACTGCATATCGAATCTGACAGTATATCTTGTCACTACTATATATAATAGTATATCAAAAAAATCCGTTAAAATCAATAGTTAAATATTGGTAAAATTCAATAAACTTTGCGCAAAAAAAAGCAAAATCATTTTCATTTTGTACATATAACTGTCATTTTTCTTCTTTTTCGTCTTTATTTCGTTTCAATTTCCTCTATCTTATCCACAGTTATGGTAACAGTCACCTTTTCTGTTTTTACGTTCACCGTTTTTCCCGCAGCCAGATAAGTGGTTCCATTCAACAAAAAGGTTCCGTCAGAGGTATAAAGTCCTTCGCAAATCATTTTTCCCTCCGCATCCACACGAGATTCTGCGGGATAAATAACCTCAACGCTTTCTCCTTTTTCATTTGTAAAGTATTGGGACGTCGCCGTACATTTCAGGGCGATATTTTTCATATCCTCGGATGGCGCGATCAACGTACCCATCAATTCCCCGCTATCGGCAAAATAGACGCCATCGCCCACCATCATATGATCAGGCGTGGTGTAACGGATATTTTCAATCGAAAATGAGATCGTATAGTTCTTCTTGTTTAAATTATTTTCCAAAAAATCCAACGTGTTATATCGGAAAAAGATCCCCACGATCACAAGTAAGACCATAAGGATAATGACTACGTCAAGCACCTTAATTCCGGGGCTTTTCTTGCTCTTTTTTTGTTTTACTTGATTCTCTTCCATGACAGCTCCTCATTTTCAAGTTAAAATTGGTTAGGACGCAAGAGAGAGGTCGATACAATATCCTTCTCCCATATAGTTAGGAAATACGAGATTCATCTTTTCTCCGACGGCAATTCGATATCCATTGACCCGATAGCCATCACCCTCCCCGTACTTTGCCGTTGCCGTAATCGTTACAAGCACATTGCATTTATCGGGATGCTCAACAAGAACTCCCTCCAACGTTCCCTCGTTATCCTTTTGAACGGCTTCAAATTCGGTATATGGGTTATTGTAATCTGCAGCCTGCACGGTTCCAATATGATTTTTGGACACGGCATCGACTACGATATCATTTTTTTGTATTTCATTGACGTACTTTTTGTCAACGCCCACAAATTCAATGGTATATTCAATCGTTGTTTCCTCTGAGGTGAAGAGATTCTTCACCGTAGAAAACGGAGCAAAAACATATAACACTGCCGAGATCACCAACAAAACAATCAGGACCAGAAGCAGATCTATGACGTTGAACCGCCCCTTTCTTTTCTTTCTCGTTCCCGTTGTCCTTTTCTTATCTGAAATACTCATACATCCAAATCCTTTCTGTATTTCTTCGGATCGTTGCGTTTACATGGAAATATCCATGGTTGCGGTGTTCTTTTCCGCATTCCCAACGTATTCAATGCGACGAAGCTCGTCTTGCCCCAATCTGGTGTAGGCACAAGACAATCCAATCACAAACCAAAAAACAAAGAAAATTCTGTAATTGAACCAAATAAAATCAAAGCATCCCATGACCAATGCCGCTGCAATCGCACAAATTCCCGCAACGATCATTGAACGGTTCGTTTGGTTTACCCCGTTCTTCACGTGCTCCAAATTCATTTGGAAAAACAAAAGCATCGCAAAAATCAGCAACAAAACTCCGCTAAAGCCTACACCGATCCAAACCTGAAGCCACAGGTTATGACTATGCTCTGCCGCTTCAATTCCCGCGTAAGCAAACTGGGGATACACCGCCCTATACGCGCTGGAACCATATCCGATTCCGCCAAGGAAAAACTCTCCGATCACTCGGAAGGATCCCTTCCACGTATATACGCGATACAAAGAGGAAGAATCACTCAGACTTCCAATACTCATAAACCTTTGCTTTACGGTCTCGGGGATCAAAAACGAGAGCAACGGAATAAACAAAATTCCCAAAAACAAATATCTTACGGTCTTTCTGCTGTGCATCAAGGCAAAGATCAAAAAACCGATCAATATTCCGATCCACGCGCCTCTTGACCAAGTCAAAATCGAGCAAAGAAGGATCGCAAGGATTGAAAAACCATACAAAATCTTTTCCTTCACGTTGCTTGCGCGCGCGAAAAGCGCAAGGGAAAACGGGAAAACCAAAACAAGATAGGAGGCCAATACGTTTGGATTTTCAAAAAGAGCATCCGATCTTCCTTGAATATCGGAGAAATACATGGGATCCAACCAAGCGCCGACGTGAAAATTTTCGGTTACGTATTGGAGGATTCCGCAAAGCGCGGTAACGGTTCCCGAAAAAGCCATACATAAGGTACAACGCCTTAACCACTGCTTGGTTCGCATAAGATTTACCGTCAAAAAATAACCGAACAGCAAAACGAAGGTAATGAGAACCTCATTGTATCCGTTTTTTCCTCCCGCCGAAATCATCCCCGAACTCAAAAGAACCAGTCCGAACGCCAAGACAACCACGTCGATCAATTCAAATTTAAAGATCCTTTTTCCTCGAACCACCTTAATAATATAGCTGATGGAGGTTGCTAAAATCAGCAATCCCAAAGCGATACTTGGGGAGGACATAAAGTAGAAAAACGGAAGAAATAAAATTGAAATAATAATGCCAACCTCAGGAGTGAAAAACAGAAGCGTTATACCGATGACAATAGCAAACGCGAGTAAAATATACAAGGGATAAACGAAAAAGGTCAGAAGTCCAAAAAACATTCCCGAAAGAACCATCAGGTTGGAAATGAAGCGCCTATGGCGCGGTGGCTCCTCCATCGCTTCCTTTCTAAAGCCCAACACCTCAACAAAGATAAAACGGGCAATTTTACTCTCCAAAACCGATCTCGCGATACTATTGCGAGACAACATCATAGGCAAACCGATGGCACAGCAAACCAAGCCGCAAAAGCCAAAGCCGAGATCTTCTGTCGCAATACTCGGAATGATCCATTTCAAGAAGAAGATCAGTGTGGTATAAATTCCAAAGGAAAGAAAGAAATTTCCAAAAGATTTGAGAGGGATGGTTAAAAACAACCGACCTATTTTGTTCAGGCGTTTAAGAAAGAAGCTGGTTTCAAAGGATTTCGCCAAATATTCTCTCATACGGTGAAAAACAGACGTTATACGCTTGGCACCAATTACTCTCGTCTTAATCGCGCACTGCTCAAACGCACATTGCTCAGCGGAATACGAGGTGAAAATTTTCCCAAAAAAGCCATTACACAAGGCTTGGTAGATCTTATCGGAAAGCTTATCCAAAAGAAAGAAAATCAAGCTGATCGAGGACGGACGAAATACCTTAGCGATGGTACGCTCCTTTTTGCTTTCGTGCCCGTCACTTTTTTGCTTTTTCAATCGGCTCCCTCCCTTCAAACATTTCGAAAATATCGGGCCGCTGCTTGGCTGTTCGTTCCAATGCTTTTTCATATCTCCACGCATTGATTTTTTCGTGATGACCCGAGATCAATACATCGGGGACCTTCACGCCATGAAATTCATAAGGACGCGTATACTGCGGGTATTCCAAAAGCCCGCTGGAGATACTTTCTTTTTCATAGCATTCAGGGTCGGACAGGACTCCCTCCACCAAGCGGGCAACACTATCGACCAAAATACAAGCGGGAATTTCACCGCCCGTTAAAACGAAATCTCCAATAGAAATTTCTTCATCCACAATTTCATCTATGATGCGGTGATCAACACCCTCGTAGTGACCGCATAGAATAATCAACTGATCGTAATGAGAAAGCTCCTCTGCCTTTTCTTGATTCAACACCGTTCCAGACGGGGACATAAAAACGACCCTTCTGTTTTTCGCCGTGTCCCTTCTCTTTTCACAGATCGCCTCGTAACAACGGTAGATCGGAGGTGCCATCATCAGCATTCCCTTTCCTCCTCCGTACGGCGTATCGTCCACTCTGCGATGCTTATCCTCGGAATAGTCGCGAATATTATAGGTTGACACCTCAATGGCACCGCTTTTTTGCGCTCTGCCAATGATACTCTCTCCCAGAACGTAATTCACAAGATCGGGAAACAGCGTCATAATATCAAAAAACATAAGCTCCTCCGAAATTAGTCCAACATCCCCTCTATCGGTGTAACAAAAATACCGTTTTCGGGATCGATACGGTCAACAAATTCGGGAACCGCGGGGATCATGCGCTCCCCCTTCGCGGTAAAGACCACATAAATATCCGAAGCACCTCGATTGATGGTTTCCCGCAACGTCCCGTATTTTTCCATGGTTCTGGCATCAATTACATCCATACCGATCAGGTCCGCCACAAAAAATTCTCCCTCTTCCAGTTCGAAATCCTCTCGTAACGCATATACGGTCTGCCCCTTTAAAGAAAGAGCCGTGTCCATATCGGTAACGTTTTCCCATACCGATACAACGAACTGTTTAAAAACCGATGCTTTCAGTACACGATAGGCGCGATATTCCGCCCCGACCTTTACGTACAATGTTTTTAATTCCGCCAGATCCTCGGGTGTATTACACCACGACTCCAATTTGAGTCCGCCATGGCATCCGTGCGTATTGATGATCTTAGCGCATTCAATATACGGATTGATCTTCATTGTCAAAATCCTTTCCGTTGTTTTAGAAAAATATTCCATATTATTATATCACGTTTTCGTACTTTTTTCAATACTTTTGCGAATTAAAACAAAAAACTTTGAAATACACACAAATAATTTACAATTCCATCTTGAATTATTTAAAAAAATATGGTATTATATTGTAGAAATTATTTTACGGAGGATTTTAACAAATGTTAGAAAGCATTTTCCCGCTTATTATGATCGGCGGTATGATTGCGGCTATGTACTTCTTTATGATCAGACCTCAGAAGAAGCAGGAGCGTCAGGTCAACGAGATGAGAAACAACCTGCAGGTTGGAGATGAAATCACCACGATCGGCGGTATCATCGGAAAGATCATCAGCATCAAGGAAGAAACCGTTATGATCGAAACAGGTCATGACAGAACGAAGATCAGAATTCTGAAGAGTGCGGTCCGCAACGTAGACGTTAAGGCAGAGGACGCTCAGGACTGAGTGCAAATAGATTCCCGTATTGGGTGTCTGCAAAGCCGAAAGGTGTTGGCTGAATGCCCCCTTTCGGCTTTACTTTTGAGAAGGAGTATAATCTATGATTTTTTCCAATCGATTTGTATGCGCCACAACGGAATACAGCACTTATGAGAAACAAGTGCCAAATCCCCAGTTTCGAAAGTCGTTCACCGTAAAATCTCTTCCCGCTCAAGCAGAGCTTACGATTTGCGGACTGGGATATTATGAGTTTTATCTGAATGGCGAAAACATTACCAAGGGGTTTATGGCTCCCTATCGATCCAATCCTGATCATTTTCTTTATTATGACCACTATGACCTTGGTGATCTTCTTTCGGAGGGTGAAAACGTCATCGGAATTCTTCTTGGAAACGGATTTTTAAATCCTTCCATCGAGAAATGGGATTTTTGCAAGGTTCCCTTCCGAAGCGCTCCGAAGGTTGCGCTTTCATTTGAACTGAACGGCGCGGAATTGTTTGATGCCACTGCGCTCAAATGTACGGAAAGCCCGATTACGTTTGAAGAATTTCACGCAGGGGAATATTACGACGCGCGCAGAGAAATTTCAGGCTGGAAACTTAAAAGCTTTGACGACAGCGCGTGGAGAAACGTTCTTGAAGCCAAAGCCCCCTTGGGAGAGCCAAGAATCCCCGATTGTGAGCCTATTGGCATCGTGGACGTTCATCATCCCGCAAGGATACTAAAAAGCAAAAACGGCTATATCTATGACTTTGTAATCAACGCCGCGGGACTTTGCGAATTATCTGTCAAGGGAAAAAGGGATCAAGAAATTACTCTTCGATATGGAGAAGTGATCCGAAACGGCGAGCTGGATCTGGATAACATTTCCTATCATGAACGGTCGCATATCGATCGCTACACCCTTAAGGGTGACGGGATCGAGCGTTTTATGCCCCATTTTACCTATCACGGCTTTCGATTTGTGGAGGTGATCGGCATTACGGAGGAGCAAGCCGCATCCGATCTGCTTACCTTTTACGAAATGAGCAGCTCTATTAGGCAAACGGGAGATTTCCGATGCGACAATGCCGACTTGAGCGCCTTGTTTGATGCCGCGATTCGAAGCGACCGCGCAAATTTCATATATTTCCCTACCGACTGTCCCCAGCGGGAAAAGAACGGCTGGACGGGAGATGCCGCGCTGAGTGCGGATCAATTTCTGACCTACTTTGACTGCTCCCGTTCGTTGAAGGAATGGCTGCGTAATATTTTCAAGGCGCAAAACCAAGAAGGCGCTATTCCGGGGATCATTCCCACGAATGATTGGGGCTTCGATTGGGGCAACGGCCCCGCATGGGATAACGTAATGTTTGAGTTACCCTATCGGATTTATCAGCATACGGGCGATACCGAAATATTGTACGAAGCGGCACCATATCTTTTGAAATATCTCCGTTATATGGAAACGAAAGCCGATGAAGACGGCTTATATCATTATGGACTCGGAGACTGGCTACACGTGCAGAATCTCAAGGATTCCGCGTATTTAACCTACACCGACACCA
>JAZOQX010000029.1:0-30221 GCA_045656325.1 Eubacteriales bacterium
ACGGGCAGCGTAGGCTTCCCCGGAATGTTCTGAGCATGATCGATTATATTGAATCGCTCCAGCACCTTGCGGAGCAGTTCGGAAGATTGCAGGGCGTGGGAAGAAAGTCCGCGATGCGAATGGCGTTTTCGGTCCTTGATCTGGATGAAAACGAGGCGATCGAATTTGCCCGCGCCATTCTCACGGCAAAGGAAAAGATCCACCCTTGTCCCGTTTGCGGAAATCTCACCGACGAGGAGATCTGCTATGTTTGCGCGGACGATACCCGTGACAAGCGGACCATTTGCGTGGTAGAGGACGTAAAATCGGTGATCTCCATCGAGAAGGTAAGAGAATTTCACGGAGTATATCACGTTCTCGGGGGTGTGATCTCTCCCGTAAACGGCATGACCCCCGACAAGATCCGCTTCAATGAGCTTTTGGAACGGGTCAAGGAATCCGACGTGGCGGAGGTTATCGTCGCGACCAATCCCACTCCTGACGGAGAGGTGACGGCGATGTATGTCTCCAAGGCGCTTCACTCCATGGGAATCAAGGTGACTCGCCTTGCCTACGGAATTCCCATGGGAACCGATCTGGAGTATGCCGACGAGGTGACCCTCGGACGGGCGCTCGAGGGAAGACGGGATCTTTAAATACAAAAACACGGATGGAAAACCATCCGTGTTTTTGTATGTAATGGGAATTACTCGCCCATAACGACGATCTTCAGACCCTGCATACTGATATTCATTTCCATCGCGTCGTTGATATCAGCCAGCGCGTACTTGTGAGTCAGCAGCTCCTCTACGGGCAGACCGTCCTTCTGTGCCTCCTTCAGCACGTCGCAAGCCTGCATCCAATCCTTCGACTGGTAGGTCCAAGAGCCGATCACGCGGATCTCCTTGTTACAAATATCCTGATGAGGATTGTAGGTGGTAGGACCGTTGTCAACGAAGAATCCGAGCTCACACATCGCTCCGCCGCGGCGAACGTACTTCCAGATTGCGCTGGCAGCCTTGGGCGAGCCGGTGCACTGGAATGCCATCTCGGCGCCGGTTCCGGTGATCTCCATCACCTTAGCCTGAGCGTCCTCGGTCATGAAGTTGACGGTATAAGCCGCGCCCAGCTTCTTAGCCATAGCCAATCTCTTCTCATCGCCGTCTACGGCAATGATATTGCGAACGCCCATGGTGCGAACCATGGTCAGAAGCAGAAGACCGATAGGACCGCAGCCCTGTACCAGAACGTAAGAGCCCTGCTTGAAGTTGAAGATCTTCTTTGCCTGCTCTACGGCGTGAACGATGACGGCGGTGGGCTCAATGAGGGTACGGAGATCTACGTCCATATCGCTGACGTTGAAGATCACGCCCCCTGCGTTTACCTTGATATACTCGCCGAACCAGCCGTTGAAATTCTTATAAGCAGCCTCACCGGGCATCAGACCGAAGATCTCGCCGGAGGGGCAGAGGTGTACGTTGGCGGGGTCGTTCTTACAGGTATCGCAAACGCCGCAGGGCTTCAGACCGGTCACGATCTTGTCGCCGACTGCCAAGGGCTTGCCGTAGAAATCCTTGGTGACGTTCTTACCGAGCTTTACGACGGTACCCGTACCCTCGTGTCCAAGCTCAACGGGAATATAGCCGAAGGGGTCGCCCTTGTACTCGTGTACGTCGGTACCGCAGATACCGGTCTGCTCAACCTTTACGAGAACCTCGTCGTCTCCGATCTCGGGAACGGGAAGCTCAAAGATCTCAATCTTCTTTGCGCCGGTCAGAACGGCGACTCTTGCCTTTTCGGGAATCTGAAAATTTGCCATGGTGATGCTCTCCTTTTTATGTAAAATATTTCAGAGGACTGCCTCTTGTTCTATTGTACCAAAAAGAATTGAGATTGTCAAGAAAAAAACAATCAAAAAACACAAAAATGCCGCCATGATTTTTCATGACGGCAAAATTGTTCGATTGCGGTCGATTCAGAACTTGATGATGCTCTCATCCCACATTGCGGGAGCCTCGTAGCCCATGAGATTCACCATGGTAGCGGCTACGTTGGAAAGCCCGAAGGAGCCGTTGTCCTCCTTCACGGTGTAGGCATCCTTGTGGAAGTTATCGTAAATGATGCAGGGAACGGGATTGAGGGTGTGGCTGGTCTTTGCCTTAAAGCATCCGTTTTTGTCTGCCTTGGGCGCGCCCGACTTTTTGTCGATCTCGTACATCTCGTCCGCGTTTCCGTGATCGGCGGTAATGAGCGCCACGCCGCCCACCTTGTCAAGCACGGCAAGGATTCTCGCCAGCTGAAGATCAAGAGCCTCCATGGAGCAACGGGTAGCAAGGAGAGAACCCGTGTGACCAACCATATCGCCGTTGGGGAAATTCACACGCAGATAGCGGTACTTGCCCGATTCCAAGCACTCAATGAGCTTGTCGGTGATCTCGGCGCACTTCATCCAAGGTCTTTGCTCAAAGGGAACCACGTCGGAGGGAATTTCAATATAAGTCTCCAGAGTCTCGGAGAATTTGCCCGAACGGTTTCCGTTCCAGAAATAGGTCACGTGACCGTACTTCTGCGTCTCGGAGATCGCCAGCTGGTTCACACCCGTGTCGGCAAGATACTCGCTCATGGTGTTGGTGATTTCGGGAGGAGAAACGAGATATCTCTGAGGAATATGAAGATCTCCGTCGTATTCCAGCATACCCGCGTATACCACGGAGGGAACGCGCTTGCGGTCGAACTTGTCAAAGTCGCCTGCGGGAGCGTCAAACGCCTTGGAAATCTCAATAGAACGGTCTCCGCGGAAATTGAAGAAGATCACGCTGTCGCCGTCCTCTACGGTTCCCACGGGCTTGCCGTCCTCGGCAATGACGAAGGGAGGCAGATCCTGATCGATCACCTTCAGCTCCTCGCGGTAGGTCTTGACCGCCTCGGCTGCGGATGCGAACTGTCTGCCCTCGCCGAGAACGTGGGTCTGCCATCCGCGGTCCACCATCGACCAATCCGCCTCGTAGCGGTCCATGGTGATCTTCATGCGTCCGCCGCCCGACGCGATCTTAATGTCAAAACTTGCGTCACGCAGATCGGAGATAAATGCCTCAAAGGGATCAATGTATTCCAGCGCGCTGGTCTCGCCTACGTCACGTCCGTCAATCAGAATATGGATCCGAACGCGGGAAATGCCCTCTTCCTTGGCGCGGAGGATCATTGCCTTCAAATGGTCAATGTGGGAATGCACGTTTCCGTCGGAGAAAAGACCGAGGAAGTGAAGGGTGCTCTCGTTTGCCTTTGCGTTGGAAACGATGGTCTGCCATGTGTCGGAGGCGAACATTTTTTCGCTTTCAATGGACTGGGATACCAGCTTTGCGCCCTGCGCGAACACCTGACCCGCGCCCAGCGCGTTGTGACCCACCTCGGAGTTGCCCATGTCGTCGTCCGAGGGAAGACCGACGGCGGTTCCGTGCGCCTTGAGCTTGACCATGGGGTACTTTGCCATCAGCATATCCAGAGTGGGGGTGTATGCGCCTGCCACCGCGTTGGCAACCGTGTCGGGAGCCAGACCTACACCATCCATCACGATGGTCAGAACGGGACCCTTCACACCGTCAAAATTCGAGAGCTTTTTCAATTCAGCCATAATAAACCTCCAAAAATATAAAAATCATTCAACCTTTATATTATACCCCAAAAAGTAAAATTTTGCAAGAGCTTCCATAAAAATAATAAAGAAGAAAATCAAAAAGAAAAAATTCTTTTTTTGCAAAAATAAAAAATAATCATAAATTCTTTGGATATAAATAACAATAAATGACACGAAATAAATAAGAAAAAATTAAATAAATAAGTAAACTTATCAATTAAAATTATTATAATTCGACACAACCTATTATAAATGTTCTTGTAAAATAAAACACAAAATAAGGGTCGAGGCGTTCGGGTAAAAGTTTTTGATATCTCTTGAAATTTCCTGCCGATGGGTGTATAATATATCTCGTTAAATATTTTTTGTGTACCGAAAGGAAGTAGAAACATGGCAGAAAAATGTACTCATAACTGTTCCACCTGCTCGTCGAATTGCGGCTCCCGCGAGAAGCAGAGTCTTCTTGAGCAGCCCCACGCGCTGAGCAAGGTCAAGCATATCATTGCGGTCGTCAGCGGAAAGGGGGGCGTGGGAAAATCCCTCGTTACCTCCATGCTGGCGGTCAATATGCAGCGTCTCGGCTATAAGACGGCGATCCTTGATGCCGACGTAACGGGACCCTCTATCCCTAAGGCGTTCGGCTTGAAGGCGGGCGTTGAGGGAGACGATCAGGGCATGATTCCTCCCACCACCACCTCGGGCATCGATATCATGTCCATCAATCTGATGCTGGAGGATGAAACCAGACCCGTGGTATGGCGCGGACCCGTTATTGCGGGGGCGGTCAAGCAGTTCTGGACCGATACCATTTGGCATGATATCGACTATATGTTCATCGATTGCCCTCCGGGAACGGGCGACGTGCCGCTTACGGTGTTCCAGTCGATCCCGATCGACGGTATCGTCATCGTCAGCACGCCGCAGGATCTGGTGTCCATGATCGTTTCCAAGGCGGCGAATATGGCGGAGATGATGGATATTCCCGTCTACGGTCTGGTAGAGAACATGAGCTACGTGAAATGCCCCGACTGTGGCAAGGAGATCAAGGTGTTTGGCGACAGCCATATCGACGAGATAGCTGAAAAATTCGGCTATGACCTCTTGGCGCAGATCCCCATGGATCCCAAGCCCACGGCGCTGGTGGATAAGGGCTGGATTGAAATGATGGAAAACGACTATATGGAAAAGGCGGCAGAGATTCTGGTCAGAAGAACCACGAAATAAGCCTCCTTCGGAGACGAGCATGAGGATAGGAAGCCTTGAAATTCCATACGGATTGACCCTCGCCCCCATGGCGGGGGTTACCGACCGTTCCTTCCGCAGGATTTGTCGGCGGTACGGAGCGGAATATACCGTCAGCGAGATGGTTTCGGCAAAGGCGCTCTGCTTTGAGCAGAGAGGCGGGAAGAACGCCCCCTCTGCCAGCGCGCCCTTGGCGGCGGTCAGCGCCGATGAAGCGCCCATGGCGGTGCAGATCTTCGGGCATGAGACGGAATATATGGCGCAAGCCGCGAAAATGCTGGTCAGCCGCGAATACCGCGGATGCCGAAGCGAGATCGCGCCTGCCGTCATCGATATCAATATGGGCTGTCCCGTCCGAAAGATCGCGGGGAACGGAGAGGGGAGCGCCCTCATGAAGGATCCCAAGCTGGCGGGAGAGATCGTCCGAGCGGTCGTCCGCGCCGTGTCGGTTCCCGTGACGGTGAAAATCCGAGCGGGGTGGGATCGGAACTCGGTCAATGCCCCCGAAATGGCAAAAATATTGGAGTCCGAGGGAGCGGCGGCGATTTTCGTCCACGCGAGAACCAGAGAGCAAATGTACACCGCGGGGATTGACCCTTCGGTGATCGAGCGGGTCAAGGCAGCGGTGTCGGTGCCCGTCATCGGAAACGGCGATATTTACAGCGCGGCGGATGCTCTGGAAATGATGGAGAAAACGGGCTGTGACGGCGTGATGATCGGCAGAGGAGCCATGGGAAATCCGTGGATCTTTTCGGAACTTCGGGCGAAGCTGGAGGGCAGGGAATACGTGCCTCCCACCGTTCCCCAACGTATGGGCGTTGCCAAGGAGCAGCTTGCCGCAATGATCGAGCATAAGGGCGAGCGGGTAGGAGTCGCCGAGGCGAAGAAGCATATGGCGTGGTATCTTCACGGTATCCGCGGAGCGGCAGCGGCGAGAACCGAAATCATGAATTCTCGTACGGCGCAGGAGATCGCAAATATCCTTGACCGCCTCGGAAAAGAGGAAGAGGGACTGTAAGACGGCCCTCTTCTTTTTGTTTTGCTCTAAAATTTTCAAAATTTCCTTGACAAATAAAAGGAAAAATGATACAATAAATATATATAACTTTGTGTGTTCAAACGTTCGAATGAAACGTCGGGGGTCCTCCCTCGGAGTGAAATTTGTGCTGAACGAGAAAGGAAAGATTATGAAAAAAAGAGTAATCAAAGTATTGGCGATGGCGCTGTGCCTTGTCTTCTGCTTGCAGGTGCTCCTCGGTACGGGAATGTTCGCCCTGCGTGTGGATGCGGCAAGCATGGGCGTGCCGGGTGCCGTATCGGGAACGGAGCTGTCAAGCACCAATGCGTTCCCTCACGGCAACAACCTGACCTATTTTACCAAGGTTGATTCGACTGAGGCATCAAACTATGCCACTCAAATGGTTGCCAACGGCTACACCCAGACCAAAACGGGAACGCTGGGCAACATGACCTATTGGCATTACAAGCATACCAGTGGCGGTGTCGCTTATCTTGTATACCAGAAAAATACTGTTGACAGTGCGGGGGGTTACACTGATTTTTATATCAGTGGCAAGAAAGGAGAACTGTACGTCGTCACCGACGACCGCTCCGTAACCTCCGCGTATACGCCCAAAGCAAGCTACACCAAGGTGACCGAGACTACCCTCGGTGTCATGTCTCTGGATTACTCTTACAGAACGCTGGCAGACGGTCACGGTATGGGCTATATCTGGACGCTGGAAGACGGAAGCTACCTGATCATGGACGGCGGATATAAGCACGATTCCCAGCGCATTTACAACTACCTTGTTGACAATAACAAGCGTACCGACGGAAAGATTATCATTCACGCGTGGTATATTAGCCATAGCCACGATGACCACTACGGAGCCTTCCAGCAGTTTTCTGCCGATCACGCAAAGGATGTTACGTTGGAATACGTGATTGCTTCCGCGGCGATTGACGGAGATCCCCTCAACAACAACCTGTTAAACAATATGGCAAAGTATTCCAATGCCAAGCTGATCCGTCCTCATACGGGCGAGACCTACCAGATGCCCGGACTCCAGATGGATATTCTTTACACCTGTGAGGACCTTTACGTTACGGGCGCGGAACTCACGACGGGCAATAACGAGTCCATTCTTTCCCGCGTGACCGTAGGCGGACAGACCGTTCTGTTCCCCGGAGACAGCGGTGCTTGCTCGAAGCAGATCGCCATGTACGGCTCTGCGCTGAAGAGCGATTTCCTGCAGATGAACCACCACGGTATCAGCGGCGCGTCGCAGGATTACTTCGATCACGTGAAGCCCTCCTACGTCCTTTGGACCGCTTCTCAGTTCGCTACCGATCTCCGCGCAAACGGTGTCAAGTATCAGATCGGCGCGGGCGACACGTTGAATACTGCCAACAAGAACCTCTTGAACAACTACCTTGGCGGCGATATGGATCGCATCTTTGCGGGCGACGGTGCCGTGGAGCTGATCACCTTCCCCTATGACGGAAACCGTGACGCGCTTCCCATTTACCGTATGCATGACACGAAGATCAACTACGAGCTGGAGCCCGAGCTGCTTATTACCGAGTTGGCTCCCAGCGGAATCGGAAACGGCTGGACCGAGTACATTGAGGTCTATAACAACACCGACGGACGGTTGAATATTTACGACTACTGCGTGTTGAAGGACAGTAATATCTTCAGCGCGAATAATATCGGAGCCAACTGTATCTGGTACATCAAGCCCGGCACCACCGAGTGGGTCGCCGTTGACGTGCCCGAAAATCGGGTAACCCACACCAACCCCTCCTACGAGGAAGGATGGCTGGAGGCGGGCGAGGTCGCTCTTCTTTGGGTTCCTACCAATACTCTGTGGAATTCCACGGGACATGAGAATGATACGTATACCTACAAGCTGTCGGATTTCCGTACGGCTCTTGGATTGACTGCCGATCAGAAGGCGTTCGTCGCTTACACCAACTATGCGGTCTCCTTGAATAACGGCGGCTCCATGATGTATGCCATCGGAAAAACCTACAAGAATTACGTGGGAATGTCCGATACGGCATATCATAACTTCGTTTCCTACGTGTACAATAACTTTAATGCGGAGGGCGTAACGCCCGACGGAATCACGGTTCCTACCATTACGATCTACCAAAACGGTTCGATCCGTTATCAGTATGCGGACAACAACCGCGCAAAATGCGGTACCCTTTATAAATCCGAGAGTGCCAAGTGGAATCCGGGTGTTCTTGATTCGGTACAGATCCGCAAGCCCGAGATCGAGGTTACCCTGAACGGAACGGAGACGGTGGCGCTTACCAACACCACCCTGGACGTGACTCCTTATATGAACAATCCCTCGGCGGATTTGTTGGTGGTTATGACCGATGCCAACGGAAAAGTGACCAGAAGCACCCAAAAGACCATCACCGTGTCCGACGGTATGACGGTGGATCTCTTTGAGAACGGAAAAATGTCCGTGTATTCTCAGAATTTCAGCGGTATTTCGGCAGAGAGCCATACCTTTACCGACGTGGGTCCTGCATCTCCCAACACTACCACGACACACTATTGGCAAGACCTTCTTAAATGGGATCAGATGACCCCCACCGACAGCGTAGAGCTGGAGGTGACCTCGGACGGAAGACTCCGTATCTATAACCCCTACTACATGACCTTGGACAGAAGCGACGTTGGAGCAGGTGTTACTCCCAACCCCGAGTTCGTCGTTGAGATCGGTGATTTCTCTCAACTGGTCGGAAGAAAGGTCGTGCTGGAGTACGACTTCCAGTATAATGCAAGCAAGGGATACTCCACCAACGGAAAGACCGCCGATGCAGGCGCGGCGGCGGTATTCAGCTTCGGTCAGGCGGTTGACCGTACCCGATACTGCTTCGCTCCCGCTCTGACGGTGGACGGCAAGTATCAGGCAAGAATCGGTACCTCGAGCGACGCGTCTCTGCTGTATAGCCAGACCGTATATTCTACGGGAACGAGACACGTAAAGATCGAGATCGATCCCTATAACGGAATCACCACCTATGTGGACGGCATTGCCGTATCCGCCGTACAGAATCCCGCAAACTGGGAAAACGATTACGCAAAGATCATGGGTGAGATTTTTGGTCTTACCGTAGCTCCCGGCGTGGAAGTATATCTGGACAATATCAACCTGTACGCAGAACCGATGGAGGCTCCTAATCTCATCATCACCGAGGTGGGCAACGCCATGGGTGTATATGAGTACATTGAGGTCTACAACAACTCCGACGGTGATCTGGATATCTACGATTTCGTGCTGATGCGTAACACGGGTCTTGCCGCTACCTCCTCCAACGCGAAGTGGGCTGCAAGAGACATTGCTACCATCAAGAAGGGAACGCATACCTATACTACGGCTTCGGGACAGAGCGTGACGCTGACCAACCCCGCAAGCGGTATCATCAAGTCGGGTGAAACCGTGATCCTTTGGATCCCCTCCAATACTACGTGGGAGGATAACACAGAGCCTACGGTTGAAACGCTTGAAATGTTCATGAACAACTACGGACTCACCGAGGACGATAAGATCTATGCGGCATATAACAATTATAACTTCTCTCTCTATGACGGAGGAAATCTAGGATATGCCATCGGCTACGCGAACGTGGATTACACAACCCACTATACCCACGCGTTCAACGAGCTTGTTTCCTACGTATATTTGAATACGTCGGTAACGAATGTTTACGGAAGCACGGAAACGGTGACGAAGCAGGCAAGTTCCTTGGCATCTGTGGAGTATCAGTACAACCACAACAATAGTGTCAAGAGAGGTACGTTCTTGAAGAGTGTTGCCTCGACCCATTCCTGCGGAACTGCGCTGGATGAGCAGGAGCGAATCGTGGAGATTACCTTTAACGGCAAGACCTACGAGGTTCCGCTGAGCGTCAATCTCGCAAAACTGGATCAGATAGCTCTCGATACTTTGACAGGCGCAAGCCTCCGTCTCAATGAGCCCAACGGTATGCGTTGGGTCACCTTGGTGGACGCAAGCGACTACGCAATGCTGAAGAAATGGCTGAATAAGGGCGTCCTGACAAATGTGGAGATCGGAACCATCATCGGACGAACCGAGGATCTCGGCTCCAAGGCGTTGACCTTGTCGCTGGTAGACGGAACCAAATTCCATAAGGTTGTGGCAGACGATCGAGCTTGGTTTGGCGAGACTGCCGAGGGCGACCACCTGTTCGCTGGCTCGGTAGCCAATATCAAGAAGGAAAATTACACCAAGCAGTATTCCGCAGTCGGATATCTGTCCGTGACGATGGAAGACGGAAGCACCTATACGATCTACGGCGGCTATAACGCGGCAGACCACGCAAGATCGGTTGCGGAGGTGGCGTATAAGGCGCTCAACGACGCGAACAACGGACTCAGCGCGGCAGAGCTTGAGGTCGTGGTATCCTACGCCGTCTTCTACGAGGGCTAAACGAATCTGCTAAAAAAGCGTGCCGTCCCGAAAAAAATCGGGACAGCACGCTCTGTTTTTTCAAAAAGGTCTTGCAATTTTCGAAAAACAGTTGTATAATAATTAGGTTATTTTTAGAAGTCTTTGAAAGAGAAGAGGACATTATGAAACTGTTTCAACCAAAGCTGTTTACCTCTATGAAGGATTATAGCGGAAAAAAGCTGGTCAATGACCTGATCGCGGGTGTGATCGTTGCCATCATCGCCCTGCCGCTTTCCATCGCGCTTGCCATTGCCTCGGGCGTGTCTCCCGAGCGGGGACTGTATACCGCCATCGTGGCGGGCTTCGTCATTGCGTTTCTTGGCGGAAGCCGCGTGAATATTTCGGGTCCCACCGCCGCCTTTGCCACCATCGTGGCGGGCATCGTTGCCACCTTCGGTATGTCGGGGCTTGCCATTGCCACGCTTATGGCGGGTATTATGCTCATCATCATGGGACTTTGCCGTCTCGGAACGCTGATCAAATTCATTCCCTATACCATCACAACGGGCTTCACCGCGGGCATTGCCGTCACCATTCTGATCGGACAGATCAAGGACTTTATGGGACTCAGCTTTGCCGAGGGTACCCATGCCGTGGAGACCATGGAAAAGCTGTCGGCGATCGTCAAGAGCATTGCCACCGTCAACTGGCAGGCGATTCTTGTGGGCGCGGTATGCTTGGCGATCCTGATTGTCTGGCCCAAGATCAATAAGCGGATCCCTCCGTCCCTCCTTGCCGTGGTCGCGGGAATTTTGATGGTGAAATTTTTGCCCTTGGAGGTCAATACCATAGGCGATCTGTACGAGATTCCCAGAAGCCTGCCCTCCTTTTCCTTCCCCGAGCTTAGCTTTGATACCGTCAAGGCGCTGATTCCCAGCGCGTTTACCATTGCCATTCTTGCCGCCATTGAATCCCTGCTTTCCTGCGTGGTGTCCGACGGCATGATCGGCGACCGCCACAACTCCAACACTGAGCTGATGGCACAGGGCGCGGGTAATATCTGCTCCTCGCTCTTTGGCGGAATCCCCGCCACGGGTGCCATTGCCCGTACGGCGGCAAACGTCAAGAACGGCGGACGCAGTCCGATTTCGGGTATCGTCCACGCCTTGGTTCTGCTTCTGATTCTCGTGCTCCTCATGCCCTATGCCGCGTGGATCCCCATGCCTACCATTGCCGCCATTCTCTTTATGGTCGCTTATAACATGAGCGAGTGGAGACACTTTGTGCGTATTTGCAAAACGGCGCCCAAGAGCGACATTCTCGTGCTGGTGGCTACCTTCCTCCTGACCGTGATCTTCGACTTGGTGGTCGCCATCGCCGTAGGACTTCTGCTGGCAGGACTGCTCTTTATTAAGCGCATGATCGACGTAACGGGTATCCGTCCGTGGACGGCGGCAGACGAGCATTCCGAAAGCGACGGCGGACGGCTCAAATCGATCCCTGAGCGAGTGGCGGTGTTCGAGCTGAACGGCCCTATGTTTTTTGCCTCTGCGGATAAATTCCATTTTCCCATGAAGGACGGAGATCTTGTGATGATCCTCCGAATGAGAAACGTACCGACGCTGGACGGCTCTGCCGTGGAAAGCCTTTCCACGCTCTATAAATCCTGTCAGGCGCGGAACGTGAAGATTCTCCTGTCTCACGTAAACGAGCAGCCCCTTTCGGTCATGAAAAAATCGGGCTTCTTCGATGAGGTCGGCGCGGAGAGCTTTATGGAGAATATTGACGAAGCCATTGCCAAGGCAAGGGAGCTTTGCGAGAAGGCGCGGGAAAAGGTAAGTGAAAATTAAGAAAGCACTTTACATTTTTCGGCGTTTGTGATAAAATAAAAAAAGAGTTTAACAAGGAAAGGAAGTCGGAGTATCCGACGAAAGCGATAGAACATGAAATGTCCTGCTTGTGGATTTGCAGATAGCAAGGTAATCGATTCCCGCCCCGTAGAGGAAGGGAACAGCATTCGCCGCAGAAGAGAGTGCTTGGCTTGCCAAAAGCGCTTTACCACCTTTGAGATCGTGGAAACGGTACAGATCATCGTGGTAAAAAAGAACGGCACCAAGGAGCTTTTTGACCGAAACAAGCTTCTGTCGGGTCTTTTAAAGGCTTGTCAAAAGCGTCCCGTCAATGCCGAGGAGCTGGCAGGGGAGATCGAGAACGAGATCCAAAACTCTCTGGTCAACGAAATCACCACCACCGAGATCGGCGAGATCGTAATGAAGCACCTGAAGGCGAGAGATGAGGTTGCCTACGTGCGCTTTGCCTCGGTCTACCGTGAATTTAAGGATATCGAAACCTTCCTGAAGGAATTGAAGGAATTAAAGAAGAAATAAAGAACAAGCGGCGAATGCTTCGCCGCTTGTTCTTTATTCTGTCTTCAAAAAATAGGCTTGATACGCCTTAAACGCCGTGGGAAGAGCGTAATCCTCCCGAAGCTCCTCGGGGCTAACCCAAAGAAATTCATCGGAGGGATGCGCGCATTCCAGCGCGTAGCCCGTCATTTGCCATACGATATGGGTGAAAATATGGGAAGCGTTCACCGATGGAGCAATTCGTTTCGGAGCCATTCCCATGCGCTCGGTATAGTCCCATATCTCGTTCTCGGAGAGAGTCCCCGACAACGACGGAAATTCCCAAAGACCTGCCAAAAGCCCTGCGGAAGGCCGTTTGCGAAGCGCCACCCTTCCTTCGTGAAGCAAAAGCAAAACCGTGTATTGCTCGATTCGTTTTTCCTTTTTCGGGCTTTTTCTGGGCAGATTCTGCCAAAGATCCGTGGGGTAGGACGCGCAATGCTCTCTCAAAGGACATTCGGAGCATTTCGGGATCCCCGCGGGAATACAGATTCTCTCACCCAGTTCCATCAAGCCCTCGGTCAGATCCCCCGCATCGTTTCCCGTAGGGTAGATCTCCCGAAGCCATTCGGTCACCTGCTTCTTCGTAGCGGTAAGAGCAATATCGTCCTCTCTGCCCGTCAAACGCATGAGTACGCGAAGCACGTTCCCATCCACCGCAGGCTCGGGAAGCCCAAAGGCAATGGAGGCAATGGCGCCCGCCGTGTAGTCTCCGATCCCCTTGAGGGAGCGAAGAGACGAGTAGCTGGCAGGGAGGGCTCCGCCGTAATTCTCTACGATCTCCTCGGCCGCCGCCTTGAGATTCCTTGCTCTGCTGTAATAGCCAAGCCCCTCCCAAAGCTTCAAAAGACGGTCGTCATCCGCCTTTGCCAAGGCGGTGGGAGTGGGAAGCTCCGCGAGAAAACGGTGATAATAGGGAATCACCGCCTCGATCCGCGTTTGCTGAAGCATGATTTCGGAGATCCATATTTTATAAGGATCCTTGTCCTCCCGCCAAGGCAGAGAACGGCGATTTTGCCGATACCATTCTACCAAAAGGGGGGCAAGAGCGGGGGGCAGGGGATTGCTTGAATATTTTTCCTTTTTCATCAAAGCAGCTCAAAAAGATATTTGGCTTCCAGATCCGCCTGTCCCTCCAAGCCCTCGTGACCGAAATCGGGATAAATAATCACCTGCTTTTCGGACGTGATCTTGTTGAAGGCGGCAAACTGCGTGGAGGGAGGACAAATGGTGTCCATCAAGCCCGTGGACATGACGACCTTTGCCTTGATTCGGGGCGCAAGATGCTGAATATCAATGTATCCGAGCTTGGTGAAAATCTCCTCCTCGCGCTCGTGACGGGGATCGAAACAACGAAAATAGTAGCGAAGAGCCTTATAGGCATCCTTGTCCAGATCCATCTCCCAAACTCTCTGATAATCGGAAAGATAGGGATAGGTGGGGAGAGCAAGCGCAATGCGAGGCTCCAGCGCCGCGCAGGCGATGGTCAAGGCTCCTCCCTGAGAGCCGCCCTTCGCGGCGACACGGGTCTGGTCTACGTCTTCCATGTCCATAACGATACGGGCAAGCATCGCGGTATCGAGGAATACGTCGCGGTAGTGCAGATCCTGAGGATCACCGTCAAGACCGCGAACGAACTGGGTGGAGTTGGTGGTTCCGTGGGGCTGTCCCATATCCTCGGAAAGCCCACCCTGACCGCGGCAGTCCATAGAGGCGACCACGAATCCCTCGGCGGCATGGCTTACCAACTCGCGGAAACTTCCCGCGTTTCCGCTCAGACCGTGAAATTTCAGAATAGCGGGAGCCTTTCCTTGGATGACCTTGGGCTTTACGAGCTTTGCGTGGATTCTCGCGCCCTTGGTTCCCGTGAAAAACATATCGTAGCAATCCACGATTTTTGAGGGATAGTCTGCGGGAATCAGCTCTACCTTGGGATCAGTGGCTCTCATTTCCGAGAGAGCAGTGTCCCAAAATTCGTCGAAATCGGCGGGGCGGGGATTTTTTCCTTGATATACCTTTAGCTCATCAAGGGACATATCAATGGTTGGCATAGCGTAATCTCCTTTCGTTTTGGTAGTTTTATATTGATTTTAAAAATGCGTGAACCTCATCCATGGTAGGAATGGAGGGAGCGGCGCCCATACGGGAGACTGCCAGCGCGGAGGCGGCGGAAGCGACTCGCAAGGACTCGGCGGGAGATTCTCCACCCAAAAGGGAGGTGAAGAAGAATCCCGTAAAGGTGTCGCCTGCGGCGGTGGTGTCAACGGGGGTCACCTTGAAAATACTCTGCGTGACCCGACCGCCTTCATCCTCGTAAAGAGAGCCGCGGCTTCCGAGCGTGAGAATGATCTTCATTTCGGGATATCGGCGGCGAAGCTCGGAGAGGATCTCCTCCTTGTCTTCCTTTCCCGTGATCTCCTTTCCCTCGGTCTCGTTCAGAATCAGAAAATCCACGTAGGATAACAGCTCCTCCGTAATGGCTTCGTTCATGGGAGAGGGATTGAGGGCAACGAGAAGCCCCTTTCCCTTGGCTTTTTTTGCGATCAGAGCGGGATCGTTGATCTCATTTTGAAGCATGAGAAGATCGCCCTTGTCAAAATGGGAAAGTACCTCGTTGATAAAGGGCTCGTCCTGAGTTTGATTGGCGCCGCCGCAAAGCATGATGCAGTTTTCGCCCTCGTCGTTGACCTGAATGATGGCGTGACCGCTTGGGATATGCTCAAGGGTGCGAACGAAGGAGGTGTCCGCTCCCGAGCGGCGCAGAATGTCGGTGAGCATTTTTCCCTCTGCTCCCACGGCACCCGCGTGAAATACCCGCGCTCCCGCCTTGGCAAAGGCGACCGATTGGTTCAGCCCCTTTCCGCCCGAAAAGGTTTCCATGGACCTTGAGGCGATGGTTTCTCCCGCGCGGACGAAATGATGCACGCGGTACACGTAATCGATATTGAGAGAACCGAAGTTCAGTACCTTCATAATAAAATCTCCTTTGTGATGCGTACTCGGCTGTCCTTAAAATCATAAGGAAGGATTCGGTCATTATGCCATAAAATGTTGGGAAGAGCTTGTCGGTGTATCCGCATCAAAAAGAGAATGGATCCGCGCGAAATATCGGCATAATGTCTTCTTTTTTCTGCATAATTCTGACCGTCTCGTTTATTATACAACGGAAATTCAAAAAAGTCAATTCGTATTTTGATCGCTTTTTTGATCTTTTCATTGAATTTTGTTCAAAAGAAATTTAGGTGTGGAAGAATGTGGTAAAACTGATGAAAAAAACGGTCGATTTTCACAAAAAATGAACAATTCGTAAATGAAAAGAAAATTCAAAACAAATTAAAAAATAAGGGTTGACAAGGATTTTATTTGCGGTATAATGTGAGTAACCGAGGATTTATACATAAAAAGTTCATATTTCTCTCGGCGATCGATCCATATATCCGAGGAAGATTTCAGGAGGACGTATGAGAAAAGAGACAGACGGAAAAATCACCGCAAACGAAGGAAGAAACGGCTTGGGAACCGAGCTTGTGAACCAAAAGCTTTCGGACGGGCAGATCGGAAAAATTCTTGCCTCGCTCCGAGAGGGAGAGCACGTCTTGTTTGCCATCGTGGGTGACCTGAATCCCGATGGGCGATACGGCACCTGCGTGCTGGCGGTAACCGAGGAAAGAGTGCTTGCCTTTCACGAGGAAAGCGCGGATGCCTATTCCTACGATCAGATCCAATCGATTTGGGTCAAGAGAATGTACGGAAACGCCTGTATGTTTCTCAAGGATCGGACGGGTGCGAAGCATGACGTGATCCGTTTCACCTACACCGTGGCAAATCTTTGCGATATGGCGGTTCAGTTTATTACCGCCGTTTGCGAGGGAAGTCCGCTTTCCGAGGAGATGGAGGTGGTAAGCGCCACCTACGCCAAGCTGAACCGTGTCTGTCCCCGCTGCGGAAGAACGCTTCTGAGAGAGGGAGCGCAATGTATCCATTGCCAGTCCAAATCCAAGATCGCCTCGAAGCTGGTTAAGTACATCAAGCCCGAGATGAAGACGCTGATCCTTTGCATACTGATCTCCTTCGTCACCACGGCAATTACGCTGCTTCCTCCCTTTATGACGCAAAAGATCGTGGATCACGTGATCCCGAAAAGCGTTTCCGAGGGGGCTGCGGAGGGAATCAAGGCGCTTTCCATGGTGGTCGTGCTTCTGCTGTCAGCGCATCTGGCGCATTATTCCTTGGCGGCGGTTCGAGCGTATTTTCTCCGTCGTTCGGGCGACCGAATCGTGATGGCGCTCCGTGGCGACGTATATGAAAAGGCGCAGCATCTTCCCATGAAATTTTACGATAAGACCTCTACGGGCTCGGTGATTAACCGAATCAGCGGAGATACCAGTACGATCCAGTCCTTTATGCTGAAGATTACGCAGGAGTGTATTGTCCAGCTGATCCTGATGATCGGAATTATCGTCATCATGTTCGCCATGAACTGGAAGCTGACCCTTCTGTCCCTGATCCCCGTTCCCGTCGTGGTGATCTGCGCGAAGATCTTTTCCCGCAAGATCAAGCCCTTCTATCTGAAGATCTGGCGCAGATGGGCGGCGGTGACCTCCATCATGACCGATACCATCCCCTGCGTCCGAGTGGTAAAATCCTTTGCGGGCGAGGATCGGGCGGTCAAGAAATTTCAGAAATATAATAAGAAGTGGTATGAGGTTGATACCGCCTCGGCGCGGATCACGCAGACCTTCCCGCAGATCATCAACTTTGCCATGGCGTGCGGCTCGCTTCTCATTTGGGCGGTGGGCGGACGCTGGGCAATCGATCACGAGGTCAGCGGAGGTGTGCTGGGCGTAAGCCTCGGTACGCTGGTGGCGTTCATTTCCTACGCAACCATGTTTTATAACCCCGTCAACTTTTTTGCCAATCTGTCCGACTCCTATCAGGCGGCGCTGACCTCGATTGAACGGATCTTCGATATTCTCGATGCCGAGCCCGAGATCAATAAGCCCGAAGGAATCCAACCCGAAAAATTAAAGGGACGGATTGAATTTAAAAACGTCAATTTCTCCTTTGATAAAACCAAGAAGACCCTGTCCGATATCAATCTCGTGATCGAGCCTGGGGATATCGTGGGAATTGTGGGAACCACAGGATCGGGTAAATCTACCCTGATCAATCTGTTGCTTCGCTTCTACGATCACTATGAGGGCGAGATCCTTGTGGACGGGATCAATATCAAGGATATGGATATCGGCTCGTACCGAAACTGCATCGGATACGTTCAGCAGGAGCCCATGATGTTCTCGGATACCGTGTTCAATAATATTGCCTACGGCGTGCCAAACGCCACGGTAGAGCAGGTCATTCACGCGGCGGAGGTGGCAAACGCCCACGGCTTTATCGTCCGCCAGCCCGACGGCTACGATTCCATGCTGGGTGAGCGCGGCGTGGGTATTTCGGGCGGAGAAAAGCAACGGCTTTCCATTGCCCGCGCGGTTCTCAAGAATCCTTCGATCCTCGTGTTTGACGAGGCGACGGCGGCGGTGGACTCCGAAACCGAGAATCTGATTCAGGAGGCGATCGAGCGATTGATTTCGGGAAGAACGACCCTGATGATCGCCCACCGTCTGTCCACGTTGCGGAAAGCCAATAAGATCATCGTTCTGGACCAAGGAAGGATCATTGAGTGCGGAAGCCACGACGAGCTGATGGCGCTGAAGGGAAAATACCACAGATTGATTGAGATTCAAGCCATGGGCAAGCATCAGGATGGCTTGACGGTTCCCAACTAAGGAGGTACAGAATGGCATTCTTTATTGACGGACCCGAGGCAAGAATTACCCGTACGGGGGAGACCACGGTCACCCTTGAGATTTTCAACGGCGAAACCATGACCGATCTGGAGCCGAGACGCCTTTTCCCCATGTCGGGACTGACCAGATATATTACTCTGTTGGACGAGGATCTGAAGGAAAAAGCGATCCTTCGGGATCTTTCACAGCTGGACGCAGGGTCGCGACGCGCGGTGGAGGAGTGCCTTGAGCAATACTATATGATTCCGAAGATTCTGGAGATGATCGACGTGACCGAGAAGTTCGGAGTCATCACGTGGACCTGCCGAACCGATCGCGGCGTGCGCTCCTTCCGTATCCGAAGCCGTACCAACGATATCAAGGTGCTTTACGACGGACGGGTTCTGATCCGCGACAGCAACGACAACCGATACGAGATCGACGATTACCGCACCATGGATAAAAAATCCCGCGCCATGCTCGCCAACGAGCTATAATTCAAAAGCCAAACAAAAAAGCATCACGAGTGATCGTGATGCTTTTGATTTTTTATGGATTTAAACCTTATAGGTCTCGGTCACGTCCATCACGAAGATGGTGGCGCCTCCCACGGTAACCTCGTCGGGTAGGCTCTGATTGCTCAATCCCTTTCCAAAGGAATCGCGGGTAGAGGCGATGCGCTTTCTCGTCGCGCAGGTTTTTGCGAGAATGTCCTTGACCTGATCTACGCCGTTATCCTCGGTTCCGATCAGAAGCGTGGTGTTTCCCACCATAAGAAATCCACCCGTGGTAGAGAGACGGGTAACGAAAAAGCCCGCGCTGTTCAAAGCGGCAGAGGCGGAAATGCTGTCGTCGTTGTTGATGATGGCAAGAATCAGCTTCATGATTATTCCTCCGATGAAACGAGATATCGTATAAGGTGATTATATCACATCCCCCTTTCTTTGTCAATCACCTGAGAAAATATTCTTTCCCCCGCGGCATGAGGGAGAAAAATCAAAAAAACTGTTGCACAATGCTTGATTCAATGGTATAATTGAAAATGAATTTTAAGTCTGGAGGATACCCTGCATGAACCGTCCGTGGGAGGGAAGGCTTTGTCCGTTTCGAATTTATGGGAATCTTTATTTTGTGGGAACCCGTCCCGCGCCGAATCACCTCATTGATACGGGAGAGGGCTTGATCCTGATCGATACGGGATATCCCCAATCGCTCTATCTCTTGGTGGATGGAATTTGGCGCCTCGGCTTTTCTCCCGATCAAATCAAAATGATCGTCCACACCCATGGACATTACGATCATTTGGGAGGGACACGGGCGCTTTGTGAGCTGACGGGAGCAAGGACGTATCTGGGAAAAGAGGATCTGACCTACGCTGACGGCAGAGAGAATCTGACGTGGGCGGATATCCTCGGTTACGAATATACGGAGGCGTTTGTGCCCGACGTGCTTCTTGAGGACGGAGACGTGATCGCCCTCGGAAATACCGAGATCCGCTGCGTCCATACCGCAGGTCATACCCCGGGTACCTTTTCCTTCTTTTTTGACGCGGTGGGAGAGCAGGGGAAAAAGAGATGCGGCCTTTTTGGCGGCGTTGGCTTTAACTCCATGGAGCTTTCCTTTCTCGATGAGCGGGGGCTTTCTCACGAATGTCGCGCGGAGTTCGTGCGGTCGGTTCGAAGGCTGAAGAGGGAGCGCGTGGATCTCTTCTTGGGGAATCACGCAAGCAATAACGGTCTTTTGGAAAAGATAAGCCGTATGAATGAGGAAAACGGAGAAAATCCCTTCCTGAATACCAACGGAGAGTGGCTCGCTTTCCTTGACCGATTGGAAAAGAGCATGATCCAAAAGATCCTTTCCGAAAGTCCCGAGGAAATGCCAAGGGACCTTCTGCTTTAATTTTTGATGAAATAGGAGAGCGTATATGCCGAGATTTTTTGTCAGACAGGATGCCGTGAGAGAGGGGAAGATCCTCCTTGGCGGAGAGGATGCCCATCATATTGCCCGTTCTCTGCGAATGGCGGTGGGAGATGCTTTGACCGTCTGCGATATGCAGGGAAACGAATACGACTGCCGAATCGAATCCTTTTTGGAGGACCGTGAGGTGACCGTGTGCATTGCGGAGGTCCGCAAGCCGCAAAACGAGCCGCCCTGCTATATCCGCTTGTTTCAGGCGCTTCCTAAGGGAGATAAGCTGGAAACCGTGATCCAAAAGGCGGTGGAGTGCGGCGTGTCGGAGATCATTCCCTTCGAGAGCGAGCGGTGCGTGGTTCGCGTAAAGCCCGAGGCGGAGGCAAGAAAGACCGAGCGCCGTCAGCGGATCGCCGAGGAGGCGGCAAAGCAATGCGGAAGGAGCGCGTTGCCCTCCGTATCCGAAACCGTCCGCTTTTCCGATATGCTTCGGCTGGCAAAGGAAAGCGATCTCTGTCTCTTTTGCTACGAGGGAGAGGGAACCGAGCCGCTGGGGCAGATCCTTCGGCAGAACCGAGCGCTTCTGGATAAGGGCTGCCGCGTGTCGGTCGTCATAGGAAGCGAGGGAGGATTTTCGATTCCCGAGGCGCAAGCCATCCGAGAAGAGGGAATGATCGCCGTGGGGCTGGGACGCAGGATCCTGCGTACCGAGACGGCTCCGATCTTCGTTCTCTCCTGCCTTTGCTATGCTACCGAGCTTGGCGGTTGATTCCCGAAAACAAGCCGATTTTTGCCCGTTTTTTCGGGAGAAAGATTCTTTCATAAAAAACGCACGAAAAAAATGTTAAAAATTATTAAAAATATTCAAAACACTATTGAAAAACCACAAAAAATAGTTTATAATATAGCATAGTATGCACAATACTTTCTTTTTTTCAGCAAGATGAATCTAATATTGAGAGGTTTCAAAGTATGTCAAACAGATTGTTTCAGGGTGTTATCTATCAGATGAAGGACGCCTTCGACCGTGTGATCGGTGTGATCGATGAGAACGGCGTGGTGATTTCCTGCTCCGACCTCGGCAAGATGGGAAACGTTCGTCAGGGAATCCGTGAGGAGCTTTCCTTCTCCAATGATTTCGTAACCCGTGACGGATATACCTACCGCTATATGGGCGTTGGTCAGAAGTGCGAATACGTGGTGTTCATCGAGGGAGAGGACAAGCTGGCGGAAAAGATGTCCAAGATGCTCGCCGTTTCTCTCGGAAATATCAAGAGCCTGTACGATGAGAAGTACGATAAGGGCTCCTTCATTAAAAATATTATTTTGGATAATATCCTGCCCAGCGATATTTACATCAAGTCCAAGGAGCTTCATTTCAAGACCGAGGAACCGAGAGTGGTATTCCTGATCAAGTTCTTCGGCAAGACCGATATGATGCCCTTTGAAATGCTCCAGAATATGTTCCCCGATCAGTCCCGCGACTACGCCATCAGCGTAGGAGAGCATGATATCGTGCTTGTCAAGGAGCTGAAGCCGGGAACCGATAACAAGGAGATCGAAAAGATCGCCATCAACATTGCCGACACACTTTCCACCGAGTTCTATACCAAGGTGGTGATCGGTATTTCCACCGTTGTGGAGAATATCAAGGATCTTGCCAAGGCATATCAGGAGGCGCAGGTCGCCCTTGAGGTGGGCAAGGTGTTTGAGACCGAGAAGAATATCATCAGCTATGAAAATCTGGGAATCGGCAGACTGATCTATCAGCTTCCCACCACCCTTTGCGAGATGTTCCTGCAGGAGGTCTTCAAGCGTGGCAGTCTGGATTCTCTTGACCGAGAGACCCTGATGACCATTCAGTGCTTCTTCGAAAACAATCTGAACGTATCCGAAACCTCGAGAAAGCTTTTCGTACATAGAAACACCTTGGTCTACCGTTTGGAGAAGATCCGTAAGCTGACAGGACTGGATCTGCGCGAGTTCGAGCACGCTATCACTTTCAAGGTTGCCTTGATGGTCAGAAAGTATCTCGATTCCAAGCCCGCAAAATTCTGAGCATAACGGCGGAATACTCCGCATCGTCGGAGTATTTCGCTTTTCAGCGCTTTTTGGAATGAAGCGCGGTTATTTACATAGGATAGTTTGGGAACGTAATTTGACGGCATTGGATTTTTCAAGCCCCCATGAATCAGATCGTACGATCAAAGGAGAAATTCGATATGTCAGAAGAAAATATGAATCCGGATTCCGAATCGGAATCCTTACCTACGGAGGAGACGGTTGAGGCTCCTCCCGCCAAAAAGAAAAAAAGCGTTTCGCTTTTGACCTTTGCTTGCTCTGCCATCAGCTTGGTTGTGGCAACCGCGCTGATTACCTGTACCTTTTGCTTTTTCGGATACCGTGAGAAGCTGGCGGGGATGCTCGATCTGCCCGATTCGGGGCAGGATCAGATCTCCTCGGAGGATGACTACTATCCCTTTGCCCTGATTGAGAGCTTCTTCGATCAGTACGGCATGGAGGACGTAGATCACGATGCCATGATTGACGCGGCACTGAAAGCATACGTGTATGCCACAGGTGACCGCTATGCGGCGTATTACACCGAAGAGGAGACCGAGACACTGCTTGCCTCCAATGCGGGAAGCTCCGAGGGAATTGGAATCAATATCATTGAGGACGAGGCGACGGTGGGCGGTGTGACCTATAAGGTTCTTCGAGTAGTCAACGTCATGGAGGGATCGCCCGCACTTGCCGCGGGAATGCGTCTCGGTGACATGATCTGCGCGGTAGGTATCGGAGAGGATGCCGAGACCATCAGTACCCTCGGCTACGATATCGCGCTCAAAAAATTACAGGGAGCCGCGGGGACCGAAGCGTCCTTTATCGTGTTCCGTCCCACGGACGAAGGGGTAGAGACCAAAGAGTTTCGAATCATGCGCGCGGCTATAACCACTACCTCGGTCAGAGGTCAAGCGGTGACGTGGCAGGGAAAGAAGATCGGTGTGATCAAAATATTCCAGTTTGACGCCACCACCCCTACCCAATTCAAAACAGAAATGGATCGATTGCTGGGAGAGGGATGCGGTTCCTTTGTTTACGACGTGCGAAATAATCCAGGAGGAGCGCTTGCCTCCGTAGAGGCAGTGCTCAGCTATTTCCTCAATGAGGGCGATACCTTGATCATCACAAGGGATAATCAAGGGAACAAGGAAGTGTCCAAGGTTCAAGAGGTAACCTATATGGGAACCTACGCGTCCTGCTCGGTCAAAAAGGAAGAGATCGGAATGTACCGTCAGTATCCCTCGGTGGTGCTTTGCAACGAAAATACCGCCAGCGCGGGAGAATTGTTTACGGCGGTGTTCCGTGACTATCATCTGGCGCCCGTCGTGGGGACCACGACCTACGGAAAGGGAACCATGCAGCAGTTCTTTGATCTGTCCTATTACGGATACGAGGGAGTGCTTCGGTTGACGATTGCGTCGTACTATCCCCCAAGCGACGTGGGGTATGACGGAGAGGGAATTTCACCCGCGCCCGAATACGTGGTGGAGCCATCGGAGGAGCTGAAGACCTTGAATCTCTTTGAGGTGGACACCGAAAAGGATAATCAGCTTGCGAGAGCGCTTTCGGTATTGGTCGGAAATTGATAAGAAATAAAAAAATGATTATAAACTGTAAGGAGAAACATCATGGCTGAATTGCAGAAATACACACAAGAGGGCTTTGAGAAATTAAAGCAGGAGTACGACTTCCGAACCAAGGAAGAAAGAGAAAGAATCAAGGTTGCCATTGCCGAGGCAAGATCCTTCGGAGACCTTTCCGAGAACGCGGAGTACGATGAGGCAAGAAACGAGCAGGCAAAGAACGAGGCGCGCATCAAGGAGCTGGATGAGCTGATCCAGCACGCGGTCGTGGTAGACGACTCCCTTCAGGATGCCAAGACCGTAGGACTCGGTTCTACCGTAAAGGTGGAGAGAAACGGCGCAGAGGTAGAGTATAAGATCGTCGGCTCCAACGAGGCGGATCCCTTTGACAACAAGATCTCCGACGTCTCTCCCGTAGGAAGAGCCTTGATCGGCGCGAAGAAGGGTGATATGGTTCAGGTAGATGTTCCCTCGGGAACCATTTCCTTGAAGGTTTTGGACGTTTATAAGGCGTGATTTGCATCGGGGCTGTCGATCGGCAGCCCCGAATTTTCGAAAGGAAATAGATACATATGAAGGATCGGGAAAGAAGAGAAGAGCAGGAGGAGGGCTACGGCTCCATTTCTATACAGGCAAGCCCCTTTTTGCGTTGGCTTGATAACTTTTGGTATCATTATAAGTGGCATACCATCGGGATCGCGTTCGCCCTGATCGTGGTTTTGGTTTGTACGCTGCAGACCTGCTCCAAGGAATCCTATGATATCAAGGTCGTTTATGCGGGTCCCGTTTCCCTGAACGGAGATCAGGTCACGGGGGTGGATCAGCTATTGGATCTAACTCTTCCCGAGGATTTCGACGGTGACGGAGAGAAAAACGTGTCCTTGATCCGTCATACCATCTATTCCAAGGAGCAGATCGAGGAGATTCAGGAGGCGAATCGGAAGGAGATCGAGGAGAAGGGCGAGGAAGCCACCGAGATCTATATCAATACCCAGTTCAATTCCGAGGAGTACGATAGCTTTTACAGTGAGATTACGGCGGGAGCGTCTGCGGTGTATCTCATCGATCCTTGGCTTTACGAGGAGCTGAGGGCAACCAAGGGCGGCGCGTATCTTCGTCAGCTGTACGGCGGAGAGGATGCCCTGCTTTCCGAGCCCGTGGAGGGCTTGCTGGAGGATGGATACGGCGTTCGTCTCGGAGAAACGGCGCTCTATCGGGAATATAAGGTTCTTCAAGCACTTCCCGAGGATACGGTGATTTGTCTTTTGGCAAAATTGCTTCCCCATGGCGACGAAATGTATGAAAACAGCGAGGCAATGCTCCGCGCGTTGGTAAAGTCGGGTGAATGACCATGAAAAAAAGCGGATTTTTGACCTTCGCGCTATTGCTGACGACTGCGATGATCTGGGGCTTTTCCTTCGTGGCGCAGGTCAAGGGTGTGGAGCATATCGGCTCCTTTACCCTGAACGGGACGAGATTTACGCTGGGCGTGATCTCTCTTTTGCCCGTGGTTTTGATCTTTGAGCGAGGACGTACCGATCGACGGGAACGGAAGCGGACGGTTCGCGCCTCTCTTTTGGCGGGCGTGGCTTTGTTTTCGGCATCTACTCTTCAGCAGATCGGAATTTCCCTCAATAAGAGCGCGGGCGTTGCGGGCTTTCTGACGGGACTCTACGTCGTACTGGTCCCCATTGCGGGCTTCCTTCTGTTTCGCAGACAAACGGGGAAAAACGTGTGGATCGGCGCGATTTGCGCCCTCGTAGGACTCACGTTGCTTTGCTTCAAGCCGGGGGAGGGCTTTTCCTTTGGATGGGGAGAGACGTTTTTGCTCGTCGGAGCCTTTTTCTGGACGGCGCATATCCTCGTCATCGACCGCGTGGCGGTCAACGTCCGCTCTCTGCATTTTGCGTGGGGACAGTTTGCCGTTTGCGCCGTATTGGGGCTTCTGACCATGTTTCTGTTTGAGGAGCCTACCTTCTCGGGGATTTGGGAAGCCAGATGGGCGATCGCCTACTGCGGCGTGTTGTCGGTAGGCGTGGCGTATACCCTGCAGATCATTGCCCAAAAGCGGGCGGATCCCACCCTTGCCGTAGTCGTGCTTTCCACCGAATCGGTATTCAGCGCGGTGGGGGGCGTGTTGTTCGGAAACGATTCCATTGCGCCCATCGGTTACGTGGGCTGCGGCTTTATTTTTGCGGGAATCTTGATCTCTCAGCTTGTTTTCAAGCGGGAAGCAAGCTCCTTGCGGTAAATTCATAGATTCCGTATGTTACCCCCGTCGGCTGCCGATACTAAGCGCCGAGGGGGTGATTTTTTGAATCGAAAGCAACTGCTCCTAAGGGGCTTTTACATTGGGATAGGAATTTCGGGAGGAATCGTTTTGCTTCTGGTCTTGCTTCTTTTTTTGCTTCCGTACCTCGGTATTCTGTAATCAAATGGCAGGGAACCTGTGGAACAGCATTTCTGCCCTCGCTTTTTGCGGGCAGGGATGCTTTTTTTCGGAAAAGACGGTTGAAAAAAACGGTGGAATATGGTACAATAGAGGAAAGGAAGGTGAGCGTGATGAGGTTGGATAAATTTCTCGGGATAACGGGATGCTGCAGTCGATCCGATGCCAAAAGGATCGTCCGCTCGGGCGGCGTGTCGGTCAACGGAGCCGTAGCCAAAGCCGCGGATATGGCAGTGGATCCCGAGCGTGACTCGGTCATCTTTTGCGGACAACGCGTCGTTTACCGAAAATATACCTATATCATGCTCAATAAGCCCGAGGGCGTGGTCAGCGCCACCGAGGACGGTAAGGACCGAACGGTTCTGGATCTGTTGCCCGCGGAGATCCCGAAGACGAATCTCTTTCCCTGCGGACGATTGGATAAAAATACCTTGGGACTCATGCTGATCACCGATAACGGTGTCCTCGGACACCGTCTGCTGGCTCCGAAAAGCCACGTGAGTAAGGAATATTATTTTCGGGCAAAGCACCCGATCGCAAGGGAAGAGGCGGGTCGGTTTGAAAAGGGACTCGTTTTGGAGGACGGATACGAAACGAAGCCCGCAAGGATCGAGCTGAGAGGAGACGGAAGCGAGGGGGTCATTACCCTCGTGGAGGGAAAATACCATCAGATCAAGCGGATGCTCGAAGCCCTTGATAATAAGATCGTATATCTGGAACGGATCCGCTTCGGACCCCTTTCCTTGGACCGCGGACTTATGCGGGGCGAGTGGCGGTATCTGACCGAGGACGAGATCAAAGCCTTAGAGAGCCACGGCTCTTGATATCTATAAACGAAACGGAGTAAATCGTATGGACATCATTCAAAAATTAGCCGAAGAATTTCATTTAAAAAGGGAACAGGTGGAAAAAACAGTCGCCTTGATCGACGAGGGAAATACCATTCCCTTTATTGCCCGTTACCGTAAGGAGGAAACGGGAAGCCTTGACGACAACGTGTTGCGTGAGCTTGACGACCGCCTGACCTATTTGCGGAACATTGAGAAGCGTAAGGAGGAGGTTCGGAATCTGATCACCGAAATGGGAAAGATGACCGACGAGATTGCCGCCGCCATCGATGCCGCGCAGACCATTACCGAGGTGGACGATATTTACCGTCCCTTCCGTCCGCACCGTAAGACGAGAGCCTCGGTAGCCAAGGAAAAGGGGCTTGAGCCGCTGGCAGAGCTGATCCTTTCTCAGCTTGATGCGTACGAGCCTACCCTTGAGGAGCAGGCAGAGGCATACGTCAACGAGGAATTGAAGGTGGAAAGCGGGAAGGATGCGCTGGCAGGAGCCTGCGATATTATCGCGGAGGGCGTTTCCGACAATGCCGATTACCGTAAGACGGTCCGTAAAGCCACCTTTGACACGGGATTCCTTCATACGAAGAACGTGAAGGAGGAGGATTCGGTGTACTCCCAGTATTACGATTACTCCGATCGGATCAAAATGATCCCCTCCCATCGGATCCTTGCCATCAACCGAGGCGAAAAGGAGGAGTTCCTTCGGGTCAGCATTACCGTGGAAAAGGGAATGATCCTCAATTATCTCTGCTCGGAAATGATCGTGAATCCCAAGAGCCCCGCCGTGAAATATATTGAGGCGGCGATCGTGGACGGCTACGACCGTCTCATTGCGCCCTCCATCGAGCGGGAGATCCGTAACGATCTGTTCGACGTTGCCAGCGAGGGAGCGATCAAGCTCTTTGCCGATAATCTCAAGCATCTTCTAATGCAGTCTCCCTTGAAGGGAAAGACCGTGCTTGGCTTCGATCCTGGCTATATCAACGGCTGTAAGACCGCCGTGGTGGATAAAACGGGCAAGGTGCTGGATACGGCGGTGGTCTATCCTACCACAAAATCCAAGTTCAAGACCGAGGAAGCGGCAAGAATTATTAAGAAGATGGTCGAAAAATACCGAGTGGACGTGATTGCCATCGGGAACGGTACCGCCTCCCGCGAGAGCGAGATCTTTATTGCGGACGTATTAAAAACGGTCAACTACGATTGCAAGTATATCATTATCAGCGAGGCGGGCGCGTCGGTCTATTCTGCCTCAAAGCTTGCCGCGGAGGAATTTCCCGATTTCGACGTGATGCAGCGGTCGGCGGTATCCATTGCCAGACGGCTGCAGGATCCCTTGGCGGAGCTGGTAAAGATCGACCCAAAATCCATCGGCGTAGGACAGTATCAGCACGACATGAAGCCCGCCCGTCTGGACGGCGCGCTGCAGGGCGTGGTGGAGGATTGCGTCAACGCCGTGGGCGTGGATATCAATACGGCTTCCCATTCGCTCCTGTCGTACATTTCGGGCATCAATGCCACCAGCGCAAAGAATATCGTGAAGTATCGCGAGGAAAACGGTGAATTTCTCTCCCGCGCGTCGATCCTGAAGGTTCCCCGCGTAGGAGCGAAGGCGTACGAGCAGTGCGCGGGATTCTTGCGCGTGCCGCAATCGAAGGAAATTCTTGACAATACGGGAGTGCATCCCGAATCCTACGGTGCCGCCCACGCGCTTCTCGATCTTTTCGACTATACCGAGGAAGACGTGGCAGCGGGCCGTCTCGGAGATCTCCAAAGGAAGATAAAGGAGAAGGGAATCGACGCGGTATGCAAGGCGTGCGGCGTGGGCGCTCCAACGCTTATGGACATTGCCCGTGAGCTGATGAAGCCGGGACGGGACGTCAGAGATAGCCTGACGCCTCCCGAACTTCGACAGGACGTGCTGAGCATGGAGGATCTGAAGCCCGATATGATTTTGAACGGTACGGTTCGGAACGTCATTGACTTTGGTGCCTTCGTGGACATTGGCGTGCATCAGGACGGACTGGTGCATATTTCGGAGATTTCCGATCGCTTTGTCAAGCATCCCTCCGAGGTCCTCTCGGTGGGCGACCGCGTGAAGGTTCGTGTCCTTGGCGTGGATCTGAAGAAAAAACGCATTTCCCTTACCATGAAAAACGTAAAGTGATTTTACACGAACTTCCCTAAAAAATGCTGAAAATCAAGCATAATTGCGTTTTTTATGCAATTTATACAAAACAAAAGGCGAAATTTTGGAGATTTACCCTCTTCCATTTTTACGATAAATTTGGTACAATATATAAGTACAAGAAGTATGTATAATTTCAATTCTGATACAGTTTTTAGGAGGAGTATTCCAAATGGCAAGCTTATCACTCAGACACATCTACAAGAAGTATCCCGGCGGCGTAACCGCTGTATCCGATTTCAATCTTGAGATCAAGGACAAGGAATTTATCGTTTTCGTAGGTCCTTCCGGATGCGGTAAAACCACCACGCTTCGTATGATTGCGGGACTTGAGGAAATTACCGAGGGCGAGCTTTTCATCGGCGACCGTTTGGTAAACGACGTAGCCCCCAAGGATAGAAAAATCGCGATGGTGTTCCAGAACTACGCTCTGTATCCCCATATGTCGGTATTCGAGAACATGTCCTTCGGCTTGAAGCTGAACAAGACTCCCAAGGAGGAGATCAAGCGCCGCGTAGAAGAGGCTGCAAGAATCCTCGATATCACCCACCTGCTTGACAGAAAGCCCAAGGCTCTGTCCGGAGGTCAGAAGCAGCGTGTTGCGTTGGGACGCGCAATCGTTCGTAACCCCATGGTATTCCTTTTGGACGAGCCGCTTTCCAACTTGGACGCAAAGCTCCGTGCAACCATGAGAACC
>JAZOQX010000030.1:0-6550 GCA_045656325.1 Eubacteriales bacterium
AGAACGACATGGCTACGATCCGACTTGGTGAAAAGCAGACATTGGAGCTGTGATTCGCTGAATTTTGACAGAAGCTCAAGCACCCGTCCCATACGTCCGTCATCCAGCTGACAAAGACTCTCGTCCAAAACCAGAGGAGGCAGCTCTCCCTCAAAGATCTGAAGCATCAGAGAGATCCGAAGCGCCAGATACGCCGCGTCTCTCGTGCCTCCGCTCAGAAGCTCGGAGGGGACTCGGAAGCCGTCCTTATGCTCCAAGGAGGGGATCAGATCGCTCCCCGCAAAGAAGTCGGAATACCTTCCGCCGCTGAGATATCCCATGATCTCCCCCGCTCTCTTTCCGAGAATCGGGGTCACGTTTCCGCTCATCACGTCGCCTGCCTCACGCAGAGCCTCCAGCGCCATTTCGAGCGACTCGTAATACTCGTCCGCCTCGGCGTACCGCTTTTGCATTTCGCTCAATCGGTCGGCAATGGGCATGGGATCCTCCACCGTCGCCGAGAGGGCGATCCGCTCGGTCTCAACGGCTTCTCTCTTCTGACGCAACAGATCTCTTTGCGTCTGCACCCACCGTTGCTCCTGCTCGGCGCGGGCAAGATCAACGGGTCTTCCCGTCATACCCGCCGCGCAAAGCTCCTCCCGCAGGGCTTCCTCGTCGTAGGAGGACAGCTGCTTTTTCATTTCCTCGACTCCATGATACAGCACGTCTCTGCGGTTCTTCGCCGCGTCGTACGCCGCAAGAAAGTCTCGGATCCGTCCCGCGTACGCTCTGGCGACCTCAGCGGTCGGCTCCTTGTCCGCGGAATCCTCAAACCGATCCAATTCGCTCTGCATCCACTCGGCGGTTTCCCGAAGACGCGCGCTGGAAATCCGAAGCTCCTCCTCACCTCTTCGTTTGAGTACGTCAAACTCTCTTTTCCTTTCAAGATCATCCATGCAGCCGTACACGTATTCGCCAAGGGTCGCGCAGGTAGCGCCGTACTCCCGCGCCACGGCACTCGCTTTTCGGGCAAGGGAAACCGAGCCAATCAGCAGAACCAAGCCGAGCGCGCCCGCCGCTCCGCCGCCCACGGCTCCCAATATGGAAGCCCACAGCTTCATACTGAGCAGGGCACCGCCCACTCCTCCCAGCAGAAGAAGACCGCCGAGCCACCGAAGAGTACGCTTGGTCTTGCAAAGCTTTTCCACACGCCAAAATACCGCGTCCGCGCCTCCGTCCTCTTCTACGCGCTCCCCAAGGGCGGCATCCTCCGGATTAAAGTTCATGGAGGAAAGGATCCTTTCGTATTCCTCCGCGGCAAGCCGCTTTTTTTCCTCTGCCGCCTCCATCTGATCTGCCAGCGTGCAAAGGCGGGCAGCCTCCCGCTCGTTCAAGAGCGACTCGGCGATCTCCTCGGATTCCTTCCGATCCAAAAGCTCCGCCTCCGCTCTCCGAAGCTCCGATTCCTTTTGGCGCAAGGAATCAAACCGATGCACAAGATCGATCTTTGCCACCTGTCTGAGGACCGCGTTTGCCTTTCGGAGACGCTCCTCCGCATCGGCGCATTGCTCGGAAAGACGGGCGCTCTTTTCCTCCAACTCGGTCTTACGAAGCCCGTCCGCCACCGCCCGCTCCAGTCTTTGCTTCTCCCGCTGGATCTCGGCACTCATATCGGGAAGCTTGCCTCCCTTACCCGAACGGTAGCGGTATCCCACGCGGATCCTTTCCAGCCGTTCCTCGATCTTGGACAGATCGGTATGCTCGTCGGCGGTGGTCAAAAGATTGCGGATCGCCTCCGCCCCCTTTTTTCCGCCCGACATCTCACACATCATTTGTCCCACGAAGGCGCTGCTTTCAAAGACCTCCTTGGGAACCTTCAGGAACACCTCTCCCGCCTCTTGTCCGCGAAAGACCTCCTCGCCGTCCGACAGGCGGTAAATACTCAGCTTCTCGCTTCCTCCCCGACCAGCCTCGACGAAGGAACGCTCGATGCGATAGTCCTCTCCTCCGTGGGAAAGGGTCATGCTGCCTCTGGCGCAATGCTCCTGTCTGCTCACCGAGCGGTCCCGCTCCTCGTTTCCCTTGCGGGGAAGACCGTACAGCATGAATTTGATAAATAGCATGACCGTGCTTTTTCCGCTCTCGTTTTCTCCCTCGATCAGATTCAAGCCGTCCTCGAAGGTCAGCTTTCGATCCATCAAGCCGCCAAACACGTCAATCTGTAATTCCTTGATCCTCATTTTTCCTGATCCTCCCCCGAAATCCGTCGGTTTTCAATGGCTGAAAGTCCGATCTGCAGGGCGCGGAGCGCCTGTCTGCGTACCTTGGGGTCCTCGTCGATCAGCTTGGGATAGAGACACCGATAGAACGCCCCCTTGAGTCCCACGTCCTTTTCCAGGTACGCTCCCTCAACGCAGGGTACCGTCCGATCCTGAAGCTCAAGCTCCGAAAGCTCGCCCGTCAGCGTATCCTTTCTCGCAAAAAGCTCCTCCATTGCCTCGGTGGGCGCGGTTCCCGTCAGAGTCAGCCGCAGGTGCGTTCCTCCCTCGCCTGAGATACGGCGAGCCGTTTTGCTGACCAAATCGGCAATACCCGCTCCATCCTCGCATCCGCTGACATCCAGCTCCTCCCAACGGTATTCCTCAAGGGACACCTTAACCTGCTTGATTACGGGAAGGTGATGGGGAGAAAGGGTCACGATACGTACGCTTCCCTCCCCCAATTCGTCATAGCTTCTTCCCTGCGGAATGCCCGAATAGCAGAGGATCGTTTCGTCGGTTTCCACGATCTCTCCCGCCTGGTGAATATGCCCGAGGGCGCAATAATCCAGCCCCAAGCGAACCGCGTCGGCGGGAAGAACGGGAGCGTAGCGGGACACCGCCGCTCCAAGCTCTCCGTGGGCGCACAGAATCCGCAGCGCGCCATCCTCCTCGGAAATCTCCGCTCCCGCCAAGGGAGACTCGGAAAGCACCGAGGAGGAAAAGGCGTAGCCGAACAGCTTGACACCCAGCTCCTCAAAATCGAAGCGCTGAAGCTGAGAGGAGGAAAAGACGTACACGTTTTCGGGAAACTCGTGGGTTTGATAAAAGGAACCCGCCGCGTAGGGATCGTGGTTTCCCGGCGCAATTGCCACGGGACACTCCGCCTCCCGAAAAAGACGCAGGCAGATCCGCTCGGTCTCGGGAGTCACGTATCTCCCGTCAAACAGATCTCCCGCGATCAGAATCATGTCGCAGGCTTCCTCCTTGGCAAGCGCAAAGATCCTCTTCAGAACGCTCCTCTGCCGTTCGCGTTTTTCCTCCGCCTCGGCGGGGCTTCTTCCCGCAAAGGGGCTATCCAGATGAAGATCCGCGGTGTGTAACAGTTTCATAAGGCATTTCCTTTCTGCCAAATCAATATTCTGCTTCTATTATATCACACCTCCCTCGTATTTTCAAGCAACACTCAAGGATTTTACGCATATACTGACATTGATTTTTACCGGAGGAGGAAACCATTTTGCTCATTGAACTTCCCTATGATCGCTCGAGCGCCGTTGCCTACGCCAAAAAATGGGCACTTTCCCGCAACCCTCTCTTTTACGATTTTGCGGGAGTGGGCGGAGATTGCACCAATTTCGTATCCCAATGTATCTATGCGGGATGCGGAGTCATGAATTATACCCCCACCTACGGCTGGTATTACGTCAGCTCCACAGACCGCGCTCCCGCTTGGTCGGGCGTGGAGGAGCTATACCGTTTTTTGACCGAGGACCCTGAATTTCGCTCGGTCAACGGCGGTGTAGGTCCCTTCGGTGTTGATGCCCGCACCGCGCGCGCCGTGGAGCTGGGCGACGTGGTACAGCTGCAAAACGAAGAGGGGAATTTTTACCACACCTTACTGATCACGGGCTTTACCGACAATGACATTCTGGTCAGCGCCCATACCAACGATGCCCTCGACCGCCCCTTATCCACCTACAATTACGCCGCCCTTCGGATCCTTCACATTCTCGGCGCTCGCTTGGAGTGGGATCTTACGTCTCGGCTCTCGGACTTCGTGGACGGAACCTCATTGCCTCCCGCCTTCCATTAAAAATAAGGTCTGCTTCTTTGGAAGCAGACCTTATTTTTTAGAGATAATACGAAACAAGCGCCAGTCTCTTTGCCTGCTCCGCAAGGGAGGAGATGATGCCGTATTCGTAAATGCTATGGATATTCGATCCGAAATTGCCCATGCCGTCGATGGCGGGTACTCCGCTATGGGATACGTTTGCCGCATCGGATCCGCCGAGGCTGGTATAATAGCTTGCCTCCTTCAATCCGTTCTCGCGCCAGATCTCGTTCATTTTATGGAAAAGATCAAAATTTCTGTCGCACAGCTCCATGGCGGGACGCATACGGGGCATGACCATTTTGCAGCTGCACCCCGAAACCTTAACGTCGGCGCAGATCTTCTCCGCCGCCGCGATAAATTCATCAAGCTGACTCATTTTCGCAAACCGCACGTTGGCAACGAATCTACATTCTCCCGGAACGATATTATGCTTGGTTCCGCCGTTGATCACGGCGCAGCAGCAGGTCAGACCCTCCGCGTCCTTGAATTTTTCCAGCTCAATAATCTTATACGCTGCTTCAAGGATCGCGTTGGAGCCGACGGTCGCGCACGCCGAGGAATGCGCCTCCACACCCGACACGATAAATTCAAAGCTGACGACACCCTTCATTCCGAGACAGACACTGTTTCGCCAGCCAATCTCCAGATTGAAGAAGCCCACGCTTCCCTGCGCCCGTTCGCAAACATGATTGATGGTAGCGTCCGCGCTCAGCTTACCGCCGCTTTCCTCATCGCTTTGCAGATACATGACCACGGGACGCGCTTTATAGCCGACTCTCCAAAGCGCCTCCATTGCCAAGAATCCCACGACGATACCGCCCTTGCAATCCGACGTACCGGGACCGTAGATCTTGTCATTTTCCCAATCCACCTTTACGGGAGGATTGCCAAAGGATCCCACCTCGTGGACCGTATCCATATGCCCCGAAAAGGCAATGGGAGCGGCGTCAACCTCGGGATTCATGGTAATGATCACCACGGTTCCCGCGCGCTCCTGCGGAAACACCTCTACCCTCCAGCCTCTGGCATTGGCATGACGAATGAAATATTCTCCCACCGCGTCTACGCCCTCCTTACAGTGCCAAGGACTTTCGATATTACAGATATCTTCCCAGATTTTTACGTATTCCGTATTCAGCTCGTCAATGATACTAAAAAGCTTGTCCTTCATAATCGCTCCTTCATCCTTATCAACATTGGCTCTTGTCTCTCGAAATCGACTCAGCAGGGTTCTTGCAACCTTTACGATACGAGCATTATATCACACAAACAACGGATTGTAAAGACAAAAGAATTTTTTGATTTGCCAAATGTTTACCATTTCCATTTTACGGGTTTCCCTTGACAGTCACCTTTTTCGTGCTACAATATAGGTGCGATATTATATCAAACGTTGATAAAATTGTCAGGCAAAGGAGCCACCACTCAATGAAACAACAATTTCTCAATGGAATATGGCAATACCGCATTGGAAAAGGAAAATGGAGGAGGCAAAATGTCCCTTTCTCCGCTTTGGCTGTGGGACATTCGGAATGCACAAGGCGGTTTGATCTGGAGGAACGTGCCGACAAGGTGTTTTTGCGCTTTGACGGAGTCAACTACTTCGCCAAGGTATTTCTGAACGGCAAGCTTCTCGGAGAAATGCTTGCCTACTCGGAATACACCTTTGATATCACAGAGACTGTCCACCGAATGGGGAGGCTATTATCTGACTCGGTGTCCCGAATTATTTCCACGCTATATCAATACCTTTTAAGATATGTACCTAAAAAACAACGATGACGGAGCCCTGGCAGGTGCTTGCTTTTGGTATTGGGCAGAGGTAGGAGATTTCCACCGCATGGGACTTGCCTGCGAGAACGGCATTCTTAAGGAAGCATTGGTAGATAAAAACCGAATCCCCACCACCTCCTACCGTCCCTTTGTGGAGGGATGGAAAAAGGCAAGGATTCGGTCCGATGACCGCGATATTACCCCCGACTACTATGCCACCTATGTTTACCACGGCATTTACCACCTGCGGCTCCTCGCGGAGAGAACATTACCCCCTTCGCTCGCTTCAGCTACGACAAACGGATCGAAAATTTTCTCATCAACCGTCTGGATCTCCCCCTGACAAAAGAAAAAAACTGAGAAGCGTAACCATTCGTTCCCTGAACCGAGGATACAATCTGCTCTTTTACGGGGGGTATGGCAAATGAGAAAAACCTGCGGGAGCTGTCCATTCTGGCGGAGAAGGAAAAGCAGCACGCCGACGGCGAAGAAGAGACTTTTGCAGACAATGTGATCATGTACGAGGTGCTCTCGGAGCTACGCGACATGGCCGCCCGGGGCGGACTCTCCTGCTCCTGCGGCGCAAAGAGCTGCGGCATGGAGATCCACGGCACTGCAGTTGACCTCGTCTGCCCCGAGTGCGGCGGAAGACTGCGCATCGGCGCGGCCACGGACGAGGATCTTGACCGTCTCTGCTGCCACT
>JAZOQX010000031.1:0-18765 GCA_045656325.1 Eubacteriales bacterium
TTGTGGGAATGGAGCTGTACGGTAAAAATCTTCTCACGGTTTGTGATGGGAAGGTTGTATACAAAGCGTAAAAAATTGTTTTAAATAAAGGCTCTGTCACATCACTTGGTTGATTTTGACGGAAAAATTCTTGAAATACTACGTATTTTATGGCAACCAAAGTTTTTTTAGGTCAAAATGTATAGCAACAAATTTTGTCTTACTACTTCGTTGAAAACTTTGGTAAGCCTTCAGGTCTACGGCTTTTGCCTAGCTTGGCTTAAATTGCTTTGGTGATAGTTGTTTGAGGGTATGCGCCCTCCCAAAGCACTTGTCTTTCTTGTATTTTTCGTTATTGCTGAAAAGCAAAAATCAACCATTCTCCGTGACGTGCCTAAATAAATTGATTGAGTATAAACACGGGAGGCAAAGAAAATGGCAAAGAGAACAGATTTGAAGAAGATTTTGATCATTGGTTCGGGACCTATCGTCATCGGACAGGCGGCGGAGTTTGACTACGCGGGAACGCAGGCGTGCTTGGCATTGAAGGAGGAGGGCTACGAGGTAGTTCTCGTCAATTCCAATCCCGCGACCATTATGACCGATACCAGCATTGCGGACAAGGTGTACATGGAGCCGCTGACGCTGGAATACATTGCGAAGATTTTGCGGTATGAAAGACCCGACGCGATCGTTCCCGGAATCGGTGGACAGACGGGTCTGAATCTTGCCATGCAGCTTGAAAAGAAGGGAATCCTCAAGGAGTGCCACGTGGAGCTTTTGGGAACGAGCAGCGAATCCATTGAGCGCGCGGAGGACCGCGAGCTGTTTAAGGAGCTTTGCCAGTCCATCGGAGAGCCTACCATTCCCTCCGAGATTACGTACAGCATTGAGGAGGCAAGGGAAGCGGCGGCTCGGATCGGATATCCCGTCGTGCTTCGTCCCGCCTTTACGCTTGGCGGAACGGGCGGAGGCTTTGCCTACAACGAGGAGGAGCTTTGCGAGATCGGAAGAAACGCGTTTGAGCTTTCTCCCGTACACCAGGTTCTCATCGAAAAGAGCGTGAAGGGCTTTAAGGAGATCGAGTTTGAGGTTATGCGCGACTCCAACGATCACGCCATCACCATTTGCGGTATGGAAAATATCGATCCCGTTGGCGTTCATACGGGCGACTCTATCGTGGTAGCGCCCATTCTTACCCTTTCCGAGCATGATCGGAAGATGCTCAACGATTCGGCGATCAAGATCATTCGAGAGCTGAAGATCGAGGGCGGATGCAACGTGCAGTTTGCTCTGTCTCCCAATTCCAGCGAATACTATCTCATCGAGGTCAACCCCCGCGTGTCCCGTTCCTCCGCTCTTGCCTCTAAGGCATCGGGCTACCCGATCGCCCGTGTGACCGCGAAGATCGCCGTGGGCATGAGCCTTGAGGAGATCAAGATCGCAAATACCAACGCGGCGTTTGAGCCGAGCCTTGATTACGTGATCGCCAAATTCCCCCGTTTCCCCTTCGATAAGTTTACCTCGGCATCCAATCAGCTGGGAACCCAGATGAAGGCGACGGGAGAGATCATGGGAATTGGCTCCAATCTGGAGGAGTGTCTTCTCAAGGGTATGCGTTCCCTTGAGATCGGAGTGTACCACGTTTACCACGCGAAATTCGATGCCATGTCGAACGAGGATATCCTTGACTATATCTCTACCTTCCGCGACGACAACATTTTCGCCATTGCGGAGCTTCTGGCGCGGGGCGTGACGGTGGAGCAGATCCACAAGATCACGGCAATCACCCCCTTCTTCCTTGAGGCAATCAAAAACATTGTGGACATGGAGGAAACCCTGAAGGCACATTCCTTTGAGCTGGAGACGCTGACCGCGGCAAAGAAGATGGGATTCTCGGATAAATACGTGGCGAGAATGTGGAGCTGCACCGAGATCGAGGTGTTCAATTTCCGTAAAAAGCACAACCTTTTCCCTGTATTCCGTATGGTCGATACCTGCCACACGGGCGCGTATATTCCGTATTTCTACTCCTCTTACAGCGGCAAGAACGCATCGGTTCTTACGGATAAGAAGAAGATCGTGGTGCTTGGCGCGGGACCGATCCGTATCGGACAGGGCGTGGAGTTTGACTATTCCACGGTTCACGCGGTATCTACCATTAAGAAATCGGGCTACGAGGCGATCATCATCAACAACAACCCAGAAACCGTTTCCACCGACTATACCACGGCGGACAAGCTCTACTTCGAGCCTCTTACACCCGAGGACGTTATGAATATCATTGAGTTTGAAAAGCCCGAGGGCGTGATTGCCTCTTTGGGCGGACAGACTGCCATCAATCTTGCTCAGCCCCTTTTCGACAGAGGTGTGAAGATCATCGGTACCGACTGCGCCGCCATTGACCGCGCAGAGGACAGAAACGCCTTTGAAAATCTTCTGAACGAGCTGAATATCCCCCGCGCGAAGGGCAAGGCGGTGACGAAGATCGAGGACGGTATCGCTGCCGCAACAGAGATCGGATACCCCGTTTTGGTTCGCCCCAGCTTCGTGCTTGGCGGACGCGCGATGCAGATCGTGGGCAATGAGGAGCAGCTTCGCTCCTATCTCAAGACCGCCGTTGAGATCGACGAGGACAAGCCCGTTCTCGTAGACAAATATATCAGCGGCAAGGAGGTTGAGGTTGACGCGATTTGTGACGGTCGGAACGTGTTTGTTCCCGGTATTATGGAGCTTGTAGAGCGTACCGGTGTTCACAGCGGAGACTCGATCAGCGTATATCCTCCCTTCTCGATCTCGGACAAGGTCAAGGGCGTGATTCTTCAGTATGCCAAGAAGTTGGGACTCGGCATCGGCATCGTAGGACTTTATAACATTCAGTTTATCGTTGACGAGAAGGAGGACGTGTATATCATCGAGGTGAATCCCCGTTCCTCCCGTACCGTACCCTTCCTTTCGAAGGCAACGGGCTACAGTCTTGCGGATATCGCAACCGAGGTGATTCTCGGAAAGAGCCTCAAGGAGCAGGGAATCTTCGATATTTATCCCGATGAGAAGAAGCGTTGGTACGTCAAGGTTCCTGTGTTCTCCTACAACAAGCTTCGCGGTCTGGATGCTTACCTCTCTCCCGAAATGAAATCCACGGGTGAGGCGATCGGATACGACGATCAGCTGAACCGCGCGCTTTATAAGGCGTTGCAGGCATCGGGTATGCGTTTGCAAAACTATGGAACCGTGTTTGTGACCATTGCCGATAAGGATAAGGATGAGGCGCTTCCTCTGATTCGCCGCTTCTATAATCTTGGCTTCAACATTGAGGCAACCGAGGGAACGGCAAACTTCTTGAAGAAGAACGGTATTCGCACCCACGTTCTCCAGAAGATCGAAACGGGAAGCAACGAGATTCAGGAGTCCATCCGTCAGGGACATATCGCCTACGTGATCAACACCAGCGATATTCAGTCCAGAAATCAGATCAGCGACGGCAGACAGATCCGCGCTTGGGCCATCGAAAGCAACGTGACGATGTTCACGTCTCTCGACACCGTCCGCGTTCTGTTGGACGTTTTGGAGGAGACCACTCTTTGCATTTCTACCATTGATGCGTAAGGAGATCGTATGAAACAAGGAATTTTTACCATTGCCGAAAACACGGCGCTGACCGACAGCGTCATGCGGATGCGTCTCTTGGGAGACGTATCCGACATTGGGGCGGCGGGACAGTTTCTCAATATCAAGCTCGACGGACTCTATTTGCGCCGTCCCATCTCGGTTTACGACGTGGACGAGGACTCGGTGACCATTATTTATAAGGTGGTCGGTCGGGGTACGGAGCAGATGCGGAGCATGAAGGCGGGCGAGAAGCTGGACGTACTGACGGGTCTTGGAAACGGATACGACCTGACCGCTTCGGGCGAGAAGCCTTTGCTTCTCGGCGGCGGCGTGGGAGTGCCTCCCATGTATCTGCTTGCCAAGCGGCTGATCGCGGAAGGGAAGCAGGTTTCCGTGATCCTCGGCTTTAACACCAAGGCGGAGATCTTCTGTGAGGAGGAATTTCGCGCCCTCGGTGCCGACGTGACGGTGACCACCGCCGACGGCTCCTACGGTGTCAAGGGCTTTGTGACGGGCCCCATGGCAGAGATGGACTATACTTATTTCTATACCTGCGGTCCCGAGCCGATGCTCAAAGCCATCTATCATGCGTCCGAAACCTCGGGGCAATTCAGCTTTGAGGAGCGGATGGGATGCGGCTTCGGCGCTTGCATGGGATGCTCCTGCAAAACGATTACGGGATACAAGCGCATTTGCAAGGACGGTCCCGTACTGAGAAAGGAGGAGATCCTATGGGAGAAGTAAGAGATACGAGAGTGACCCTTTGCGGCATCGAGATGGACAATCCCGTGATTCCCGCCAGCGGAACTTTTGGCTACGGCTATGAGTTTGCCGAGCTTTACGACATCAATCTTTTGGGAACCTTTTCCTTTAAGGGAACCACCAAGGATCCCCGCTTCGGAAATCCCACGCCCCGTATTGCCGAATGCTATGCGGGCATGATCAATGCCGTTGGATTGCAAAATCCCGGTGTGGAAAAGGTTATCTCGGAGGAGCTTCCCAAAATGCGGAAATGCTTCCAAAAAAAGGTCATGGCAAACGTCAGCGGCTTTGCCGTGGCGGATTACGCCTATACCTGTGAAAGGCTGAACGCTTGTCCCGAGGTGGGCTGGCTGGAGGTCAACGTCAGCTGTCCCAACGTCCATGGCGGAGGAATGAGCTTCGGAACCTCTCCCGAGGCGGCGGCTGAGGTGGTGAGCGCCGTGAAGGCGGTCACGACCAAGCCCGTGATCGTGAAGCTTTCCCCCAACGTGACCGATATCGTCGCCATTGCCAAGGCGTGCGAGGAGGCGGGCGCGGACGGAATCAGCCTCATCAACACCATGCTTGGCATGAGAATTGATCTGAGAACCAAAAAGCCCGTGATTGCCAACAAAATGGGCGGCTTTTCGGGTCCTGCCATTTTCCCCGTAGCGGTGAGAATGGTCTATCAGGTGGCGCACGCCGTGAAGATCCCCGTGGTGGGAATGGGCGGTGTGTCCTCGGCGGAGGACGTGATTGAAATGATGCTGGCGGGCGCGACTGCCGTTGAGGTGGGAGCCGCCAATCTCATCGATCCATTTGCCTGCAAGACCATCATCGAGGATCTGCCCCGAGTGATGGAAAAATACAATATCAAATCCTTGAGTGAAATAATCGGAGGTTGTAACTAATGGGAAGAGACGTCATTATTGCCTGTGACTTCGACAGTGCGGAAAAAACATTTGCATTTCTTGACAAATTTACGGGAAGAAAGCCCTTTGTAAAGATCGGAATGGAGCTTTATTACGCAGAGGGACCCTCTATCGTTCGTGAGATCAAGAAGAGAGGACACAAGATCTTTCTTGATCTGAAGCTTCACGATATCCCCAATACCGTAAAGAAATCCATGGCGGTGCTTTCCCGTCTGGACGTGGATATGACCAATCTGCACGCGGCGGGAACCATCCGTATGATGGAGGGCGCGCTGGAGGGACTGACCCGTCCCGACGGTACCAGACCTCTCTTGATCGCGGTGACGCAGCTGACCTCTACCGATCAGGAAAGCATGGAGAAGGATCTCCTCATTGAAAAGCCCATTGCCGACGTGGTCATGCACTATGCCCACAACGCGAAGGTCGCGGGGCTGGACGGCGTGGTTTGCTCTCCTCTGGAGGCAGGCAAGGTACATGAGACCTGCGGTGAGAAATTCCTGACCGTTACCCCAGGCGTTCGCTTTGCCGACGGAGATATCGGCGACCAGAAGAGAGTGATGACTCCCGCCGAGGCAAAGAAGATCGGTTCGGATTACATTGTCGTGGGCAGACCCATTACCGCTGCCGAGGACCCCGTTGCCGCATACGAGAGATGCGTGCGTGAATTTGTTGATTGATTTGGGAAAAGGAGAAAAAATATGCCTCAGTATGTTGTGTTACAGGTAACTTTAAAGGAAAAGTTTATCGGTACCGGTTCGAAAAATCTGGCTGAATTGGAAAAGGTGATTAACGAGCAGGCAGCTCAGGGATACCGACTTCATACAATTTCTACCGCATCTGCACAAAGCTCCGGTTTTGGCGGAGGTGACAGAATTCAGGCAACCATGGTGTTTGAGAAACTGTAAAAAAAGGAGATGTGAAAATGGAAGGATATAAGAGAGAATTTATTGAGTTTTTGGAAGGCGCGGGCGTGCTGAAATTCGGTGATTTCACCGCAAAGAGCGGCAGAAAGATCCCCTATTTCATCAACGCGGGTATGATCAAGACCGGTGACGATATTGCAAAGCTCGGAGAATTCTATGCCAAGGCATATTTTGACAAGCTGGGCGAGAAGAAGGCAGTGCTGTACGGACCTGCTTATAAGGGAATCTCCCTTGCGGTTTCCGCCGCAGTCGCTCTGTCCAAGAAGGATCTGAACGTTCCGTTTTTCTTCAACCGTAAGGAAGTCAAGGACCATGGTGAGGGAGGCGTGTTCGTCGGATACGTTCCCACTGCGGGTGAGGAGGTCGTCATCATTGAGGACGTGATCACCGCAGGAACCGCCATTCGCGAGAGCATGGAGATTCTTTCCCATCTGGAGGGTGTGAAGGTTGCCGCTACCTTTATCATGGTTGACCGCAAGGAAAAGGGTCAGGGTGAAAAGGGAGCCATGCAGGAGATCGAGGAGCAGTTCGGCTTCCCCGTGTACTCCATCGTAGACGTTTACGATATCATCGAGTATTTGGAGGAGGACCCCAAGAACCTCGAGAACGTAGAGCGCATCAAGAATTACCTTGCCGTCAACGGCGCAAAGGCGTAAGGAAAAATCGTCGGACATAGTTTGTCCGACGATTTTTTGATTGAGAGAAAGGAATTGATTTTTTTCTCGGAATATGCTACAATATAAAAAAGTCGGTTGCCCGTGGGCAACCGACCGAATGAATATGCAATTACTTGCCCGCGACGATGGCGGCGGTATCCTTTGCGATGACCAGCTCCTCGTTGGTGGGAATGACCCAAACGGCGACCTTGGAGTCTTCCTTGGAGATCTTGGTGGGATCGCCCTTGCGGAATGCCTTCAGGTTCTGCTCCTCGTCCAGCTCGATTCCGAAAAATTCCATGTCCTCGCAGACCATCTTGCGGAGCATGGTGCTGTTCTCGCCGATGCCCGCGGTGAAGACCACGGCATCCAGACCGTTCATGACGGCGGCGTAAGAGCCAATGTACTTCTTGAGCTGGTGCTTAAGAATGTTGACAGCCAACAGGCACTTCTCGTAGTTGGGGTTGGAGGGACCCTCGTTGATGGCATCCTCCAGGTCACGAGCGTCGGAAACACCCGCAACGCCGAGGAAGCCCGACTTCTTGTTCATAATGTTATTGATCTCGGATGCGGACAGTCCGTCGCGCTCCATAATGTAGGGAACGATGGCGGGGTCGATATCGCCGCAACGGGTTCCCATTTCCACGCCTGCCAAGGGAGTGAAGCCCATGGAGGTATCCATGACCTTGCCGCCCTTTACTGCGGTGATGGAGGAGCCGTTACCGATATGGCAGGTAACGATCTTCGTCTCCTCTACGGGCTTGTTTAAGAGCTTTGCCATCTCTCCGCTGACGTAGCGGTGAGAGGTTCCGTGCATACCGTAACGGCGGATGCCGTACTTCTCGTAGTACTCGTAGGGAAGCGCGTAAACGTACGCCTCGGGTGCCATGGTCTGATGGAAGGCGGTATCAAATACCAAAACCTGAGGCTTGCCGGGCATGATCTCAAGGCATCCCTTGAAGCCCATCAGGTGCGCGTCGGTGTGCAGGGGGGCGAAATCGCGGCAAAGCTTGATCTTCTCCAAAACCTCGTCAGTCATGAGGATCGACTGAGAGAAATACGCGCCGCCGTGTACGACGCGGTGACCGATTGCCTGAATCTCATCCATACTGGAGATACAGCCTACCTCGGGGTCGGTCAGATGCTCGACGACCAGCTTCATGGCATCGGCATGATCCTTCATGGGGCTTTCCTTCTTGACCTTCAAGCCCTTCTCGATCTGCTTATGCTCGATGAGAGCGCCCTCGGCGCCGATTCTCTCGCAAATTCCCTTTGCGTAGAGGGTGTTGGTATCGGTGTCGATGAGCTGGTACTTGAGGGAGCTGGAGCCTGCGTTTACAACCAGAATATTCATTACTTAAATTCCTCCGAAGATATGTAAAATATTTGTAATAACACTATTATACTACTTAAATTCCGAATTTTCAAGACCAAAAAGAAAAAAACTCTTTAAAAAAGAGACAAAAAAGGAGCAATTCATGCCAGATTTTGCGATTGTTTGCGAATGGAATCCTCTGCATCGGGGGCATCAATATCTCATGGAGCAGGCGAGAGCCAACGGGGCGGACCGAATCGTGTGCGTCATGAGCGGGAACAGCGTACAGAGAGGGACGCTTGCCGTGACCGACGCTTACGTGAGAGCCGAGTGCGCCATCCAAGCGGGGGCGGATCTCGTTCTTGAGCTTCCGTTTCCGTGGTGCTCCGCCTCCGCCGAGGAGTTTGCGCGGGGAGGCGTGGCGATTGCCAAGGAGGTGGCGGATACGCTGATCTTCGGCTCGGAGTGCGGAGACGGCGGACTGCTGGCGCGGGGAGCGGCTTTGGCATCCGACGAGGAGTTTCGCCAAGCCTATCGGCAGACCCTTCGTGAGGGCGCGCCTGCCGCGGGAGCATATTATGGGATGATCGAGAAGGCGTTGGGGCGGGGACTTGGCTCCAATGATATTCTCGGATTGGAATATCTTCGCGCCATCAGGGAATCGGGGGCATCTATGGATGCCGTGACCGTCAAGCGGGAGGGAGCCGCCTATGGGCAGGAACCCCTTTCCAAGGGCGAATTTCCCTCGGCGACGGGGATCCGCAGGCTTTGGGAGTCGGGGAACCTCGACGAGGCGGACACCTATCTTCCCGCCGAATGCGCGGGAATTTACCGACGGGCAAGGAGTGAAGGCAGGTTTGTAACCGAGAAGAAGCTGGAGGCCCTTATCCTCGGTTGGTTTCGCTTGCATACGGGAGAGGATTTTCAGGGTATCGCGGGTGCGGAGGGCGGACTTTGCCACCGATTCTGTACGGTGGCTTCCGAGGTGACGAGTCTTTCCGATTTTTACGAGGGCATCCGAACCAAGCGCTACACCGATGCGCATATCCGCCGCACGCTTTTGTATTGTCTGACGGGAGTTCGCGCCGAGGATTTTGCGGACGGTCCCCGATATACCACGCTTCTTGCCGCCAACGAGCGGGGAAGAGCGCTTCTTGCGGAGAGGAGAAGGAATGCGAGGCTTCCCATTATCACAAAGCCTGCCGACGCGCCCGCCGATACGGCGCAATATCGCTTGACCGAGCGGCTGAACCGCTTGTTTTCCTTGGCAACCGAGCGGACGGAGGATGGGGGAGCCATGAAAAGAAAAATGCCGTTTATTCTTTAATTTTCTGAAAAAATTGAAAAGCGGTTGACAACCCACAGAGGGTATGGTAAAATTTTTTTGATAGAACCTTCAAAAGGAGAGAGTACGATGAATTACAACGGAACCATTGACGTTAATTTGCCCGATCACGGCATCGATCTTGGAAAAGGCAGCAGGCTGAAGGCGCGCGCGGGACTTTCCCGAGAGGAATTTGAGGGGTATGTTGCCGAGCTGAAGAAAAGCGGAGGCTATCAGATCATTCAGGAGAATACCATCGGCGACAACCTGTACGTGACGCTTTTGAGCGATGAGGGAATGCTTCATCTGTATTACACCGCCAGCGAACAGACGGTTCGATTGATCTCGGACACGCTTGACTGCTTTAGCTTACCTGTCGAGGAGGGCAAGACGTACGAAAAGGTTACCGACACCACCTTCTGCGTCATGTCCTTGGATTATACCCACCGAGAGGTCACCGACGGACACGGAATGGGCTACGTCATCATTCTGGAGGACGGCAGATTCGTGGTCATGGACGGCGGATATGCACAGGATGCGCCCCGTCTGTATCAATTCCTTTGCGATCACAATTACAGAGCGGACGGAAGAATTGTCATTGCCGCGTGGTTTATGAGCCATTCCCACGGCGATCACTGCGGATGCTTTATTGAATTTACCAAACGGTATGCCAAGGAGGTCACGTTGGAGCATTGGATCGCCAACCCCGCGCTGCCTTGGATGTTTACCGCGGGATACAGCAGCTGGCTGACCGATTTCGCTCCCGATCTGTTAAAGGAATACGGTAACGTAAGATGGATCCGTCCTCATACGGGACAGAGGGTTCGCTTCTGCGATATGACCTTTGAATTTCTGTATACGCTGGAGGATTATCTTCCCACGCTCTTTACCAATATGAACGATACCTCCACGGTGACGAGAATGACCGTAAAGGGGCAGACCGTCCTCTTCATGGGTGACTGCGAAAAGACGGCATCGGCGGTGATCGAACGCCAGCAGGGAGAGGGACTCAAGAGCGATTTCGCGCAGGTGAACCATCACGGATACAGCGGCGGCTCCACGGCGCTTTATCAGCGGATCGCGCCCACGTATTCTCTCTGGTGTACCTCGGATATTGCCTTCCGCTTCCGTACCTGCGGAATCAAATATCAGTGGATCGGCAACGCGGTATCCAGCAACAAGTATATGTACGATACCGTGGGGGAGGAAAACTGCTTTGTGGCGGACGGACCCGTGAAGTTGATCCGTATGCCCTTGACGGATAAGGAAAAGGATATTACCTACTATTCATTCGACGCGTAAAACGAATCAAAAAGGGAGACCGAGGCTCAATAATCGGTCTCCCTTTTTGTATATCTTGGAAAATTTCGAAGAATATATTGATTTTTTTCAAAAAACGTGATAAACTGTAATTGCCAAACTAATTTAATAAAACATGGGTAGTCCACGACATGGGATATTTATACCCTTTTTTGTCATACTATCAATGTATAGAATTTGATAAAAACGCAAATTCCATTAGCATTGATGTGTATGACTTGTACCCATTGATATTAAATTAGTTTGGCGACTATCGGAGTTTGCGTTTTTTGTGCGAGGACTTCGGTTGTCGCACTTTTTTATTTATTTTACATTGTGAAGGAGAAGGAAAATGAAGGTATCAGTATTTGTTTTGATTTGTTTGCTTGTGTGCGCGTTCTTATTTGTGTCGTGTAACGGGGGCGATGATTCGCCAAACGGAGTAGGGTCGGACTCGGAACAAAATGAAACAGGCGGTGGCGGCGAGTCAGATTCGGTGCAAAGCGAAACGGGCAATGGCGGAGAGTCGGACTCGGAACAAAACGGAACGGGAGATGGCGGCGAGTCTGATTCTATGCAGAATGAGGAGCTTCAAGCAACGGAGGGGATTCTCTATGAGCTTTCCGAGGACGGTACCTTCGCTTGGGTGGTCGGTTACGAGGGTACTGATACACAGGTGAGAATTGCCAGTGAATATCAAGGAGTTCCCGTAAGAGAAATTGGTGTGTCTGCGTTTGAGAATTGCAGCAGCCTGACAAGCATAGAAATACCCGCAAGTGTAACGAACATTAAAGGGTTTGCTTTTTCGGGTTGCAGGAGTGTGACGATCTTCAAGCTTCCTGCAAGTGTGATTAGTATTGGCGATGGTGCTTTCTGCACCTGTACCAGCCTGACAAGCGTGACGTTTGAAGATAACTGTCAACTGACGAGCATCGGAGTGGAAGCATTCAGGGGTTGCATCGGTCTAACAAGTATTGAGATACCCGCAAATGTGACGAGTATTGAGGATAACGCGTTTGGTAATTGCATCAGTCTGACAAGCGTGACGTTTGGAGATAACAGCCAATTGACGAGCATAGAAGATGGGGCTTTCTATAGGTGCAGTTTTACGTGTCTCACGATTCCCGACAATGTGACGCGCATAGGGAACGCTTTCTCTGACTGTAGCAGTCTGACAAGCGTGACGTTTGGAGATAACAGTCAACTAACGAGCATCGATGGGACGTTTAGTTGGTGCAGCAATTTGACAAGCGTGACGTTCGGAGATAACAGTCAATTGGCGAGCATTGGAGAGTGTACGTTTAATAATTGCACGAGTCTAATGAATATCAAGATACCCGCAAATGTGACGAGCATTGAAACGGAGGCGTTCAGTGGTTGCAGCAGCCTGACAAGTGTGACGTTTGGCGATAATAGTCAACTCACGAGCATTGGGGATAATGCATTTATGAATTGCACCGGTTTGACAAGCATTGAGATACCCGCAAGCGTGACAAGTATTGGATGTGAGGCTTTTTCCGAATGCAGCAGTCTGACGAGCGTGACGTTTGAAGATAACAGCCAGCTGACGAGCATTGAAGATGGGGCTTTCGGTCATTGCAGCAGTCTGACGAGTATTGAGATACCCGCAAGTGTGACGAGCATTGAATGTGATGCGTTCCATTGTTGCAGCAGTCTGACAAGTGTGACGTTTGGTGATAACAGTCAATTGGAGAGCATTGAGGCGGAGGCGTTCAGAGGTTGCAGCAGTCTGAAAAGTATTGAGATACCCGCAAATGTGACGCGCATTGGGGTTTTTGCGTTCAGCGGTTGCAGCAGTCTAACAAGTGTGACGTTTGGTGATAACAGTCAACTAACGAGCATTGGAAATGAGTTCTATGGTTGCAGCGGTCTGAAAAGTATTGAGATACCTGCAAGCGTGACGAGCATTTTAAGGACTGCGTTTTATAAATGCAGTAATTTGACAAGCGTGGTGTTTGAAGATAACAGTCAATTGACGAGCATAGGCGGGGAGTTCTCTGGCTGTAGCAGTCTGACGAGCATTACGTTTGGCGATAACAGTCAATTGAAGAGCATTGAAATGGAGGCGTTCAGTGGTTGCAGCAGTCTAACGAGTATTGAGATACCCGCAAGCGTGACGAGCATTGAAGGGGAGTCGTTTAAGGGATGCAGCAGTCTGACGAGTGTGACGTTCGGCGATAATAGTCAACTCACGAGCATTTGGGATAATGCATTTATGAATTGCACCGGTTTGACAAGCATTGAGATACCCGCAAGCGTGACGAGCATTGGAATGTGGGCATTCCGTGGTTGCAGCAGTCTGACGAGTGTGACGTTTGAGAATCCGAACGGTTGGATTGCTACGCCGAGAGGAGGGGAAATAGAAAGCAGTGATCTTGCAAATAGCGCTACCGCGGCAACTTATCTTGTTTCAACGTATGATGACGAAAATTGGATGCGTTTCTAACGGGACGCAAGAATCCCCGTTTTCGTAAGAGGGTAGGAATTGCTGCGTTGGGTGTATCCCGTGATTTGTAGGGGAGGCATTTCGCCTCCCCCGTTATAAAAAACAAAATCCTTCGGTGGCGCAGCAGCCGTCCGAAGGATTTTTTCATTAGAAAAAACACAATCCCCTTTCACCGTACACAAAGAATAGAAAGGTGTGTCTTCCTGACCCAAATTGTAATAAAAGTTTTTGGGTCGCTTTTTTCAAAAAGCGACAAATCGCGTCCTCGCATCCTTGCGTCTCAAAACCTCTTCTCAACTAATCATTTTTCTCCGCGGGCTTCAGAAAGCGGAGCAGATCGTAGACGTTTTTCACCGAGATGCAGCGAATCCCTTTGATATTTTCGCAGGCGGGGAGGTTATGCTTGGGAACCAGCGCGGTTTCAAAGCCGAGCCTTGCCGCCTCGCGAACTCTTTGCTCTACGTTGGCGACTCCTCGGCACTCACCCGCCAAGCCAAGCTCGCCAATGGCGATCAGGTCGTCGGGGATGACGCGGTCGGTCAAGGACGAGATCAAGGACAGGGCAATGCCAAGATCCGAGGCGGGCTCGTCTATGTGCATTCCTCCGATGACGTTCAAATACACGTCGTTGGCGGAAAATTTCAGTCCAAGCCGCTTTTCGAGAACCGCGAGAATCAGGTAGGTTCGGTTGTAGTCGATCCCGTTGGCGGTACGCTTGGGGGAGGGGAAGGTGGTGGGAGAAACAAGGGCTTGAATCTCGGCGACCAGCGGGCGGGTTCCCTCCATGGTACAGACCGCGCAGTTGCCCGATATGCCCACGGGACGGTCGGAGAGAAGCATCTCCGAGGGGTTCGGGACCTCCTTGAGTCCGATATCGGTCATTTCAAACACACCGATCTCATTGGTGGAGCCAAAGCGGTTCTTTGCCGCGCGAATGATGCGATAGGATTGCCGTCTGTCGCCCTCAAAGTTCAATACGGCATCGACCATGTGCTCAAGCACCTTCGGACCCGCGATGCCGCCCTCCTTATTGACGTGTCCCACGAGAAAGGCAGAGATCCCCTCGGATTTCGCCTTGGCAATGAATGCCATGGCAACCTCCTTGACGTTGGCGACGCTCCCGGGGACGGAGGGAATACGGTCGGAATACATGGTTTGCACCGAGTCGGCAATAATTACGTCGGGGGCGATTCGCTTTGCCTCGGTGAGAATTGTCTCTACGTTGGTTTCGGTCAGCACGTAAAGCCCCTGTCCGCCTACCTTCAAGCGCTCCGCGCGGAGCTTGAGCTGAGAGCGGGATTCCTCCCCCGATACGTACAGAACCTTTTTGTGGCGGCTGAGGGTATCGCAGATCTGCAAAAGCAGAGTGGATTTTCCAATGCCGGGCTCGCCCGAAAGGAGAACCACAGAGCCGCTGACCAGTCCTCCGCCCAGCACGCGATCCAATTCGGAAAGTCCCGTTCCCACACGAAGATATTCGGGGGTGGTCAGATCGGAGAAGAGAGCCGCGCGGTTATCGGCGGAGCGAGAGACTGCGGCTCGGTGATTGGCAACGGGGGCAGACGGCTCCTTTTCGGTCACGTCCTCCACAAAGGTATTCCACGCGTTACAGCGGGGACAGCGCCCCAGCCATTTGGCGCTTTCGTATTCGCATTCCGAGCATATATAGACGGTTTTCATTCCTTTCATAGGAGCCTCCCGAACGATTTCTTTTTATCATTATACATGATTTTTCGGAAAAAATCAAGAGCGGGCGGCTTCTTTTTCCAAATATTCCGAAATTGCCAGACAAAGGGAAAACGCCATTTTCCTTTGATAGAGCGGATCGGAGAGATTGGCAAGGTCCTCGGGGTTGGAGAGAAATCCGCATTCCACAAGCACTGCGGGACATTCGAGGCGGTCGAGAAGATAGATGCTTCGGTCTGCCTGCTTTACAGCGCGGTTGTTTTCGGGCAAAAGCAATTCCTTGGTCAGAAGCTGGATCTCCTTTGCCAGGGACTCGGATCCCTCATCGTTCGGGGAATAATAGACCTGTAATCCACCGTAGCGCGAGTCTGGAAATGCGTTCATATGAATGCTGACAAAAACGGCGTTCTCATAGGACTCGGCGATCTGCCTTCTTGTGGCAAGGTCTTGGATTTTCTTTTTGCCTTGATGGTCCGAGGCGGGATCGTAGAGCAGGATATCCTCGGTTCGGGTCATGACGGTGGGGATCCCGTTGACCCTGAGCATTTCACAGAGCATTTCGGCGATGGCAAGATTGACGTCCTTTTCGTAGATTTCTCCCTGTCCCACCGCGCCTCCGTCCTCTCCGCCGTGTCCCGCGTCAATTACTACTACGGGAAGGGCGGAGGATTCGGCGGCGGACGGGGCGGTTTGTCCGTCGAAAGACAGACGGGAGCCAAGCAAAAGAAACAGCAGGAAAAAAAGGGTAAGAATGAGAGAAAACAGAAAAAAGCAGGGCAGGTATTTCCTGTCGGACAGCGTAACGCTCATAAAAATCTCCTTCATAAATGACTGAGTCGGAGAAATATATGCGTCCTTCTCTCGGAATATGACAAAAACAACAATTTTTGCGGGAGGGAACGACAAAAAATTTACACCGAGACCGAAAAAAATCGTTGACATTTTTCTCGGGATTTGATATAATAATCCTAATATAAAAACTCATGGGAGGCTGAAATGGATTACAGTTCTAAATTTACCAAGGAAGGTTTGACTTTTGACGACGTTCTCTTGATCCCCGCAAAAAGTGACGTTCTTCCCGCGGATGTTTCGCTGAAGACCCGCTTGACCAACAAGATCACCCTGAACGTTCCCGTATTGAGCGCGGCAATGGATACGGTTACCGAGGCAAATCTTGCCATCGCCATCGCGCGTGAGGGTGGCGCGGGTACCATTCACAAGAATATGTCTATTGATGCTCAGGTGGATCACGTGGACCGCGTGAAGAGAAGCGAGAACGGCGTTATCACCAATCCCATTTTCTTAGGCGCAGACAACTACGTGTACGAGGCTGAGCAGCTGATGCGTAAGTTTAAGATCTCGGGTGTTCCGATCTGTGACGAGCAGAATCGCGTGATCGGTATTATTACCAACCGCGATATGCGCTTCCTGACCGATTTTAACGGACGCATTGCCGACGTTATGACCAAGGAAAATCTCGTGACCGCTCCCGAGGGAACCACCCTGTATGAGGCGCAGGAGATTCTCCGTCAGCGTAAGATTGAGAAGCTTCCTCTGGTGGACAAGAACAACGTCCTCAAGGGTCTGATTACCATTAAGGATATCGAGAAGGCAACCAAGTACCCCAATTCCGCCAAGGACGAGCGCGGCAGACTGATCTGCGGTGCCGCCATCGGTGTGACTCGCGACGCGCTGGATCGCGCGGGCGCTCTGCTTGCCGCAGGCGCGGACTATCTGGTGCTTGATTCCGCTCACGGACATTCTCAGGGTATCATGAACAAGGTATACGAGGTCAAGAACGCATTCCCCGATTGCCAGCTGATCGCGGGCAATATTGCGACGGGTGCGGCTGCCGAGGATCTGATCCGCGCGGGCGCGGATGCGATCAAGGTGGGTATCGGCCCCGGATCGATCTGTACCACCCGTGTGGTCGCAGGTATCGGCGTTCCTCAGATCACCGCCATCTGCGATGCGGCTGAGGTTGCGGACAAATACGGTATTCCCGTCATTGCGGACGGTGGACTTAAGTATAGCGGAGACATCGTAAAGGCACTTGCCGCAGGCGCTTGCACCGTTATGATCGGTTCCATGTTTGCAGGCTGCGAGGAAAGCCCCGGAAGCGAGGAGCTTTATCAGGGCAGACGCTTCAAGGTCTACCGCGGCATGGGCTCTATCGCCGCTATGGAGAGCGGTTCCAAGGACCGTTACTTCCAGGAGAACAACAAAAAGCTTGTTCCCGAGGGCGTTGAGGGTCGCGTTCCCTATAAGGGAGTTTTGGCAGACACCATTTACCAGCTGATGGGCGGTCTTCGCTCGGGTATGGGCTACTGCGGTGCAGCCACCATTGAGGATCTCAGACAAAACGCGCAGTTCGTACGCATTACCGGCGCGGGACTCAGAGAGTCTCATCCCCACGACATCAATATTACCAAGGAGGCTCCCAACTACTCTACCATGGGTTGATTGGAGCGTGGATCAACAAGGGCGAAATTTTCGCCCTTGTTTTTTTATAATTTTGTCTGTACAAAGCACGATTTTTATGATATAATGTAAATAAGTGTAGCTTGGGACAGGGAGAGACAAAAATATACGCGTCCCATTGAGGAAATATGGAATACAAAAAGAACGATAAGAACAAGAATTATAAGAAGCCGAGAGATTTTAAAAACGATCGGAGAGAGAGGGAAGAGGAGGTCTCGGACGAGGGAATGGTGATCGGACGGAATGCGGTCCGAGAGCTGTTGAAATCGGGAAGAGAGATTGACAAGCTCTACGTACAGCGGGGAGAGCGCGAGGGATCGATCGTGGTGCTGGTTGCCGAGGCGGTGGAGCGCCGTATTCCCGTGATTGAAACCGATCGCGCAAAGCTTGACAAGATGACGAATTACGCCGTTCATCAGGGTGTGGTCGCCATGGCGGCGCAGAAGGAGTATTCCACGGTGGAGGAGATCCTTGCCATTGCCGAGGAGCGGGGAGAAAAACCGTTTTTGGTGATTGCCGACGGGATTACCGATCCGCATAATCTGGGCGCGCTGATTCGTTGCGCCGAGGGCGTTGGCGCTCACGGTCTGATTATTCCCAAACGGAGAGCGGTGGGATTGACCTCGGCAGTCAGCAAGGCGTCCTGCGGAGCCATTGAGCATCTTGCCATTGCCAAGGTTACCAATCTCGGAGCAACCATCGATCAGCTCAAAAAGAGCGGGATCTGGGTGTTTGCCGCGGAGGCGGGGGGAGAGGCTTATTACGATATGGATTTTGACTGCCCTTGCGCCTTGGTGATGGGAAGCGAGGGGGACGGTGTGTCTCACCTGATCAAGGAGAAGTCCGATTATATCGTATCGATCCCTATGTACGGACGGGTAAACTCCTTTAACGTATCTACTGCCGCATCTGTTTTGTTGGCGGAAATATCCCGTCAGCACCGCGCAAAGCGATAATCAACGAAAAGGAAATCCAACAAACCTTAGGAGGATTTTATGAGTCAAGAACAAAGCATGGAGGATCTGTTGCGATTGTTGAAGGAGTCCGTGACTTCGGATGGGACAGCCACAGCTTCGCAGAAAAAGGGAAGAGGACGGAGACAGAGCGATTCCCAAGAAGAATCGGCAGAGGATGCTTATGCCATTGATCCTGAATTTTTCAATGACGTGGAAATCGAAGAAAATGGGGAGGATCCGCGCTCCGAGCTTGATGAGATAGAAGAAGAGCGCGCTCCATGGGAAGAGCTTCCCGTAGAAGAAGAGGAAGAAGAGCTTCCCGTGGAGGAAGAGGAAGAAGCGCTTCCCGTGGAAGAAGAGGAAAAAGCGCTTCCCGTGGAAGAAGAGGAAAAAG
>JAZOQX010000032.1:0-26188 GCA_045656325.1 Eubacteriales bacterium
CCCCACCAAGGCGTTTGATATCTGCTTTGACGACGGTATTCTTCGTCAGTATTTTGAGTTTGACAAGATGCTCACCGACTGCCGCGAGGGAAAGGCGAACGAGCTGACCCAAACTATCATGTATAACTGCCGCGTCAACGGCAGAGAGCCTGCCACGGTTCCCATGGCGCTGCTCGTACAGCTTGGCTCGGTGGTGAATTTCAACGTCCCCATGCTGGAGACCGTGTTTGAGAAGATCGGAACCCCCTACAAGGAAGCCGAGTTCCGCGATCGCTTGGACCGCGCCAAGTTCTGGCTGGAGCAGTGCGCGCCCGATCAGGTGAACCGTTTGCGCGTCACCCGCAACTTTGAGGTATGGAACACCCTCTCCGACGAGGAAAAGAAGTCGGTAGAGCTTCTGCACGCCTACATTTCCAAGGGCGGCTACACGCTGGACGAGCTGAACCAGGAGCTTTACGCCATTCCCAAGCAGGTGTTCGGCACCGAAATGACCGACAAGGAGCTGAAGGCGCTTCAGGGTACCTTCTTCAAGAACGTCTACAAGCTTCTTATTGACAAGGAAAGAGGTCCCCGTCTTTATCTCTTCCTCTATGCCATTGAGTCCGACAAATACGTAGGACTCCTTGATTTCTCCTATCCCGAGACCGAGGAGGAAAAAGCGGCGAATGCTCCCGCGCAGGAAATCTGCTGTCCCGAGGTTCCCGAGGAGCCGATTAACCGTGAGCCCGATCCCGTGGAGCCCGTGAAGGAGCAGATCACCCTTGACGATTTCATGAGGATCGACCTGCGTGTCTGCAAGGTACTCAAGGCGGAGAGCGTACGTAAATCTCACTCCTGCCTGAAGCTGACGCTGGACGACGGTATCGGCGAGCGAGTCATCATGTCCTCCATCAAGGAGGAATATACCCCCGAGCAGCTGGTGGGCAGAAAGATCATCGTCATCGCCAACCTGAAGCCCGGACGCATCTGCAACGTGAACTCGCAGGGTATGCTTCTGGCAGGCACCAACAACGCCTGCGGCTGCAAGGTGATCTTCGTGGACGATGCAATTCCCACGGGTACGCAGATTAAGTAAGCCGCCAGTCCGACGGGCTTGGTAAGATCCCTTGATGCATCGGTTCAGTTTTTTTATGTTTTTGAAAAAAACTTCTATCATTTTTAAAAATTATACGCTATAATAATACTCATCCATACGTTTTTGGGAGGAAATCATTATGTTTAAAAATTTAGGCGTACAGCTTTACACCGCCCGTGACCTGATGCGGGATCCCGAATATGCCGATCTGACATTCAAAAGGATGGCGGATATGGGCTACTCCGAGGCGCACACCGCAGGCTGCGATATTGACGAGGCGCTTTTCGCGGAGCTTCTCGAAAAGCACGGCATCAAGATCATCGGAACCCATCATAGCTGGAGCAAAATTCTCGGCGACGTGGAGGGTACCATTGCGCTTCACAGACTTTGGGGTACCACCAATATCGGTATCGGCGGAATGCCCATGGAGCCTCGCTCCGATCTGGGCGCGCTCAAGCAGTTCATTGCCGATTTCAACCGTATGGCGGAGATCTACGCCAAGGAGGGCTTCCGCCTGACCTATCATCACCACAACTTTGAGTTCGTCCGCATCGACGGCAAGAAGACCATTATGGATCTGCTCTTTGAGGAATTGGATCCCAAAAACACCTCCTTCGTGCTGGATACCTGCTGGCTGACCGCAGGCGGCGTGGACGTGTGCGAGTGGCTGGAAAAGTGCCGCGGCAGACTGGATATCCTCCACCTGAAGGATATGTATCTGAAGAAGCAGGATAAGGTTTTCGTTCCCGCCATCACCGAGGTGGGACAGGGCGGCGTGGCTTGGGATCGCGTGATGAAGACCGCCGAGGAGGTTGGCGTGAAGCATTACGTGGTCGAGCAGGATAACAACTGGTCTCCCGACCCCATCACCAGCCTGAAGATGAGCGCGGATTTTCTCGCAAAATACAGAGCATAAGGAAAACGGCATACCCGATTCGGGTATGCCGTTTTAAATAAATAAAAATCCGCGGTGGCGCAGCAGCCGTCCGCGGATTTTTCCTTAGAAAAAACAATATTCTACTCGGTACACAAAGAATAGAAAGGTGTGTCCCCTACACATATTTTGTAATAAGGTTTTGCGGAGCTTTTTCGCACGAACCGAAGGCTCGTGCCCCGTAGCGAAGCGAAGGAGAAAAGCAGGCATAAAAAACCCCTTCCCAACGAATCTTCATCGATAAACCATATACTCTACCCCGTCGTCCAAGCGGCGGAAGGAGAAGATTCCGTTTTCGTAGAGCAGATAGCTCCTCGGCGACCCCTCCTTAGGGATCGAGGTCGAGCCGGGATTGAGGTAGAGATTGTCCTCTCCAAATGGCTCCGCCTTGGGGACGTGGGTATGTCCGTGGAGCAGGATATCGCCCTTCTTCATGGGCGGAAGGGCGGACAGGTTAAACCGATGCCCGTGGGTGGCAAGCACCGAGCGTCCGTCGATCTCCAAAAACGCGTAATCGGCGAGGATCGGGAAATCCAGCACCATCTGATCCACCTCGGTGTCGCAATTTCCCCGCACGCAAAGAAGCTCCTCCTTTACGCCGTTCAAAAGCGCGATCACTCCCTTGGGGTCGTATCCCTTGGGCAGATCGTTACGGGGACCGTGGTAAAGCAAATCCCCCAGAAGGATCAGCCTCGACGCTCCCGATTCCCGATAACGGCTCAGCAATTGCTCGGTACAGGCGGAGTCTCCGTGGAGATCCGACGCGATCATCCATCGACAGCCTTTGCTCATCGTACCGTTCCCTCCCCTCGAATGAGATATTTCTCGGTGGTCAGGGCGGAAAGCCCCATGGGTCCCCGAACGTGAAGCTTTTGGGTGGAAATGCCGATCTCGGCTCCGAAGCCAAACTCCCCTCCGTCGGTAAATCGGGTAGACGCGTTGACGTACACCGCCGCCGAATTTACCTCGCGCAAAAAGCGGTCGGCGCGCTCCTTGTCCTCGGTAATGATCGCCTCGCTGTGTCCCGTACTGTATTTGTTGATATGCGCGATGGCATCCGCCATGGTATCGATGACCTTTACCGCCACGATATAGTCGTTGTACTCGGTTCTGTAATCCTCCTCGGTCGCCTCCAGCGCGTCGGGGATCAGCACGCGGGTCTTGGCGCAGCCGCGAATCTCGGTCGCCCGCTCCTTGAGCGCCTTTCCGAGCATGGGCAAAAATCTTGCCGCGATGCTGGCATGGACCAAAATGGTCTCCACCGCGTTGCAGACCGAGGGACGGGAGCATTTCGCGTTGATCGCCACCTTCAGCGCCTTCTCGGTATCCGCCTGCTCATCCACGTAAAGATGGCAGTTTCCCGCTCCCGTTTCGATCACGGGAACGGTGGCGTTCTCTATAACACTCTGAATCAGTCCCTTCCCTCCGCGGGGGATCAGCACGTCCACGTAGCCCCGCATGGTCATGAGCGCCTGAGCGCTCTCTCGGTCGGTAGAGGTGACCAGCTCTACGGCGTGGGGATTGAAGCCGCAATCCGATAGGGCTTTGCGGATCAGCTCCGCCAAAGCGATATTGGTATGGATCGCCTCCTTGCCTCCCCGAAGCACCACCGCGTTGCCCGTCTTCAGGCAGAGAGCGGCGGAATCCACCGTGACGTTGGGACGAGCCTCATAGATGATCGCGATGACCCCCATGGGTACGCGGACGCGGCGGATCTCCAGTCCCGAGGGACGGGTCCAGACCTCCTCCTTGCCAACGGGATCCTCCAGCGTTGCCACCTCTCTGAGGGAGGCTGCCATGGCGTAAATCCTCTCGTTGGTCAGCGACAGACGGTCCATCATGGTTTGGGGGACTCCGTTTCCCTCCGCCGCGCTCAGATCTCTCTCGTTTTCGGCAAGAAGGATCAAATGATTTTCCTCTAACAGCTCCGCCAGCCGATATAGGATCCGATTTCTGGATTCGGTATCGGACAGAGCCAAGGTGCGGGACGCTTCCTTGGCGTTGATACACAACAGTTCTACTTCTTCTCTGATCGTCATACTTCCACTCCACTCGGCGCGGCAGCCCGCGCGCGTTTTTTCTACCTATATTATATCGGAAAAACCCCTCCCCGTCAATCATTTCCCGAAGAAATTCACAGAACCATAAAATTTTTTTTGAAAAATTCCAAAAATCCCTTGACAAAGACACTTTATCGTGCTAAACTAATCCTATCCTAAAGAAGTTCGGGGAAACGACCATGAACCACCTGTTCGCCAACAAGTTTTATTACCTTTATTTTTACTTTACGGAGAAGTAAGGAATAAGGGTGCTTTTTGGCGCGGATCACAGTTTCAGTTCGTTTATTCGGATTCAAAACGATAAACCATCATGAAGCCTTCCGGTGAAAAAACACCGAGGAGGCTTCATTTTTTTCACGGCGTGGAGACTCCTCCGCTCTGCCGTGAATTGAAAAAAGGAGAATTTTTTACCATGATCGCAGTATTAAAATCGGGAACCACCGACCGTCAAATTGAAAATCTTTCGGATTGGCTGAAGGCGCAGGGGCTTGGCGTCCACATTTCCAAGGGAAGCCTGCATACCGTCATCGGTCTGATCGGAGACACCGCCAAGATCGACGAGGAGCTGCTCGCCAGCCTTGAAATGGTGGAATCGGTCAAGCGCATCAGCGAGCCGTTTAAGAGCGCCAACCGCAAGTTCCACCCCGACGACACCGTGATTCGAGTCGGCAACACCACCGTTGGCGGCGGAGGTCTTACCGTCATGGCAGGTCCCTGCTCGGTGGAAAGCGAGGAGCAGGTATTGGAGATCGCCCGCGCCGTCAAGGCGGCAGGCGCGACCATGCTCCGCGGCGGAGCCTTTAAGCCCCGTACCTCCCCCTACGACTTTCAGGGTCTGAAGGCAGAGGGCATTGAATTTCTTCTGGAGGCGAAAAAGGAAACGGGACTTCCCATCGTTACCGAGATCATGAACGCCAACCACCTCTCCCTCTTTGACGAGGTGGACGTGATACAGGTGGGCGCGAGAAATATGCAGAATTTTGAGCTTCTCAAGGAGCTTGGACGGACGCAAAAGCCGATTCTGCTCAAGAGAGGTCTTGCCAATACCCTCAAGGAGCTTCTGATGTCCGCCGAGTACATTATGGCAGGCGGCAACGAGAACGTGATCCTTTGCGAGCGGGGAATCCGCACCTTTGAAACCTACACGAGAAATACGCTGGATCTTTCCGCCGTTCCCCTTTTGCACGAGCTGTCCCACCTCCCCGTGATCATTGACCCCTCCCACGCAACGGGTGTGGCGCGTTTGGTCAAGCCCATGGCAATGGCGGCGGTGGCGTGCGGAGCCGACGGTCTGATGATCGAGGTTCACAACGATCCCGCCCACGCCCTCTGCGACGGCGCGCAGTCCCTGCGTCCCGAGGTCTTCGCCGACGTGGTGGCTTCCGTCAAGAGCGTCAAGAACGCCATCTCGGAGAACTGAGCCATGACGGTTGGAATTTGCGGACTCGGACTGATCGGCGGCTCTATGGCGAAGGCGTACAAGGCGGAGGGGCATCGGGTCCTTGCCTTTGATATCAACGAATCCGCCATGGGCTACGCCCTCTTGGCGGAGATCGCCGACGGAAGATTGAACGAGGAAACGATCCCCGAATGCGATCTGCTCCTCATTGCCCTTTACCCGCAGGCGGCGGTAGAGTATTTAAGAACGGTGGCTCCCTTCGTAAAAAAGGAGACCATGGTGATCGATCTCTGCGGAACCAAGGCGGTGATCTGCGAGGCGGGCTTCGCCCTCGCAAAAACCTACGGCTTTACCTTCGTGGGCGGTCATCCCATGGCGGGCACGCAATATTCGGGCATCAAGCACGCGAAGGCCTCTCTGTTTAAGGGAGCGCCCATGGTTCTCGTGCCTCCCCGCTTTGACGATATGACTCTCCTGGATCGCATCTGTCAGCTTCTCGCCCCCGCGGGATTCGGTAAATTTTCGGTAACCACCCCCAAAGCCCACGACGAGCGGATCGCCTTTACCTCCCAGCTTGCCCACGTGGTATCCAACGCCTATATCAAAAGCCCCACCGCCCAAGGGCACAAGGGATTTTCCGCGGGAAGCTACAAGGATCTGACCCGTGTGGCATGGCTCAACGAGCAAATGTGGACCGAGCTGTTTTTGGAAAACAAGGAGCCTCTGCTCTACGAGCTGGATCACTTGATCGACGCGCTCCGCGAATATCGGGACGCCATCTCCGAGGACGACGGAGAACGGCTCCGCACCCTGCTCCGCGACGGACGGGTTGCCAAGGAGCTGGCGGACGGCGGACAACATTCGAAATAAGATCAGAAAAGGAAGATTTTCATGAAACGTATTACGGTCAACGCCTCTACGGCTTACGAGATTCTCATTGAGGAGGGGATCCTCTCCCGCGCGGGAGAATCCTGTCTCCATGCCCTCGGCAAGCCCTGCCGTCTTTGCGTGGTAACCGACGACAACGTAGCCCCCTTATATCTGTCGGAGCTGGTGGCTTCTTTGGAGTCCTCGGGCTTCTCGACGCTCTCCTTCGTGATTCCTCACGGAGAGTCCTCCAAGTCCACCGATTCCTTGGTCTCTCTTCTGGAATTTATGGCAGAAAACCGACTGACCCGCGCCGATGCCGTGGTCGCGCTGGGCGGCGGCGTGGTGGGCGATCTTTCGGGCTTTGCCTCCGCCGTCTATCTGCGGGGGATCCCCTTTATTCAGGTTCCCACCACCCTTTTGGCTATGGTGGATTCCTCGGTGGGCGGAAAAACCGCCGTGGATCTTCGGGCAGGCAAGAATCTGGCGGGCGCGTTTCATCAGCCCTCCCTTGTGCTTTGCGACCCAAGGACCCTCTCTACCCTTTCTCCCGAGATCTTTTCGGACGGCTGCGCCGAGGTCATCAAATACTCGGTCATCAACGACCGCCCCTTCTTTGAGCTTCTCAAGGGCGGAATCCGTGAAAATCTTGAGGAGGTCATCGCCCGTTGCGTAGAAAACAAGGCGACGGTGGTGGAGGGCGACGAGTTTGACCGCGGAAGCCGTCAGCTTCTCAATCTCGGTCACACGGTAGGACACGCCATCGAGCTTTGCTCCTGCCTTTCGATCTCTCACGGAAGCGCCGTTGCCATGGGCATGGTCATCGTGACCCGCGCGGCGGTAGCACTCGGGCTTTGCCCTGACTCCGATCTCTCGGATCTGATCGCAATGCTCCGTGGGGAGCATCTTCCCACCGACTGTGAATTTTCCGCCGCTCAGCTTGCCGATGCCGCTCTCTCCGACAAAAAGCGGATGGGAAAGGTCATTACGCTGGTGGTTCCCTTTGGAATCGGCGACAGCCGTCTCTATCCCATATCCGTGGATTCCCTTACGGAATGGATTGGGAAAGGACTGCCCTCATGACGCGTCGGATTTTCCCCTCCTCTACGGGCGGTACGATCTCTGCGGTCGCCTCCAAATCCGAGGCCCATCGCCTTCTCATTCTTTCCGCCTTTGCAGACCGCCCTTGCTCCATCGTTTGCGAGGAGGTCAACGATGATATTTTAGCCACCGCCTCCTGTCTTTCCTCTATGGGTGCATCCATAGAACGGAGAGGCAGGGCATTTGAGGTGACTCCCCTCACCGAGCCTGTCTCCTCTCCTCTGCTTTGCTGCAGGGAAAGCGGCTCGACCCTTCGCTTTCTTCTGCCCGTAGCCTGCGCCCTTGGCATGGACGCTCGCTTCGAGATGGAGGGCAGACTTCCTTTGCGTCCTCTCTCACCTCTGCGTGAGGAGCTGGAGCGGACGGGGATCACGCTGTTCAAATCGGGAACGAATCCCCTTTGCGTAACGGGAAGAATCCGCGATTTTGATTTTTCCATTCCCGCGGGAGTCTCCTCCCAATTCATCAGCGGACTGTTATTTGCCATCGCCGTATCGGGACGGAGCGGCTCCGTGACCCTACTCGGCAAGCAGGAATCCACGCCCTATATTGATATGACCATCGACGCGCTTGCCGCCTTTGGCATATGGGTGGAGCGATCGGGCGACTGCCTGCGGATCTCGGAAAACCGTCTGCCCCACGCCCCCGATGAGGTTTGGGTGGGCGGCGACTGGTCGGGGGCGGCGTTTCCCCTCTCTTTGGGCGCGATCGGTACCTCACCCGTATCGGTAAAGGGGCTGGATCCCCGTTCCCGTCAGGGTGACCGCGCCATTCTGGAGCTTCTCCGTCAATTCGGCGCGTCCGTTTCCGAGGAGGGGGATCTCATTACGGTATCTCCCTCCCCCTTACGGGGAATCCATATTGACGCGACCCAAATCCCCGATTTGGTTCCCATTCTTTCGGTAGTCGCCTCGGCAGCTGCGGGTACGACCGTCATTTCGGGCGCGGCGCGGCTCCGACTGAAGGAAAGCGACCGTCTCGCGGCGATCCGCCAAACCCTCAACGCCTTGGGCGGAGAGATCATTGAGACCTCGGACGGGCTGATCATCCACGGCAAGGAGCGGCTGGCGGGCGGCTCGGTATCCTCCTTCGGAGATCACCGCATTGCCATGAGCGCCGCCATTGCCTCGGCAATCTGCCACGCACCCGTGACCCTTTCGGGCGCGGAGGCGGTTTCCAAATCCTATCCCGCCTTCTGGCAGGACATGACCTCCCTCGGAATCCGCTCCGAGGAAATCGGAAAGGAAGTATGATGTCTACCTATTACGGAAAACATATCAATATAGAAATATACGGCGGCTCCCACGACAGGGAGATCGGTATTCGCGCCGAGGGGCTTCCCAAGGGATTTTCCGTGGATCGGAACGCCCTTGGCGCCTTTATGAAGCGGCGTGCCCCCGGACAAAATTCTCTGTCCACGCCGAGAAAAGAAACCGACGAGCCGATCTTTTTGGAGGGCTTGGACGAGCAGGGCGCGTTGACGGGTACTCCACTTCACGCGGTGATCCGCAATGAAAATCAGCGCTCCTCCGACTATTCGAATCTCTCCTTTGTTCCCCGTCCCTCCCACGCCGATTTCGCGGCGCGAATGAAATACGGACAGAACGTGGATCTGCGCGGCGGCGGACATTTCTCGGGAAGACTGACCGCGCCCCTTTGCATCGTAGGCGGTATCTGCCTGCAGATCCTTAGGGAAAAGGGGATCCGCATCGGCGCTCATCTTGCCTCGGTGGGTGGGGTCAACGACCGCCCCTTTGACATGGCGGCGGTGAGCGAGGACGACCTTTCGCTTCTTGCCTCCCGTGGGGATTTTCCCGTCCTTGACGAACAGGCGGGAGAGCGGATGCGTACACTAATCAATGAGGTCCGCGGGTCGGGTGACTCCATAGGCGGGATCGTGGAATGCGCCGCCATCGGTCTGCCCGCGGGACTTGGAGAACATATGTTTGACGGCGTGGAAAACCGCTTATCCGCGCTGGTATTCGGGATCCCCGGCATTAAGGGCATCGAATTTGGCGAGGGCTTCGCCGCCGCCCGTCTTTACGGCTCGGAAAACAACGATCCCTTCGTGACCGACGGAAAAACCATTCGGACCAAGACCAATCGCGCGGGGGGAATCCTTGGCGGTATGACCAGCGGAATGCCGCTGGTGTTCCGCGTTGCCATGAAGCCCACTCCCTCCATCGCCAAGGAACAGGATAGCGTGGACATGGTTTCCATGCAGCCTGTAAAGCTCTCCGTCAAGGGGCGGCACGATCCCTGCATCGCCCTGCGCGCCGTTCCCGTTTTAGAGGCGGCTTGCGCCATCGCCGTCTATGATCTTCTTTCCGATTCGGCTCTCCTTTGAGTCGGATCGACTCAAATTCTCGGAAAGGTCGGAACTTCATGAAGCTAACTGCGGGCTCTACGGTCAGAGCCTCCTATATCGGCTATCTGACCCAAGCCATTACCATCAATTTTGCCCCTCTTTTATTCGTTACCTTTGAAGAAAACTATGAAATATCCATGGGAAAGATCAGTCTTCTGATCGCCCTGAGCTTTCTGACCCAGCTCACTACCGATGCCATCGTGGCAAGACTCTCGGATCGGCTGAATATCCGCGCGACCGCCATTGCCGCCCATCTCTTTGCGGTGATCGGTATGACGGGCTTCGCTTGGCTCCCCGATCTTCTTCCCTCTCCCTTTTTGGGGCTGGCTCTTTCGGTGATGCTTGCCGCCGTGGGCGGAGGGATCGTGGAGGTCATCATCAGTCCCATCGTGGAGGCTTGTCCCACCAAGGAAAAAAGCTCCGCCATGAGTCTTCTTCACTCCTTTTACAGTTGGGGACTGGCAGGGGTGGTCCTGCTTTCCACCCTGTTTTTCAAAACGGCGGGAATTGAGCATTGGAGAATCCTTGCCTGTCTGTGGGCGCTGATCCCCGCCGCGGGCGCCGTTGCCTTTTGTCTGGTGCCTCTCTATCCCTTGGACACCCTTTCGGGCGAGGAGACGGGCGGGGCGCGCTCGCTCCTGAGGAGCAAGCTCTTCTGGGTCTTCTTTGTAATTATGTTCTGCGCGGGCGCATCGGAAATGGCGATGATCCAATGGGCATCCGCCTTCGCGGAAACGGGTCTTGGCATCCCCAAGGCGATCGGAGATCTGATGGGTCCCTGCGCCTTTGCCATTTTGATGGGCGGTGTACGCACCTTTTACGGCCGCTCGGAGGGAAGGCTTTCTCTTTCCCGCTTTATTCTCGTTTCCTCGATCCTCTGCGTTTTCTCCTATCTGATCGCCGCCCTTTCGCCCATTCCCCTGCTTTCCTTGGCGGGCTGCGCTCTTTGCGGGCTTTCGGTCGCCATCATGTGGCCGGGAACCTATAGCCTTGCCTCCTCCCGTATTCCTTTCGGCGGCGTTCGTATGTTCGCTCTGCTTGCCATGGCGGGAGATATCGGCTGTCTCGTCGGTCCCACGTCGGCGGGCTGGATTGCGGAGCTTTTCGGAAACGATCTGCGCGTCGCCTTCCTCTTCTCCGCCCTATTCCCTCTTTTGATCATTCTTTTGATGATCCTCGGATTAAAGAAAACGAGAAAAAATTATAAAAAAGACAGGTAGCTTTTTATGGAATTACAAGATTTGCGAGCAGAGATCAATCAAATCGACGAGGAGCTGGTTTCTCTGTTTCTCAAACGGATGAACGTGGCGGCAGAGGTTGCCGCCTACAAAAAGGAGCATGGGCTTCCCGTGCTTGACCCCGCCCGCGAGCGCGCCCTCCTTGCCCGCCTTTCGGATCGGGCGGGTACCGAAAACGAGGAGGATATCCGTACCCTTTACGCTACGATTTTAGAGCTTTCCCGCTCCCGTCAGCACCGTCTCTTGGACGCGGATCCCGCTCTCTACGGAGAAATCCTCCGCGCCATAGAGGAAACCCCCAAGCTCTTTCCCGAGCGCGCCACAGTGGCTTGTCAGGGCGTGGAGGGGGCTTACTCTCAGATCGCTGCCGAGCGGCTGTTCCGCGCGCCCAACATTACCTTTTTCAACAACTGGGAAAAGGTGTTCGACGCGATTGAGGCGGGGCTTTGCCGCTACGGTGTCATTCCCATCGAAAACAGCACCGCGGGCTCGGTCAAGCGGGTGTACGATCTGATGATCGATCGAAATTTCCGCATCGTGCGAACCGTACGTCAGAAGATCGACCACAATTTGTTGGCAAGGAAGGGGACCTCTCTTTCCGATATTCGGGAGATCGTTTCCCACGAGCAAGCCATTAGCCAATGCTCGGAGTTCCTCGCCTCGCTGGGTTCCTCGGTGAAGATCACCCGCGTGGAAAACACCGCCGCCGCGGCAAGGATGGTTGCGGAATCGGGACGCGCCGATCTTGCCTCCCTTTCCTCCCGAACCTCCGCCGAGCAGTACGGTCTTGCGGTGCTTGCCGCGTCGGTACAGAACAACGGAAACAACCACACCCGTTTCATCTGCATTACCAACAAGACCGAGATCTATCCCGGAGCGGACCGTACCTCCCTGATGGTAGTCGCGCCCCACAAGCCCGGCTCCCTCTACCGTCTCCTTTCCCGCTTTAACGCCTTGGGCATCAATCTTTTGAAGCTGGAATCCAGACCCATTCCCGACCGAGATTTTGAATTTATGTTCTATTTCGATCTGGAATGCTCGGTTTACTCCGAAAAGCTTGCCCGTCTTCTCTCGGAGCTGGAGGCGGAATGCGAAGCCTTCTCCTATCTCGGCTCCTATTCGGAGGTGGTATAATGAAGCCCGCAGAGCCTATGAAGAAGGGCTATTCCTCCCTTCGCTGCGGACTGATCGGCGAGCATCTTTCCCACAGCTTTTCCGCCCCCATTCACGGGCTTCTTGCCGATTACCCCTACGAGATCCGTGAGCTTGCCCCCGACGAGGTAGGCAATTTCGTGAAAAACGGCGGATTTGACGCGTTCAACGTAACCATTCCCTACAAGGAAACCGTTCTCCCCTACTTAGACACCGTTTCTCCCGAGGCGAAGCGCATCGGCTCGGTCAACACCGTGGTGCGCCAATCCGACGGACGGATCGACGGCTTTAACACCGATTACTTCGGCTTTGATGCCATGCTGAGCGCGTCGGGCATTCCCGTTCTCGGCAAAAAAGCCGTGGTGCTTGGCACGGGCGGTGCCTCCAAAACCGTCCGAACCGTCCTCCTGGACCGAGGCGTTCGGGAGCTGATCGTGGTGGGACGGACCTCCGAGAATAACTATGAGAATCTCTACCTCCACTTTGATGCCGATCTGATCGTGAACACCACCCCCGTGGGAATGTTTCCCCGCAACGGCGTATCCCCCGTGGATCTCTCTCAATTCAAGCAATGCAGGGGCGTACTCGATCTGATCTACAATCCCGCCAAAACCGCCCTTCTGCTGCAAGCCGAGTCCTTGGGCATTCCTTATATGAACGGGCTCTATATGTTAGTGGCGCAGGCGGTCAAGGCATTTGAGTTTTTTACGGGCGACACCGCCGAGGAGGGCATCATCGGAGCCATCACCGATGCCATCGAAAAGGAAAAGCAAAACCTGATTCTCATCGGTATGCCCGCTTGCGGAAAATCCACGGCGGGACGGCTTCTTTCCCGTATGACGGGGCGATCCTTTTTGGACGCGGACGAGGAATTTTGCCGTATCCACGGCATCTCTCCCGCAAAGGCGATCGAAACCCTGGGAGAGGAGCGATTCCGTCAGATGGAGCATCAGGTCCTTTGCGAGCTGGGAAAGCAGAGCGGCTTGATTATCGCAACGGGAGGCGGCGCGCCCACCCGCAAGGAAAACTACGCGCCCCTGCATCAAAACGGCGTGATCGTCTATCTTTGGCGTGATCCCGCAACCCTTTCTACCGAGGGCCGACCCCTTTCAAAGAAAACCTCCCCCGCAGAGCTTTATGAGAAAAGAAGGGCTTTCTACGAGTCCTTTGCCGACCGAACGGTTCTCGGTGCCGACGAGCCCGAGGAAACCGCCCGCCGTATCGCCAAAGCCGCTTCACTGGAATAAGGAAAGGAACAGAATATGAAATTACTGGTCATCAACGGTCCCAATTTGAATATGCTCGGCATTCGTGAGCCAGACGTGTACGGAAAGCAGAGCTTTGCCGCGCTGGAGCAGTATATCCGCGACGCTGCCAAGGAGCTTGGTCACTCCGTCTCCCTCTTTCAATCCAATCACGAGGGAGAAATCGTGGACGTGATTCAGGCAGCGTACGGGGTCTACGACGGCATCGTCATCAACCCCGCCGCCTACACCCACACCAGCGTCGCCATTCTCGACGCGCTGAAGGCAGTAGGCATTCCTACCGTAGAGGTGCATCTCTCGGATATCCAAAGCCGCGAAGCCTTCCGTCATCATTCCTACGTCTCCTTGGTAGCCAAAACAACCATTTGCGGTCTTGGATTTGAAGGCTATCGAAAGGCAATGGAGTGGTTTTTGGTTCGTTGAGGTGAGGTTAGTTGGGAAGAGGATTTTACGCTTTTTGAAAAAAGCTTGGCAAAAACTTTTATTACAAATTATGTGTAGAGTTACACACCTTTCTATTGTTTATATTAGGTGAAAGTTTATACTTTCTTTCTAAGGAAAAAATCCGTCGGACGGCTTTAGCGCCACCGACGGATTTTAATTTATTAAAAGTTTTGCGGAGCTTTTTCGCACGAACCGAAGGCTCGTGCCCCGTAGCGAAGGAGAAAAACAGGCATAAAACCTCTTCTCAACTAATCTTTTTTCAAAAGCGACCGCGTCTCCGCGTCCTCTCTTAACGATGCAAAAGGAGCATGGCTTGGTGGAGGTTTGCCATATAATCGATTCGTTTTTCTCCACGTTCCCGTTCGATCCGTCGGCGGGACTCCTCTCCTAAGAGGCGATTCAATTCCGAGGGATTCCAGGATTCCAGCAATTCCCACAAAAGCTCTTCCATTCGTTTTCGTTCCTTCGCGCTGAGGGGAGGAAATTGAAAGAGGGGCGCGTCGTGGCGCATCATGCTTCGATAGAGCGCGCGGGAAAGCTCCGTGGAATTTTTAGGAAGCGTCTCAATCTCCCGACGGCTGACACCCTTGGCGGGGGGCGTGCTTCTTCCGTGAGTGACCGTCACTCTGCCGAAGCGGCTGCAAACCATGGTCTGTCCCGAGGGAAATTCTCTGACCGCTTCATAGAGGGACGCGGTGCGTCTTTCCTCAGGCGGAGTCTCCAAAAATTCGGAAAGCGCGTCGGGCTTGAGGATCACGCGGTCGGGAAGAAGCGCCGAAAGCCCCTTGATCTGGGAAGAAAACACCATGCGGTGTTCATCCTCCGCGTAATAGAGGGGACATTCTCCGTCCCGACTTCTCCCGAGGATCATTTCTCCCCGTTCCTCGTCCAAAAGCGCCATGCAAAAGCTTCCCCGAAGGGAATCGGCAAAGGAGGCGGTGTTTCGTTTTTGATATGCCAAGAGGATCGCCTCTCCCCCTCCCTCCACCGTTCCGTCCCAGAAAAGCAGCCGATTTCCTGTCTCCGACGGGACGTAAAGCGGGCGCGGCTCGCTTCCTCTTTCCGCCACGGCAAGAAGCCCGAAGGCGCGCTGACAATACGCCTCCCGCCATCCGATACCGTTCCAGCCAAGCGCGCGGCTAAGGGCAGACAGCCCCTCTCCTAAGAGGCTTCCTCCCCGATCGATCCATCCTCCAATCTGACTCATATCCCCCTCCTTCTTCTTTCTGTTGAGAGTATATGAAAGCGATTTGAAAAAAATCCGTCTCGTTCACAAGGAGGACTCCTTTCGCATATACTGGAAAGGAAACCCCACCAAGAGGAGGCTGTCTTATGTGTCAGATTCACCTGCGCAAGCTCTTGGGGATCTCGCTCGTCTGCTTTGGCGCAGGCATCCTGCTCTCCTTTCTGCTCCCCGGCTATTTCCTCGCCTTTTTGGAAGCTGCGGCGGTTGTGGCGGCAGGACTGCTCCTTCTGGGCAGATGCCATTGACTCCCCAAAAACAGAGAAAGGAACGGTGTCATGAAGATCGTATTGCTTCGCTCTCCCACCCTGCTTGCGCCCCTTTTGAGGAAATGCTTCGGCATTCGGAAAAGGAAACCGTAAAAAAAGCTTAGGCGGTTCACAAAATCGTGAACCGCCTTGCTTTTTTTCAAACTTTATGCTATAATGTTATAATAAAGATGGAAATTTTCGAAAGAAAGGAGCCGACGATGAGCGGATTTCTTCCTTTGACAAAATATGAAATGGACGCCCTTGGCTGGGACCGTCCCGATTTTGTTTTCGTAACGGGGGATGCCTACGTGGATCACCCCAGCTTTGGCGTTGCCATTCTTTCCCGTTTCTTGGAGGATGCGGGCTTTCGGATCGCCATTCTCTCTCAGCCCGACTATAAAAGCGCCGATGCCTTCCGCACCTTTGGAAAGCCCCGACTCGGCTTTCTCGTTACCGCGGGCAACATTGATTCCATGGTGGCGCACTACACCGCCGCCAAGAAGAAAAGGACCTACGACTACTATTCTCCCGCGGGACGGGCAGGGCTTCGCCCCGACCGAGCCACCATCGTGTACTGCAACCGTATTCGGGAGGCTTACGGCGACATTCCCCTGATCATCGGCGGTCTTGAGGCATCTCTGCGCCGCTTCGCCCACTACGATTACTGGTCGGACACGGTACGCCGTTCCATTCTCGTGGACTCCCGCGCCGATCTTCTGGCATACGGCATGGGAGAAAATATTCTTCTCCGCATTGCCCGACTGCTGGACAAGGGCGTTCCCGTCAAGAAGATCCGAGACGTGAGAGGTACGGTCTATCTTTGCTCCCCCGAGGACAAGCTTCATTTTGACGTTGCCGCCACCTTCGATTACAATGAATTAAAAACCGACAAGCGAAAATACGCCGAGGCCTTCGGCATCCAATACAAAAATCAGGACGCGATCTCGGGACGGGCGATTCTCGAGCGATACGACGGGAAGCTGCTGGTACAGAATCCCCCCATGCCTCCCTTGGAGCGCGAGGAGCTGGATCACGTCTATTCCCTTCCCTACATGAGAACCTATCATCCCTCCTACGAAAAGGACGGGGGGGTTCCCGCCATTGAGGAGGTCCGCTTCTCCATCACCCACAACCGAGGCTGCTTTGGCGCTTGCAATTTCTGCGCCCTCGCCTTTCATCAGGGACGGACGGTCCGCTCCCGCAGTGAGAAAAGCGTCCTCGCGGAGGCAAAAAAGATCACCGAGCTGGAGGGCTTCAAGGGCTATATCCACGACGTAGGCGGTCCCACCGCAAACTTCCGCTATCCCGCCTGCGAAAAGCAGCTTCGGGACGGCGTTTGCGTCAATCGCAAGTGTCTGGCACCCACGCCCTGCAAAAATATCAAGGCGGATCATTCGGAATATATGCGTCTGATCGAGTCCATCGAGGCGCTTCCCAAGGTCAAGCGGGTATTTATCCGCTCGGGCATCCGCTTCGACTATCTTCTCCTTGACAAAAACGAGGCGTTCTTCCGCAAGCTGGTCAGAGATAACGTATCGGGGCAGCTGAAGGTAGCGCCCGAGCATTGCTCCTCCCCCGTTCTCCGTTGCATGGGAAAGCCCGATTTCGCGGTCTATGAGCAATTCCGCAAGCGATATTTCGAATTGACCAAGGAGATCGGCAAGGAGCAGTATCTCGTTCCCTATCTCATGTCCAGCCATCCCGGCTCCACCCTCGCGGACGCTTTGGAGCTGGCTCTCTGCTTAAAGCGGGATCACTACGCCCCCGAGCAGGTACAGGATTATTACCCAACTCCCGGAACGGCATCCACGGTCATGTTCTACACGGGGCTGAACCCCTTGGACATGAAGCCCGTCTACGTTGCCACCGATTACCGTGAGAAGCAGCTTCAGCGGGCGCTTTTACAGTATAACCGTCCCGAGAACGCTTCCTTGGTGCGGGAAGCCCTCCGTCGGCTTCACAGGGAGGATCTCATCGGCTACGGCAGTGACTGCTTGGTTCGCCCCGAGCGGAGCGCCTCCCCTTCGCAAGCCCCCAAGGAACGGAAGGACTCCCGCGAAAAAAGGAAGCAGTCCCCCAAGGGCAAGGAGAGGTCCCGCTCCTCTGTCAAAAAAGCCACCGCTCCGAAAAAAAAGCGGTAAAATCTTCTTGAAAAATCCTTCAAAATATGTTATAATAAACTATCCGATCTTTGGGAGAATATGATGGAACAGATCTACACCATTCCCGTAAACGAAGCCTTTGAGGCATCCGCCAAGGACCCCTCCTGCGGGTGTCCCTTTTGCGCGCTCTACAACAAGCTGGAGAACGATGAGCTGGAGCTGATCTTAGGCGCTTCCATGATGGAGCCCGACGTGCGGATCAAGACCAACGAGCGGGGCTTTTGCCGTACCCATTACGACATGATGTTCCTGCGGAAAAACCGTCTGGGAATGGCGCTGACGCTGGAGAGCCATCTGAACGAGCTGTCGGAGGAAATCAAGGACGGCGGCTTTCTTTCCGCGCCCGCGCAAAGACCCATGAAGCGGATCGGCGCCTTGGAGCGCTCCTGCTACGTCTGCGAGCGGATCGATTTCAATTTCGGTCACATGATCGAAACCGCGGTGCTTCTTTGGGAGCAGGACGAGGAATTTGAGGGAAAGCTCAAGGCGCAGCCCTATTTCTGTCTGCCCCACTATCGCGCGCTGTTATCCGCCGCCCAGCAAAGGCTTTCCAAAAAGGACTTCGTCCTCTTTGAGAGGATTGCCGCTGAGATCGTAAACCGCTACATGGAAAAGCTGAAGGGCGACGTAAGCTGGTTCTGCAAGAAATTTGATTATCGCTACGACGAGGAGCCGTGGTACGACTCCAAGGATGCGGTCGAGCGAGCCATTCGCTTTCTCCGCGCCGACCTCCACCGCCCGCCTGAGAAGAAAAAATAAGAGGAGTACCCTATGATTGATCTTTTGGATCTTCAAAAGCATTTTATTCTGACCCATTTGAGGGAGGGAGATATTGCCGTGGATTTTACCATGGGCAACGGTCACGATACCGAATTTCCCCCCAAAACCGTAGGCGAGAGCGGTCACGTCTACGCCTTTGACGTACAACGCCTTGCCTTGGAGTCCACCGCGCGCAATTTGAAGGCGGCGGGCTGTCCCGAAAATTATACCCTCATTCTTGACTCCCATCACAGGGTCAAGGAGTACGTAAAGACCCCCATTAAGGCGGGAATGTTCAATCTCGGCTATCTCCCCGGCAGCGACAAATCGGTGACCACCATGAGAGAGACGACCCTGCCCGCCATAGAAGCCGCCATTGAGCTGATGGATCGGGATGCCATCATTCTGGTCGCGGTATACCCCGGTCACGCCGAGGGTGAGGCGGAGGGACGGCTGGTCTGTGAGTATTTGTCCTCCCTGTCCCGCTACAAGGTATGCGCCACCCGCATCAACATTCTCAATTCTCCCACCTCGCCCTTCTTTATTATCATCGAAAACAAGCCTTGATTCTATCCCGAAAGGATTCTACATAGAATGAAACGAAACAAAGCCGAAGAAAAGGATCCTCGCTCCCCTCTTTCCGACGACGAGCTGACCGTTCTGGAAGCGGGCATGGAGCATATGCAGGACGACCGAAGCAAGCTCCCTCCCCACGATCGGTCCGAGCACGCGGAATTTTGGCGCTTTTTACGCAATCACAGAGTCCTCAGTATTCTCTGTCTGATTCTCGCGTTGGCGCTTTTGGTCGGTCTTGTCATTGGCGCGGTCCTTCTTTGCAAAGCCATTTTTTCTCCCACCGATACCCAGCTGCAAAGGAACGAGCCCGTCACGCTGATCCTCGGAGAGCGGGATCCCGTTACTCTGAATTATAGCTCGGTGGTCAAGGACAACGTATTTTACGTGGACATGATGACCATTGCGGATTATATGGGACTGACCGTGAGCGGAACCGCCACGCGCCTGTGCTTTGAGGGAGACGACAGCTCCACCATCCAGTTTGAAAACGGAAAGCCCTATGCCGTCATCAACGGTCTGCCCGTTTCCATGGACACGCGGCGCGTGAACGACGAGGAGTCCTCCCCCGCTCCCGCGCTGATCCATGACGGCTCGTGTCTGGTTCCCGTCGCCTTTTTACAGAAGGCGGTGGAAAGCGGTTTTTCCCTGAAGCTGAACAGTCAGACCAACACCCTCCGTATTCGCAAGGTGCTGACCATGGTAGACGGCAACAAGGAAAACGCCGTCCCCTCGCCCATTCTCTTTACCGCCGACCCCTTTGACGAATACGTGGAACCGGAGGAAATCGATCCTATGCCGAGAACACCTTCCTACTCGACGGATATCTCTGCCTACGAGGCTTCCATTCAATCGGAATATCTGCAGCTGGTCAACAAGACCCATTCGCTGAAATCCACCTACGAGCCGAGCGATCTCACCAAGCTGACCTGTCCCACCGCCAAGAGCAATACCTATTATCTCAGGCGGGATGCCGCCCGCGCCCTTTCTGCCATGATGGCGGCGATGAAGGCGGACGGTGTGACCGACGTGTACGTAACCAGCGCCTTCCGCTCCTACACGAAGCAACAGGAGCTCTACGAGGGCTACGTGCAGGATCACATGAAAAACGACGGCATGACCCGCAAGGAAGCCGAGGCGTTGGCTTCCTCCTACTCCGCCCGCGCGGGGCAGAGCGAGCATCAAACGGGGCTTTGCGTGGACTTTACCACCAACAGCATGAGCGGCGCCTTGGACGAGGACTTTGAAAAGACCGAGGCCTTCCGCTGGCGTTCCCAAAACGCGTGGAACTACGGCTTTATCCTCCGCTATCCCAAGTCGGACAAGAAGGTCGCCATTACGGGCTACGACTACGAGCCATGGCACTTCCGCTTCGTGGGCTTGGATGCCGCCGAGGAGATCGACCGCCGCCGTCTGACGCTGGAGGAATACGTAAGAGAAAAATCCGATGAGAATTGAGTGACACTCTGATCACTCCCTCTATAAAAATCGAAAGAAAGGAGGAAAGACCAATGGACACCTGTAAAATCGAACGACTCTACGATCTCTCGCATACACTGTCCCGTGACCTTCTCTCGCGGTTCGACTATCCTTGGGAGGCGCTTCCCCACATTAAGGAATTTGTCAAGGAGCTTGGCAAGTCCCTCTCGTCCGAGGAATACGATCATCCCGCAGAGGACGTTTGGATCGCCAAAAGCGCCAAGATCGCGCCATCGGCAACGATCATCGGTCCTACGATCATCGGCAAGGACACCGAGCTTCGCACGGGCGCGTTTATCCGCGGAGCGGTACTGATTGGCGAGGGCTGTGTGGTAGGCAATTCCTGCGAGCTGAAGAACGCCATTCTCTTTGACAAGGTTCAGACCCCCCATTTCAATTACATTGGAGACTCGATCCTCGGCTACAAGTCCCATACGGGAGCGGGCGCGGTCACCTCGAACGTGAAAAGCGACAAGACCCTCGTAGCCATTGCTTCCCCATCGGGGCGGATCGAAACGGGACTCAAGAAATGCGGCGCGTTTCTCGGCGACTTCGTGGAGGTCGGCTGCAACTCGGTGCTGAATCCCGGTACCGTCATCGGTCGAAACGCCAACGTGTATCCCCTGTCCTCGGTTCGGGGCGTAGTCCCCGAGGGCTCGATCTTTAAGGATCGCGACCACGTCGTACCCAAACACTAAAGAAAGGAAACAAACATTATGGGAAGACTTTTCGGAACCGACGGCGTTCGTGGAATCGCCAACACCGAGCTGACCTGTGAGCGCGCCATGGAGATCGGCAGAGCCGCCGCCACGGTCCTCGCGGAGGGCTGTCGGCACAGACCCACCTTCGTCATCGGAAGCGACACCCGCGCCTCCTCGGATATGCTCTCTGCGGCTCTGATCGCGGGACTTTGCTCCGTAGGCGCAGACGTCATCAAGCTTGGCGTAGTTCCCACCCCTGCCGTTGCCTATCTGGTAGGCAAATACAAGGCAGATGCGGGTGTGATGATCTCCGCCTCTCACAACCCTGCCGAATTTAACGGCATTAAGATCTTCAGCGGAAACGGCTTGAAGCTCCCCGATATGCTGGAGGAGCGCATCGAAGAGCTGGTCCTCGACAGGATCCGCCCCATGGCAACCCCCACGGGAGGCGAGGTCGGCAAGCTGACCTATGCCGAGAGTGCCGCCGCCGACTACATTCGCCACGTCAAAAGCACGGCGTACACCTGTCTTGAGGGTCTGCACGTTGCCATTGACTGCGCCAACGGCTCGGCATCCGTCACCGCCCCCTCTCTGTTCCGAGAGCTTGGCGCGGACGTTCACGTGCTGCACAGCGCTCCCGACGGCGTGAATATCAATCGGGGCTGCGGCTCCACCCACATGGAATCTCTCTCGGAATACGTCATCAAGCACGGCTTGGATTGCGGAATTGCCTTTGACGGCGACGCGGACCGCTGCCTTTGCGTAGACGAGCGGGGCGAGCTGATCGACGGCGACCGTATCATGGCGATCTGTTCCCTTGACCTCAAGAACAGAGGCAAGTTGAATCGGAACACCGTGGTAGGCACCATCATGACCAACTTCGGCTTCGGCAAATTCTGCGAGGAAAACGATCTCCGCTTTATCGCCACCAAGGTTGGCGACCGCTACGTGCTGGAGGAAATGCTCCTTGAGGACTACTCCTTCGGAGGCGAGCAATCGGGACACATTATTTTCCGTGATTTCGCTACCACGGGCGACGGACAGCTCACCGCCGTTCAGCTCCTGACCCTGATGAAGGCAGAGGGCAAGAAGCTTTCCGAGCTGGCAGGCGTGATGACCCGTTATCCCCAGACTATGATCAATCTGACGGTTTCCGCAGAGGGCAAGATCGCCTTCTACTCCGATCCCGAGGTCAACCGAGCCATGAACGAGGCAAAGGAAGAGCTTGGCAAGGCGGGTAGAATTGTGGTTCGTCCTTCGGGTACCGAGCCGATGATCCGTGTCATGGCTGAGGGAATGGACGAGGAGCAGATCGCGAGAATCGCGCGGCGCATCGCTGACGTAATCACCGAACGCTTGGGAAATCTATAATGAAACATTGTACGTAAAGCGCCAGACCGCCCCCTTGCGAGCGGTTAACGAGGTATGGAGTGATCGAGGTTTTCGGCGGGTACTCCATCGGCAGAGAAAACTGTCGCAGGCACGGTTCAAATATGCGGGCAACTGCAAAACAAAGCCGTAGTCAAACATGGTTCATTGAAAAGGAAACAGAATTATATGTGTGGAATTATTGGATATACGGGAGAGGCGGAATGCGTTCCGATTCTCCTTGAGGGCTTGAAAACCCTCGAATACCGAGGCTACGACTCGGCAGGCGTGACCTACGCCAAGGACGGTGTTCTTCATTCGGTCAAGGCAAAGGGTCGCCTTTCGATCCTTTCGGAGCGTCTGGACACGGAATCGACGGAGGGCGCGTCCTCGGGAATCGGACATACCCGTTGGGCTACCCACGGAGAACCCTCCGACAAAAACTCCCACCCCCACAGCACCGAGACTCTTTCTCTCGTGCACAACGGCATCATTGAGAACTATGCCGAGATCGGAGAGCGGCTGTCCCAAAAGGGCTACGTCTTCCTTTCGGACACCGATACCGAGCGCGCCGCAGCGCTTCTCGATCTCTACTACAAGGAAACCAAGGATCCCAAGAAGGCGATCTTCCGTCTTTGCCGCGATCTGCGCGGCTCCTACGCCTTTGGGATTCTCTTCCGCTCCGAGCCGAACACCATCTACGCCATTCGGCGCGACAGTCCCCTGATCGTTGCCGCCACCGAGGACGGCGGACTGATTTCCTCGGATATCCCCGCGATCCTTCCCTACACCCGCCATTACTATCGCTTGAGCGAGGGGGTTCTGGCGGTCCTTTCGGGCAAGAACGTCTCCTTCTTCAACGAGGCGGGCGACTCCGTGGAGGAAAAAGAGGAGGTCGTAAGCTGGGACGTGGAGGAAGCCAAAAAGGGCGGCTATCCCCACTTTATGCTCAAGGAGATCCACGAGGAGCCCGAAGCCCTGCGTAAAACCGTAGAACCGAGGATCCGCGAGGGTCTTGTAGACTTTTCCGAGGAGCTTGCCGACGATCGGTTCTTAGGCGAGATCAAGCGGCTGCATATCGTTGCCTGCGGTACCGCTATGCACGCGGGTCTTGTGGGCAAGGCATTGATCGAGCGCTACGCCCGTCTTCCCGTCAACGTGGAGATCGCCAGCGAGTTCCGCTACCGCGATCCCATTCTGGAGGAGGGCGATCTGGTTCTTCTGATCTCTCAGTCGGGTGAAACCGCAGACACTCTCGCCGCCCTTCGCCATGCCAAGGCAAAGGGGATTCGCACCTTGGCGCTGGTGAACGTCATCGGCTCGTCGGTTGCCCGTGAGGCGGACGACGTGCTTTATACCCGCGCGGGTCCCGAGATCGCCGTTGCCAGCACAAAGGCGTATAGCGTACAGTGCGCTCTTCTCTACTTAGTCGCGCTCCGTCTCGCTAAGCTCAGAGGCACCATGACCGACGGGGAGATTTCTCAGCTTTCCTCCCTGCTCGTAGGCGAGCTTCCCGCCTTGATCGAAAAGACGCTCGGTCTTTCCGACGAGATCCGCCGCGTGGCTTCCCATCTGACTAAGGCAGAGCATCTCTTCTATATCGGACGTGATATGGACAGCACCCTTTGCACCGAGGCTTCTCTGAAGCTCAAGGAGATTACCTATATTCACAGCGAGGCTTACGCTTCGGGTGAGTTGAAGCACGGTACCATTTCCTTGGTGACCGACGGCGTTCCCGTGGTGGCTTTGGCAACCGTCGCGAAGGTCTGTGAAAAGACCGTCAGCGGTATCCGCGAGGTCAAGGCGCGCGGCGCTCACGTGGTTACCGTGACCACCCATGCCCTCGCCAAGCAGTACGATATTCCCTCGGACGATTGGCTGATCCTCCCCGATGCCGACGAACGGCTCCTGCCCTTCTCCGCTACCGCCGTGATGCAGCTTCTCGCTTATCATACCTCCGCCCTCAAGGGTCTTGACGTGGATAAGCCCAGAAACCTTGCCAAATCGGTAACGGTGGAGTAAAAGAGGTTCGTTGGGAAGAGGATTTTACGCTTTTTTGAAAACCACCTCCGCTTCGCTTCGGGGCATGAACTTGCAGTTCATGCTGCTTGGCAAAAACTTTTATACAAAATTGGTTTAAGAAACACACCTTTCTATTTCTTGTGTTAGATTAAGGTTTATAGTTTCTTTCTAAGGAAAAAATCCGCGGACGGCTGCTACGCCACCGCGGATTTTGTTTTTATTTATAACGGGGGGAACGGGGACTCCCGCCACTGGATCGGTTATTCCTTGGTTTGGCGTCGAGGACGTCGCCCCCTACGGGGAAATATTAAAAAATTAAAATCCGTCGGTGGCGTAGCAGCCGTGCGGCGGATTTTTTCCTTAGAGAGAAAGTAAAAAATTCAAGCCAACACAAGGAATAGAAAGGTGTGTAACTCTACACATAATTTGTAATAAAAGTTTTTGCCAAGCAGCATGAACTGCAAGTTCATGCCCCGAAGCGAAGCGGAGGTGGTTTTCAAAAAAGCGTAAAATCCTCTTCCCAACTAACTACTCCTCATCCTGCTTGTGTTCCAGTTGCGCCTTAAGCATCATGTCCTTGACCTTCATGAGGCGGGTGGTATTTCCGCGCTCGTTTTCGTCCAGCTTCATTTTGATGCTTTTGATCGCCTCCAGATAGCGGGGCATCATGATATACTCAAGGGCATTGACGCGGCGGCGGGTACGCTCGATCTCCTCTGCCAGAAGCTGGGCTTTCTTTTCCAGCTCTGCCATGCGAAGAAGATCCTCAAGGATCCCGTTCAGCTCTCTGAGGGATTCGTCCAGCTCGCCCGAGGTAAAGGCAAGGCCGTAATTGAAGCCCTCGGAGGCAGATTTTCCCGACACGCTCATGCGAAATTCGGGAACCGTCACGCTCATCACATTTCTCGTTTCGACCTCGATGCTGACCTCCTTTTTCGGACAGATCAGCGCCTCCATAAGCATGGAGGGATGACCCGAGGCGCTGGCTACGCTGAAGCCGCGATAATAGGCGGCAAGGGCAGCTTCCACACGGGCGCGCAGGCTCTTATCCTCCCGCACCACGTCCAAAAATTGCCGCATCAGCTCGTCACGCTTATCCTTGAGAAGCTTATGTCCCCGACGCGCCGTCGTATATCGTCCCTGAAGCTTTTTCAGCTCCATGCGGGTCGGATTGACTCTGATTTCTGCCATGCTCCCCCCTTATTTGACGGGCCAGTACCGATCCACCAGCTCGGGCTTGATTCGCTTCATCTCGCTTCTCGGGAGGATCGACAGAAGCTCCCAGCCAAGATCCAGCGTCTCCTCAATGGAGCGGTTCTCGTAGAAGCCTTGGTTGATATATTTCTCCTCGAAGGCATCGGCGAATTTGGCGTAGAGACGGTCCATAGGTGTCAGCGCCGCCTCGCCCAGCACCACCATCAGCTCCTTTGCCTCCTTTCCTCTCGCGTAAGAGGAAAAGAGCTGGTTCATGGTTCCCGCATGATCCTCGCGGGTCTTTCCCGCGCCGATTCCCTTGTCCTTCAATCGGGACAGCGACGGCAATACGTCTACGGGCGGCAGGTATCCCTTGCGGTACATTTCACGGGACAGAATGATCTGCCCCTCGGTGATATATCCCGTCAGGTCGGGGATGGGGTGGGTCTTGACATCCTGGGGCATGGACAGAATGGGGATCATGGTAATGGATCCCTCCGAGCCCATCTTTCTCCCCGCGCGCTCGTAAAGAG
>JAZOQX010000033.1:0-29723 GCA_045656325.1 Eubacteriales bacterium
GGATTTTCTATGAAACGGTCAAAGCATTACAGACCGCGTTTTACATAGTGCGTATGCAGAATTTCGTGAGCCTTGTGGCTGTTGGGCTCGCCCAGATATTCGTCATACAGCTTCTTCACGGCAGAGTTTTCGTGAGACTTTCTCAGATCGCAATTCTTGTCGTCGTTGTAAAGAACAGCAGCTCTTACCGCTCTGAGGTCGGTCGTCATCTTGACAACGGCAGGCTGAATCGGCTGACCGCCTCCATTGACGCATCCACCGGGACAAGCCATGATCTCAATAAACTGAACGTCCAGTTCGCCTGCCTTGACAGCGTCCAAAACCTTCTTTGCATTTGCGGTTCCGGAAGCAACGGCAACATTCAGCGTAATATCACCAAGCTTATAGGATGCGACCTTAACGCCCTCAACACCGCGGACCTCGTTGAAGTCAAGCTTCTCAAGAGGCTTGCCCTCAATAACCTCGGCAGCCGTACGAAGAGCAGCCTCCATAACACCACCGGTTGCGCCGAAGATTGCTCCCGCGCTACTTCCGATTGCAAAGGGCTCATCGAACGCCTCGTCCGCCAACGCCTTGAAATCAATTCCTGCCTTGCTGATCATTCTGCCAACCTCGCGAGTCGTGATCGCAACGTCAACGTCAGGAACGCCTGCGGCGGACTGACCGGGTCTTCCAACCTCAAACTTCTTTGCCGTACAAGGAATTGCGGAAACAAAGAAGATATCCTCGGGATTCCATCCCATCTTTTCAGCGTAATACGTCTTGGCAATCGCGCCGAACATCTGCTGAGGAGACTTACAGGTAGAGAGGTTCTCGGTGAACTCGGGATAATAATGCTCACAGTACTTGATCCAGCCGGGAGAACAGGAGGTAATCATAGGAAGCGCTCCGCCGTTCTTTACTCTTCCGAGGAACTCGGTTGCTTCTTCCATAATCGTAAGGTCAGCCGTCAGGTTCATATCGAACACACCGTCAAATCCAAGACGCTTCAGAGCGGCAACCATCTTACCCTCGCAGTCGGTACCGGGCTCGTATCCGAAGCATTCGCCGATCTGCGCGCGTACGGAAGGAGCCGTACAGATCAGAACGTGCTTATTGGGATCAGCGATAGCATCCAAAACCTTATCCGTATCATCTCTCTCATAGAGAGCGCCTACGGGACAAGCAACGATACACTGACCGCAGTTGATACAGCTAGTCTCTGCCAACGCCTTCTCAAAAATAGAACCGATATGCGTATCAAAGCCTCTGTCGTTGGCTCCGATTACACCAATTCCCTGTACCTGCTTACATGCGGCAACGCAGCGGCGGCAAAGAATACACTTGTTGTTATCACGGATAATGGGGGTGGAATTGTCGATCTTGTGTTCATTCTTGACGCCTGCAAACTTCGTCTCGTCCACGCCGTACTCGTTGCAAAGCTTCTGCAGCTCGCAGGTGGTGCTACGCACGCAGGACAGACACTTGCGGTCATGGTTGGAAAGCAACAGCTCCAGATTGGTCTTTCTCGACTTATTGATCTTGGGAGTATTGGTCAGAACAACCATTCCCTCGGTTACGGGGTATACGCAAGCAGTAACCAAACGGAAGGGTCTTCCTCCCTCAGATACCTCAACCAAGCACAAACGGCAGGCACCGATCTCATTGATATCCTTCAAATAGCAAAGGGTGGGGATATCTATGTTAGCCGCTCTTGCAGCCTCAAGAACCGTGGATCCCTTCGGAACGGCATACTCTACGCCATTGATTTTAATATTGATAGTTTCCATGTCCACTGTTCTCCTTTCTTATTCCTTATAAATTGCTTTGAACTTACAGCTATCCATACAAGCGCCGCACTTGATACACTTCGCAGTATCAATCACGTGAGGCTGCTTAACCGTACCGGAGATTGCTCCAACGGGACACTTTCTGGCACAAAGCGTACAGCCCTTACACTTGTCAGCATCGATCTTGTACTGCAAGAGGCTCTTACATACGCCCGCAGGACACTTCTTGTCAACGATATGTGCAACATACTCGTCTCTGAAATAACGCAAGGTGGACAAAACAGGGTTAGGAGCCGTCTGTCCAAGTCCGCACAGAGACGCGCTCTTGATGTAGTTTGCAAGCTCTTCCATGCGATCCAGATCCTCCAGCTCGCCGTTACCCGCGATGATCTTATCAAGGATCTCAAGAAGTCTCTTGGTTCCTACACGGCAAGGCGTACACTTACCGCACGACTCGTCTACGGTAAAGTCGAGGAAGAAGCGCGCAAGGTCAACCATACAGGTATCCTCGTCCATGACGATCAGTCCGCCGGATCCCATCATGGAACCAATTGCGATCAGGTTGTCATAGTCAATGGGGGTATCGATCAGCGATGCGGGAATACATCCTCCCGAAGGACCGCCTGTCTGAGCAGCCTTGAATTTCTTTCCGTTAGGAATACCGCCGCCGATTTCCTCGATAACCTCGCGAAGAGTGGTTCCCATAGGAACCTCAACAAGACCCGTGTTGGTGATCTTACCGCCAAGCGCAAACACCTTGGTTCCCTTGGACTTCTCGGTTCCCATAGACTTAAACCACTCCACACCCTTCAGAATAATCTGAGGAATGTTTGCATAGGTCTCAACATTGTTCAAAACGGTAGGCTGTCCAAACAATCCCTTGACTGCGGGGAAAGGAGGACGGGGACGGGGCTCTCCTCTGTTACCCTCAATAGAGGTCATCAGAGCGGTTTCCTCTCCGCAAACGAAGGCACCCGCGCCAAAACGAAGCTGAATATCAAAATTGAAGCCAGTTCCGAAAATATCCTTACCCAGCAAGCCGTACTCGCGCGCCTGCTTGATTGCAACCTCCAAGCGGTTAATCGCAATAGGATACTCCGCACGAACATAAATGTAACCCTCATCGGCTCCGATCGCATAACCCGCGATCGCCATAGCCTCCAGCACGGCGTGAGGGTCTCCCTCCAAAATGGAGCGGTCCATGAATGCGCCGGGGTCACCCTCGTCCGCGTTACAACCAATATACTTCTGCACGTTTCCGCGATTGCCCGAAGCGAACTTCCACTTCAAGCCCGTGGGGAAGCCGCCGCCGCCTCTTCCGCGAAGACCGGAATCCAAAATGGTCTGGATAACGTCATCGGGGGTCATTTCGGTCAGAACCTTACCCAATGCCTGATAACCGTCCATGGCGATGTATTCATCAATGCTTTCGGGGTTAATGACACCGCAGTTGCGAAGAGCAACTCTCTTCTGCTTCTTATAGAAGGTGGTCTCGGAGAGCGAGGTCGCATGGTGAACGTCCTGCTCGTTTACCTCGTGATAAACCAATCTTTCAACGGGACGACCCTTCAAAAGATGCTCCTGCACAATTTCGGGAACGTCATCAACCGTTACGCAACTGTAAAAGGTTCCCTCGGGGTATACGATCATAACCGGTCCCAAAGCGCAAAGACCAAAGCATCCCGTGAGAACTACCTTGACCTCGTTATCAAGACCTGCCGCAGCGATCTCCTTGTTCATTGCTTCCTGAATCTTCAGACTGTTGGAAGAAGTACAACCGGTACCGCCGCAAATCAAAACATGTGATCTAATCATAGCTTTTTCCTTTCTGTACGTTTCAATCCTTCGTTATTATGCACCGATGGTGTACTCGGCAACAACCTGTCCGCCCTTCAAGTGCTTCTCAATGATCTGAGCCGCCTTGTCAGCGTCCACCTTTACATAGGTAACCTTGTCCTTACCGTTTTCATAAATTTCCACGATAGGCTCATACTGGCAAAGACCAACACAGCCTGTCTGGGTTACCGTAACCCTATCAGCCAACCCCTGTGCGTTCACACCCTCAACAAATGCGTTCAAAACAGGTCTTGCGCCCGCAGCAATACCGCAGGTCGCCATACCAACCACCACGCGGGTAGCGGCTTCACCTTCGCGAATAACTACCTTGTTCTGCATCTTTTCTCTGATTGCAGCAAGTTCCGCCAAAGATTTCATAATGATTCCTCCATCTATTTTTGATTTTTTTACAAGTTAGATTATACTAAATATTGCTCATCCAGATATTCCTTGATCCAAAATTGCACTTCGGGCTCCGCAAGAGAAATATCATTTCCCAACACGCCCCGTAGCTCCCTTGTATCCAAGCGAACGGTTCGTTTGGGATTCACGTCCAGAAATTCGAAATCAATTTCGGGACTTCCCGCAATCAATATGCAAACGGTAGATATGATATCCCCCATTGGCATACAGTCAATGCTGTTGGTATCAAAGGTAGCCGTTAAGGTCGTACCGCTCTTCCCTTTTTCCGTCGAGGAAGCAATGCACAGCTTTCCGCCCGTTTGCTCGGCCGCAAGCTTCAGCAACGGAAGCCCCAGTCCAACCTTTCTCGTTTTTCGAGTCGTATAGAACGGATCCGTCACTTGCGAAACGGTTTCCTGATCCATGCCGCATCCATTATCCTCAATGGAAAGAGTCAGCCATCCTTTGGCATCCGAATTTAGGGAAATTCGAACCAACGACGCTCCTGCCGAAACGGAGTTTTTTGCAACGTCAAGAATATTGAGAGATAGTTCCTTCATTACTTGTATTTCTCGAGAATACCCGCCATGTCGGAAGCCTTCAATCTTCCGTACACCTCATTGTTGATGGTTAAAACGGGAGCAAGTCCGCACGCGCCGATGCATCTGGTTGCCTCCAGAGAATACTTTCCGTCAGGAGTGGTAGATCCTGCGGGAAGACCGAGGATCTCGGTAATCTTGTCCAGAATCTCTCCGCTTCCCTTTACGTAGCAAGCGGTTCCCAAGCAAACGGCAATAGCAACCTCGCCCTTAGGATTGAGAACGAACTGGGAATAGAAGGTGGCAACGCCGTATACCTCTTCCATAGAAATTCCCATTCTTAAGGCGATCATGCGCTGAACCTCATAAGGCAGGTATCCGTAAATATCTTGCGCCTTTTGAAGAATCGGCATCAGTGCGCCGGGTGTATCGCGGTACTCATCGATCACGGCATAAAGCTGTTCTTCCTGAGCCTTTGTACCACGAAACATTACTGTGGTCAAATTCTTTTTCATGATGAAAAAACCTCCATACATATTTTAATTTATTTTAAAATAAATTCTAAGTTAGTTTGTCGAACCGTCTTAAATACTCAAACAGTCTTTTCCTTACCAACGAGGAGCTATACGGTTCGTCGTCCAAAAGGATCTGATTCTCTGCCTCGTTGATATTCCATAATTGATGCGCGTCGGAGCAAACAAGAATCGAATCCTCTCCTATCGTCAAAAACCGCTGTCGATAGGATGGTACCGACTCCTTGTCGTGAAATTCAAAGCACCCGAATCCGTATTCCAAGGGAATATCTCCGAGAATCGAAACAATTCCGTTGGATTCCCGATCGACGTGAGCGGGATGCACGTGAGCGCCGAAGCGTCTTGCCAAATCAAGCGCATCCTGTACCCAAAGATCCGTCGCCGAAATCAACAGCTTGCTCTCGGTTCCGATTTCGTTATCCAATCCATCCATAATGATCTGATTGCCGAAAATATCCACGCGATTTTTTATGGGAGGCAAATGCTTCTCAATCTCCTCATCAAACGCCATGGCTTGCTCCAACTCCTCAAAAAGGCAGACAAGATGGATATCCTCCGCGGTCGAAAGCTCCATTCCCGCAATCGGGATCACCCCGTTTCGCCGACACGCCTCAAAAAAAGCGGGACAATTTTTACAAGAATTATGATCTGTCAAGGCAAGAATCTGCAAGCCCTTCAAGGCCGCCATCCCCGCAATGTTATTGGGGGTCATGTCGTCATCCGCGCAAGGAGAAAGGCAGGAATGGATATGTAGATCATAGAAATACGGTGTCATGATATGGACGCGATCGTAGAGCAAACGGAAAACGTATCCTGTCCCGAACCCAAAATGTTTACTCCATTTTGAATTGCCTTGGCAATCACGTCCGCTTCGGGACTTACACTCTCGGATAGAATAATGCAGGATGGATCAGCCAACGATGCCACCGCAACGATGTTTACGTTTGACATAATGGTCACCCAAGCCTTGTCCGCTTGCAAGCGCCCCATGACCCAACTCAAAAGATCTCCCGCATAACCGCCTTTAATTTCCCGATCTCCATCGGGCATACAAAAAATTCGAAATCCGTACTGATCTGCAAATTGGCGAACAGTCAATGAGGATCACCTCCATCCGTATCTTGCTCCCGCAAATCAAATCGATCGCGTAGCTTAATCAAGCAATCTCTATGCTCCGCTTCCCCTTTTATGATATCCTCTGCCAATGCATGACAGTTGGGAGCGCCGCAGGATCCGCAATCCAAATGCGGAAGCTCTTGATAAATTTTCTCTATTTCCGACATTTTGGCAATGGCTGCCATGCGGTCGTTGTCCAATTTTGAGGATTCGTCGCCCTCCACCGTTTCCGTAAAAAACAGCTCCTGAGGGATTTCCTCTCCCAAAACATGATTTCTGGAAATGGGAAGATATTTTCTGAGCGAGCGCAGCCTTGCCTTAGCGATAAACGGATTTTCCACGTTCAGCGTTCCGCCAACGCAACCGCCGTTACACGCATTCAATTCAACGAACTCAAGATCGTGCAGCGTGCCGTTTTCGATCTCATCCAACACGTGAATACAGTTCTCAATACCATCCGCCGCCAAATACTTATCGGAAAGCAAGGAGGTCGCCTCCCCACCGGATCCTGCCCAATTCAAGCCAATGATTCCCGTTTGCGACAAGGGCATCGGATCGGTTATCTCCTTTCGCTTCGCGCGAAGTTTGAAATAAAAATCATTGATCGCTAAGGCACCGTTAACGGCACTCGTCTTTACACCGATCGGATTTTTCACGTAACTGACCTTCGCGGGGCAAGGAGAGATAAACAAAACGCATATGTCGTCATCCGTCAACTCGGGATGCTCTCGCAAGGCTTCCTTTCTCGCCAATCTTGCCGCATACTCGATAGGAGGCAGTAAGGGGAGTAGATTATCCTTTAAATAAGGAAATCTTAACGCGATCAATCTGACGATAGCAGGACACGCCGAGCTGATCACAGGAAGTTCAAGACCGTCTTGCTTCATGTATCTTCTGGTATATTCCGTAACGAGCTCTGCCGCCTTTGAAACCTCAAAGATCGCATCGAAGCCGCAGGCGATCAAGGCAGTCAAAATATAATCTATGTCGTCCAGCTCCTCGAACTGACCGAACAACGCGGGCGCGGGAAGCGCGATCTTATATTTGTAATCCGAAAAATCCTCAAATTTGTCGTATGTAGCCTTCTTTGCTTGATAGGGACATTGTCTGATACATTCACCGCAGTCAATACAATGCGACGTTTTAATAATCGCATGGCCGTTTCGCACTCGAATGGCTTCCGTTGGACAACGCTTGATGCAGTTAGTGCAGCCCTTACAGCGGGAAATATCCAGCGTAACCGAATGCTTGTACTCTGACATTGTCTGTTCCTTTCCGAGGGAAGACATTACACATTTACAACCATCGTAACGGTTGTTCCCTTGCCTACCTCTGATTCTACTTTCATTTCATCGGTATATCGCTTCATGTTGGGAAGTCCCATACCTGCTCCAAAACCAAGGGAGCGAATATTATCGGGAGCCGTGGAGTATCCCTCCTGCATCGCGAGATCGATATTGGGAATACCGGGGCCACGGTCTGCCAAAACGATTTGAATCCGATCGCAAAACACGTTGATATCCGCGGTTCCGCCATTGGCGTGAATCACCATATTGATCTCCCCCTCATACATGGCAACCGAAACCCTTCGGATCACCTCGGGAGAAAAGCCCATCTCGCGAAGAAGCTTTTTAATTCTTACCGATGCCTCTCCCGCCGACGTAAAGTTTTCGCCGTCAATATCAAAGTGAAAATTTACACATTCAGCCATCAGATAAAGTCACCTCCCGCCAATCCGTTTGCATACAGCTTTCCACACGCGACGTACATTCTTTCGGGAGATGCCATCACAACGATCCCCGCATCCTCCGCCAATCGAACGACCTCCTCGGGGGGCATTTTTCCGCGCACGAACACGATACAGCGCATATCCATCATCTCCGCCGTTCTAACTACCTGCGGATTACACAAGCCTGTCAGCAAAACCGCCTGATCCTTGACGAACGCAAGAACGTCGCTCATCATATCACAGCCGCAAGCCGAATGAACTGCTCCGTCCAAATGATCCTCTCCACAAAGAATTTTTGCATTCAAAAGCTCTGCAATTTTACGAATCTGCATACAAGGGTCTCCTTTATTTTCACATAAGAATACCGAGAGATTTTCATTCCCGTCTGGGATTTCTCCTTTATCGGATAAAACACCCCATATTCCTATATATTATACTACAATCAGCACAAAATGTCCATATCTTTTTTCAATTTTTTTGATATTTCTATGTTTTTTTACGAGGCAAACGCAAAAAGCACAGACCATCGTTTCAATGATCTGTGCTCAAGCGTTTATTTTGCATCATACCACGTTTCTCCGACGTTTGCCTCCACCCTCATAGGAACCAGAAGATCCACCGCCTCCTCCATGCAAGAGACAAGGATCTCTTTCACCTCTTCCGCGCAATCCTTGTGACACTCAACGAGCAATTCATCGTGGACCTGAAGAATCATTCTTGCATCAAATCCTGATTTTTTCAGCATTTCGTCTACGCCGATCATGGCAATTTTAATAATATCGGCTGCCGTGCCTTGAATCGGACTGTTCATGGCGACCCTTTCTCCGAAATGTTGAACATTTTTATTGGAGGAGGATAATTCGGGGATATATCTTCTTCTTCCAAAGATCGTTGTCACGTACCCGTTTTTCTTGGCATCCTCCTGAACGTCATCCAGATAGGCCCTGATCTGCGGGAACTTTTCAAAATAGCTCTCGATATATGCCTTTGCCTGCGCCCTGCTGATCGCGAGATCCTCGGACAAGGAGTACTCTCCGATTCCGTACATGATCCCAAAATTTACAGCCTTAGCCTTCTTTCGAAGCTCCGAGGTAACCTGTTCGACGGGAACACCAAAGACCCGCGCCGCCGTCATCGTATGAATATCCTCTCCCGACAGGAAGGAGGCAATCATCGCCTCGTCCTTTGCGACGTGAGCAAGCAGACGAAGCTCAATCTGGGAATAGTCCGCATCAATCAAAACGTAATCCTCGTTCTGAGGTATGAAAAACTGTCGGAATTTTCTTCCAAGCTCGGTTCGCACGGGAATATTTTGCAAATTCGGCTCAGACGAGGACAGCCGTCCCGTCGCCGTTCCCGTTTGATTCAAAATACTATGAACTCTTCCCTCCGCATCCGCCGCCTTCAGCAATCCGTCCGCATAGGTCGATTTCAATTTTGTAACCTGACGATAATCCAGAATATCTTCTATGATGGGATGCTTGGAAATCAGCTTTTGAAGTGTCTCCGCATCGGTAGAATATCCCGTTTTGGTTTTTCTCGATTTGGGCAAGCCCATTTTTTCAAACAGAATCTCTCCCAACTGCTTAGGCGAACCAATATTAAATTCTTGTCCCGCATAGCTGTAGATCCGCAATTTCAGATACTCTGCCGCCTCGGACATCTCTTGTCCGTATGCTTCAATTCCCGCCGTGTCAATACGAAAGCCGCAAAGCTCCATTTTTCCCAACACGGGGGCTAAGGGCATTTCTATATCGTATAGGAGTTTTTCAAAGCCAAATTGCTCGATCTCCTTTTTTAAAACGCCATATAATTGCCATATCCAGACGGCATCGGGTATCCCTTCGGTTTTTGAGGAGTTTAAATATCGGACGCATAGATCCTCCATGGCGTAGGAGCTTCTTCCCGAGTCTAAAACGTACGCCGCCAGCATACAATCAAAGCGACAAACGGGAAGCTCGCTTCCCAATCCGTAAAAGTGCTTGAATATTTTTTTGAAATCAAAGCAAACGAACGGAATTTCCTTCAAATACTGCAGAACGTCGGACGTTTGAACGGGATCCGTAGGACAAGCGGTAAACAGCCGTTCTCCGTCAAACAGAGATATCTCCGTATCCGTCATTGAAACGACACACTCCTGTCGCGCCAGATCGTCCAAAGATGTCGCCAAACGGTAATCGATTTCTTCCCCCGCGGAATCCGCAAGAGACTCGTCGGGATCACAAATCTGATCTAATCCGAATTTTTTGATCAAACCTGTAAAATCCAATTCAAGGAAAAGCTTACGAAGAGACAAGGCGTTCGGTCCATGATATTCATACGCTTCCTTGGAACGGTCAATGGGAGAATCCACACATATTCTCGCAAGCTCCAAGGAAAGCTCTGCCATTTCCTTTCCGTCTGCCAATTTCTTTTTCGTGCCATCGGAAAGCTTGGCTTCATCCAAATGATCGTAAAGATCCCGCATCGTCCCATATTCCGAGATCAGCTTCAGCGCCGTCTTCTCTCCAATTCCCATTACGCCGGGGATATTGTCAGAGGAATCCCCCATCAATGCCTTTACGTCCACAAAGTGATCGGGAGTAATTCCATATTCCGCAAAAAAGACCTCCGGCGTGAACAAGACGGTATCCTTTGTCTTAACCAAAAGAACCGACACGTGATCGTTGATCAACTGAAGAGAATCACGGTCCCCCGTTAGTATATAAACCTCCAGATCCTCGGAACCAAGCGAAGCAGCAAGCGTGCCGAGAATGTCATCTGCCTCGTATCCCTCACAGGTGACCACCCTCATTCCCATGCCTTCCATACATTGCTTGGCATACGGAAGCTGCACTGCCAATTCCTCGGGCATCCCCTTTCGGTTGGCTTTATAGCCGTCGTACATTTTATGCCGAAAGGTAGGTGCCTTCAAGTCAAAGGCTACCGCGCAATAATCCGGCTTTACTTGCTCCAGATGACGGGAAAGAATGGAGATCATGCCATATACCGCATTGGTATAGAGTCCATTTCGGTTGGTAAGCAAGCGAATCCCGTAAAACGCGCGATTCAAAATACTATTGCCATCCACCACCAGCATTTTCTTTTTCATTGAATCAATCCTCCGTCCGATACTATCATGGAATAGTATACCACCAAAAGCCTCTCCTTGTCAACAAAAAAACGATTCTACACAAAAAGCTTTAGCATGCGCCTTGATTTTGGGTCATATATTTTGATAAAAGCAAAATTACGCACAGAAAGGAATTGTCATGAACAGACTCAGACAATTTATATACAATGGATTATTACTGACCGCAGTATCTGTTCTCATGCGTTCCGTAGGCGTAAGCTATAACGTCTATCTGTCCAACAAAATCGGAGCCGTTGCCATGGGATTGTTCACGTTGATCTCTACCGTATACGGCTTCGCCATTACGCTGGCAACCTCGGGGATCGGGCTTGCCACCACACGTCTCGTTGCTCAGGCGTTAGGGAAAGATGACCAAGGCGGGCGTTCCGAAGCAGTTCGCTATACCGTTCGAAAATGTGTTGGATATTCTCTCTTGTTCAGCGCCCTCGCAACCATATTACTTTACGTATTGGCTCCCGACATTGGAATTTCTCTTTTAAAGGATGAACGAACGGTTCGCCCCATGCAAATCCTTGCGCTAACGCTGGTCCCCATTTCCCTTTCCTCCGTGCTTACAGGATATTTCGTTGCCGTTCGGAGAGTCTATAAAAACGCGTTGACACAAATCGTGGGACAGGGCGTAAAAATCTATGCCTCCGTCCTGCTTTTGGGATCGGTTTTCGGAAGCGGAATCGAAAGCGCTTGTATTGCCGTCGCTGTCAGCGGTATTTTGTCGGAGGGAATCTCCCTATCCATTCAAATGATTTTCTATTGGCTTGAAAAAAAGAAACAGAAAGAAAAAAGTCTTTCCGTCCCCGAAAAAAGGAAAATTCAAAAGGAACTCTGGAACACGGCGCTTCCCGTGGCGTTAAGCGCATACGTCAGATCGGGCTTGATTACCGTGGAGCATATGTTGATCCCGAGAGGATTGGTAAAAAGCGGAGCTTCCCGCGACCTATCGCTCGCGGCCTATGGAATCGTTCATAGCATGGTTTTTCCACTGGTTCTCTTTCCCTCCGCCCTGTCCTCCTCCTTTGCAGGTCTGTTGATTCCCGAGGTAGCGCAGGCGCAAACCCAACAAGACCATAAAAAAATTGAGCGAATGATCCAAAAGGTCTTCTCCTGTGTATTGACCTACGCAATCGGAACGGCAGGAATCCTTATGTGCTTTGCGTATCCCTTGGCAAAGGTTATTTACCCCAACACCGAAGCGGGAAAGTACATTCTGATGATCTCCCCCTTGATCCCCGTCATGTACTTGGACACCTCTACGGATGCCTTTCTCAAAGGAATGGGGGAACAATTTTATTGCATGGTCGTCAATATCGTGGACGCTTTCCTGTCGGTAATTTTAGTGTGGATTCTTCTTCCCAGAATGGGAATCACGGGATATATCGTCACAGTCTATTTTACCGAAATCGTAAATGCCGCGCTCAGCATCGCCAGATTGCTTTACGTTTCCAAGGTGCGAATCCGATTGTTTTCTTGGCTTATACGTCCCCTTCTCTGCATTGCTGCTGCCATGGTATCTTCTTCTTTTTTGATACGAATCCTCAATATTACCGTCAGCTCCGCGCTCTGCCTGACCGTTCAAATTCTTCTTGGCGTTGCCATATATCTGTTGCTCATTACGCTTTTCGTCAGAAAAAACAATTTCTCACTTTCGTTTTCCGTTCATGAGTAATACTCCATTTTTAAAACAAGAATACGGCATATCTCCTCCAAAAGATATGCCGTATTTTTTTATCTGTTTCGTTCTTTCACCGTTTTATACGGAGTTTTGCCCATAACCGAATGGTACACGTTTATAAAATACGATATGCTATTATATCCGCAAGCGGTTGCCGCTTCACTGACAGAACAGCCGTTAAGAGCAAGTAATTGCGCGGCTTTGCTGATTCTCGTTCGGTTCAGGTAATTCTTAAACGTCATTCCCGTAACCCGTTTAAAGCTTCTCGAAAAGTAGCTATAGCTGATTCCATAGCTTTTTGCAAGCATTTTTTCGTCAATATCCTCAGCAAAATTTTCCTGAACATAGCCCATCACCGAGTATATTAGCCATGAAATTTGATTGCCTGCCGACGGTCTACTCGGAACGTCATTTCGGAGTATAGTCAGCATAAGCTCCATGATCTTTAATTTGATCGCTACCTCGGAGGCATACCTTTCCTGTTCAAATTCGTTTACAAGAGTGTCCAAGACACATTGGATTTTGCTCTCCTTAAGTTCTTCCTTATGCCAAAGGCACTTGCGTTCCTTTCGGTTAAGCGCAAAGCGCATAGCATATTCCGCGCCTCCATCGTGCATGGCAAAGCCTATAAAAAAAGACGGAGGTATCTTGATCACATAGTAGCTATTCTGCTCATTTTCTCCTGCAACAACGTAATGAATCGCACCGGAACAAAAAAGAATAAGATCTCCTTCGCTTATCTCATAGCGTGTATCGTCTAATGTCACCGTATAGCTACCCTCTTTTACATAAAGAAGCTCGGCTGCGCTATGTATGTGTGCGCTACACGCAGTTGTGTTCTTTGAATTATACTGAACAAAGAATTCTGTTTCGTACCCCACCTGCCTAGGCAGCTCAACCCTGATATTGTTCTTTTTCATAAGCACCTCGAAAGGACAATTTTTTTATATTTTTTAGCAATTTTATTATAGCATAATAAATCTCTTTTGTCTATAATTAAATCAGAGTTTTACTCAAAAAACAAAAATGGAGGCAGTAATTGTAATGGAACGAATAGTAAATGTGGGCATCATAGGTTGCGGGGGGATTGCCAATAAGAAGCATATGCCGTCGCTCTCCAAAATACCAAACGTAAGAATGGTTGCTTTTTGTGATATTATTCCCGAACGTGCAGAAAAGGCTAAGATGATGTACGGAACCCCCGATGCCAAGGTCTATACAGACTATAAGCAGCTTTTGGAGGACAAGGATATAGAGGTCGTTCATGTACTCACACCCAACCGCGATCATTCCGAAATGACCGTAGATGCCCTATACGCCGGCAAACACGTCATGTGCGAAAAGCCTATGGCAAAGACGGCGGCAGACGCAAGAAGAATGTATGAGGCGGCAAAGGCTACCGGAAAGAAGTTAACCATCGGATATCAGCATCGTCAAAAACCCGAGAGCATTTACGCCAAGCAGTACATAGATTCGGGTGCGCTCGGTGAGATCTATTACGCAAACTGTCTCGCCATTCGTCGCAGAGGAACTCCCAACTGGGGCGTATTCCTTGACGAGGAAGCTCAAGGGGGCGGTCCTATCATTGATATCGCAACGCATAGTCTCGACCTTACACTTTACCTTATGAACAATTACGAGCCTGAGATGGTCGTAGGTAAAACGCACAAGAAGCTTGAGCATCCCGAGGCGGGAAACATCTGGGGCGATAACGGTGTAAGCAGTACCCCTCTTGAAGAATCGGCGTGCGCGTTTATCCGTATGAAAAACGGCGCTACCATTATGCTCGAAACCAGCTGGGCGCTTAACACCTGCGAACCCATACAAGAGGGGAGCTGCGTGCTTTGCGGAAGCCGCGAGGGACTTCAGATCAAAAACAACATTCTTAAGTTAAACAAGATAGAGTTTGATCGTCAGACCGAAACCACTGTCAATACACAAGCAGGCGGAGTAGCGTTTTATAACGGCGCATCAGGTACTCCTCAAGAGGTGGAAGCAAAAAACTGGATAAATGCTATCGTAAACGATACCCAGCCTGTTGTTTTGCCTGAGCAGGCGCTTGTAGTCTCCGAAATCCTTGAGGCTATATACGAATCATCTAAGACAGGAAAGCCGGTGTATTTTAAATGAAGATAGCAATATTTGGGGCATGGCACGTTCATGTCAAGGGTTATACCAAGACCGCGATGGAACTTGGAGAAGTAGTCGGTTTTTATGAAAAAAACGATACGCTCGCAGAACGCTTTATGGAAAAATTCAATATTCCTCGCTTTCATACTCCCGAGGAGCTTCTCGAAAGCGACGCAGAGGGTGTAATCGTCTGTTCCGCTTCCTCCGACCATGCGGAGGATATCGTAAGGATAGCAAAAGCGGGCAAGCATATCTTTACCGAAAAGGTTCTTGCCCTGACCGATGCCGACTGCGATAGAATCGAAAAAGCAGTAACCCAAAACGGTGTGAAATTCGTAATTTCCCTTTTCCAAAAATACCTTGGTTCACGTATGACGGTAAAGGAAATTGCGTCAAGCGGAGAGCTTGGGAAGCTGAACTATATGCGTTTTCGTAATTGTCATGCAGGAAGCACAAAAAACTGGCTCCCAAATCATTTCTACAATGCATTGGAGTGCGGAGGCGGAGCTATGATAGACCTCGGCGCGCACGGAATGTACTTGACCGAGTGGATACTGGGTATGCCTATAAAAGCAAGTTCGGCGTTCACGGTAAGCTGCGAGCTTGAGTCGGCAAAGGAAAAGAACCCCGACAGAGTGGAGGACAATGCGGTTACCGTGATGAGCTTTGAAAACGGTGCAATCGCGGTGAATGAAACAGGCTTCGTATCGAACTATTCTCCTGTTACGCTTGAAGTGTACGGAGAAGATGGTTACGTTAGGATGGTGGAAAACCGCGTGGTGAAATGCACTCAATCTACCAACGGTGTCGAGGTGGAGGTTGAGGTGAAAGCGGACAAACCCTCACCGATTGTACAGTTTCTAACAGACAATATCCTTGACGGATGCGGCGTAAAGGAAGCGAAGGCGCTCACTCATATGATGACGCTGGCATACGCTGAACAAAACAGCGTAAAGCCTTATTAACGATTTTATCACGGATTATTTCCGAGGTATCTTTGCAAACAAAAAGACAGTAATTACAGAAAAAGGGACGAGGAATTGTAGAAATTCCTCGTCCTTTTGGAATATATGGTGGAGACAACTGGAATCGAACCAGTGACCTCATGCATGTCAAGCATGCACTCTAACCAGCTGAGCTATGCCTCCGCAACAGATGGTATTATATCATACTTTTTTTCAAAAAGCAAGTGTTTTTTGAAAAAATAGTTGAATTTTTTTTTGATTCATATTATAATATATCTATTGTTGACTCTATGGAGGATAATCTTGAAAAAATTGCTGACTTTTTTCAAGGGATACCGTAAGGAATCGATCATTGCTCCCGCCTTCAAATGCTTGGAAGCGATTTTTGAATTACTGGTCCCCTTAACCGTAGCCGCGATCATTGATGTCGGTATCAAGCAAAATGATAAAAAGACCATATACCTCATGTGCGGAGTGATGATCGCGCTGGGTATCATTGGTCTGGCTTGCGCCATATGCGCCCAATTTTTTGCCGCCAAAGCGGCAGTCGGTGTTTCCGCCAAGCTAAGGAGCGCTTTATTTTCTCATATCGAAGACCTCGGATATGCGAAAGCGGACGCAATCGGTACCTCTACGCTGATTACGAGAATGACGGGCGATATCAATTCTGTTCAGACGGGAATCAATATGTTTCTCCGTCTTTTCATGCGTTCTCCCTTTATCGTGTTCGGCGCCATGATTATGGCGTTTACCATTCACGCCCGTTTGGCATCCATCTTTGCGATAATCATCGCCATTCTTGGATTGGTCGTATTCGGCATTATGATGATCTGCATTCCCCTGGATAAAAAGACAAGGGCATCTACCGATCGGGTGGTAGGCAAGGTGCGAGAAACGTATACGGGCGCAAGAGTGGTTCGGGCGTTCAACAAAGAAGAAGGAGAAATCTCCGATTTTACCCATCGCCACAAGGCGCTGACCCGTCTTCAGCTATTCACGGGAAAAATTTCGGCACTGATGAATCCCATGACGTACGTTCTTATCAATCTTGCCGTTATCCTTCTGATCCGCAATGGAGCGATCTCGGTAGATTCAGGAGAAATTTCTCAAGGGCAGCTGATCGCGCTATACAACTATATGTCACAAATTTTGGTAGAGTTAATTAAACTCGCCAATCTGATTGTGACTTTGAATAAGGCGGTAGCGGGCGCGCACAGAGTATCCGATATCTTGGATACCCCCACGGATGCCCCCCGCATTGCCGACACCGACACGGACGAAACCCAGTGCGCCGTCCGTTTTCAAAACGTATCCTATCGCTATCATTCGGATGCCGATCCTGCCATCCTTGATATCAATTTCTGCGTTGAAAAGGGACAAACGGTGGGGATTATCGGAGGAACGGGATCGGGAAAAACCACGTTAATCAATCTGATTCCGGGATTCTACGCTCCAACCTCGGGAAGCGTCTTCGTCAACGGCAAAAACACCTCGCTGTACGACCAGAACGAGCTTCGTTCCCTTTTTGGCGTTATTCCGCAAAAGCCCGTATTATTTAAGGGTTCTATCCGCTCCAATCTCCAATGGGGGCAGGACAACGCCACCGAGGAAGAAATGTGGGCCGCTTTGGAATACGCGCAGGCGAAGGATTTTGTGGAAGAAAAGGAAGCAAAGCTTGACGAAGCGGTTTCCCAATACGGGAAAAATTTTTCGGGCGGTCAGAGGCAGCGCTTAACCATTGCCCGAGCCTTAATCAGAAGACCCTCCTTCTTGATTTTTGACGATTCCGCATCGGCATTGGATTTCGGAACCGAATCGCGACTTCTCGGTGCGATCAGAAATCTCCCCTACCGCCCTACCGTTTTTATCGTCTCTCAAAGAACGTCCTCCATCATGCGCGCAGACCTGATTCTTGTTATGGATGACGGACAAATCGTTGGAAGCGGCACCCACGCCGAACTTGTAACATCCTGCGAGATCTATCGGGAGATCCACCGCTCTCAATTCTCGGAGGGAGGTGAGCAAGTATGAAAAAAGGGACTGTAAAAAGCAATTTAAAAACCTTTGCCACCGTTCTCCGCTACCTAAAAATCTTTCGCGTTCATTTTTTGCTTTCCCTGCTCTTTACGGCTATCAGCGTAGCGCTTTCTCTGTACGTTCCCATTTTGATCGGTAACGCCATCGATTTGGCAATCGACGAGGGGCTGGTTAATCTTACGGGGATCACAAGCATCCTTCTCAAAATCCTGCTCGCCGTCCTCATCACGGGGTTGCTCCAATGGATCATCAACGTGTTGAACAATCGAATGACCTACGGCATCGTCCGAAACATTCGCCGTCAAGCCTTTATAAAAATTCAACAATTCCCCGTTTCTCTCATAGACTCTCGATCCACAGGTGAAATGGTCAGTCGGATCGTCACGGACGTTGACCAGTTTGCCGATGGACTCCTGATGGGCTTCACACAATTCTTCAGCGGCATTATTACCATTCTAGGAACCCTCATTTTTATGCTTTTGATCAGCCCTCCCGTAACCGTGATCGTTGTGATCGTAACGCCCCTTTCGCTTTTTGTCGCCGCCTTCATCGCCAAAAAAACCTATGCCATGTTCAAGCTTCAAGCACAGATTCGCGGAGAACAAACGGCATATATCGACGAAATGATCGAAGGGAAAAAGGTAGTCACGGCATTTTCTCGGGAAGAAAAGGTCAAGGAGCATTTTGATGAAATCAATACGCGCCTTTCCTCCGCTTCCCTTCGCGCCATTTTCTTTTCCTCGATCACCAATCCGTCCACGAGATTTGTCAACAGTCTTGTTTATACGCTCGTTGCATTTACGGGAGCGCTTCTCTGTCTGAGCGGAAGCAACGCCATTACCATCGGTAAGTTGTCCAGCTTTCTTTCCTATTCCACCCAGTATACCAAGCCGTTTAATGAAATTTCGGGCGTTGTCACCGAGCTTCAAAACGCATTGGCGTGTGCTTCCCGCGTTTTTGACCTGATCGATGAGCCAATTCCAAATGCCGATCCCCTTGATCCCATACCGCTTGATACGGTCAAGGGCGTGATCACCTTCGATCACGTTTCGTTTTCTTACACGGATGATCGTCCCTTGATACGAGATTTCAATTTAAACGTACAGGCAGGTCAGCATATCGCCATCGTTGGTCCCACGGGATGCGGAAAAACCACTCTGATCAATCTTTTGATGCGATTTTACGACGTTAAGCAAGGGGCTATTACCTTAGACGGACACGATATTCGTTCTTATACCACCAAGCAATTAAGAGAATCCTACGGAATGGTTCTTCAAGACACTTGGCTTATGAATGGAACGGTAAAGGAAAATATTGCCTATGGTTGTCCCGACGCTACCGACGAAGAGATCGTTTCCGCCGCCAAGGCAGCCCACGCGCACAGCTTTATCCGTCGTCTTCCCAAGGGCTACGACACCGTGATCTCCGAAAACGGAAGTTCTCTGTCACAAGGGCAAAAGCAGTTATTGTGTATCGCCAGAGTCATGCTTTGTAATCCCCAAATTTTGATCTTGGACGAGGCAACCTCTTCCATCGATACCAGAACCGAGATCCGAATCCAAAAAGCCTTCGCTACCTTAATGAACGGAAAAACGAGCTTCATCGTGGCGCATCGTCTTTCCACAATTAAAGAGGCAGACGTAATCCTTGTAATGAAGGACGGAAACATCATCGAGCAAGGCACTCACACAACGCTATTGAACCAAAAAGAATTTTATTTTGAGCTTTACAATAGCCAATTCTGCAAGGAATCATAAAAAACGATCGCCCTTTCTGTAAAAGGGCGATCGTTTTTTTAATTCCTCGAATAGGTTAGATGCCTTCGGCAGGCGCGATTAAACTGTAGCTCGGTCTTTGAAATTCCGCAATACTCCTTTTCTCCCAAGACATTGGAAAAGAATGCTAAGGACGAGGACAATTCCACACGGGTTCCCTCGGGAAGCTCCCGCCACACGTACTGAGCGTCCGTAACATAGATTTGCACGGGAAAGCTTCGTTCCACGCAGATCAAACCGATATATTCAACGTTCATGTGCGGGCAGGATCCGGATACACAAACGCCTCCTTCCTCACTGTCATACGCCACGGGAACGTGTACCGAGCAATATCCCGTCGGCTCCTCTCCCCGCGGGAAATATCCGACCTCACGGCGTTCTCCTCTCGGATCATGCAAGCACGCATTGGTCATACAGAAGCCTGAATCCTTACAATATTCCGCGCTCACCACCTCGTCGCTGATTTCAAAATGCTTGATCTCCTTTTTATCGACCGCTCCCAGCTTGGTTTTGTGAATCTCGGACATGATCTCATCCCAAATTTTAAGACATTGATTGCTTCCGCTCAAGGATTTCGGGTATTCGTATCCGTACCAAACTCCTCCTACATAATACGGAGTATATCCCACGTACCAGCGGTCATAGTTGCTTTGCGTTGTTCCCGTTTTTCCAGCACAGTCTATTTCACTTTTTAACGTGATTGATTTTGCCGTTCCCTTTTTCACCACGTTTTGAAGCATTAAACTCATAATGCTTGCGTTTTCCTCCTTAATCACCGCCTCTCCTCGATAGGGATTTTCAAGCAAAATACTGCCCGCGAAATCCGTAACCTTGTAGTAGGAACGCCATTGATTGTATACGCCTTGGTTCGTAAAAATAGAGTACGCGGCGGTTACCTCCCGAACACTGACCCCGTAATTCATCTGTCCAAGCCCCAATGCCGCCAAATCGCAATCCGTAATGCTGATTCCGTTTTGATCGGTTCCTTGGCGAATCAGACTTTTCATTTGAAGACGATCGTACAAAAAGTCAAAGGATTGCTCCACCCCAAGCTCCTGCAAAATTTTTACGGTAACCGTGTTAATCGATTTTTCCAATGCGTAATTCACATTAATCAAGCCACGATATTCACCGTCAGAATTTTTAGGCCATGCCACGTATTCTCCGTTGCTGTTTTGAGAAAATGAAACAGGTACGTCATCATAGACACTGGACCATTGAATCACCCCCGTATCCAATGCAGGAGCATACACGGACAAGGGCTTGATTACAGACCCTGCGGGTCGAACGGTCTGTGTTGCGAAATTTTGAAGACGGTTCCCTTTTTTCTCTCCGATTGCACCTACCACTCCCAAAATATCTCCGTTCTGCGGATCCATGACGATCATGGAGGATTGCGGCGTAACCTCGGCTTCTCCGGCGTAGAAATTGGACGTGTCATGATAGTACCTTTCTAAAATTGCTTGAATTTCGGGATCCATCGCCGTATAAATCTGCAAACCGCCCGTATAGATCATCAGGCTCGCCATCGCGCGACTGTAGCCTTTTTGCTCCATTAAATCCGAGATAATATCCTCAATCACCATGTCCGTATACCATGAACGCACCGTTTGCTTTTTTCCCTCATCCCGTAAATTTAAAACGATTTGCCCCTCGACACATTCCAGATACTCCTCCTCGGAAATATACCCTTGAGCGTGCATTTCGCTCAAAATCAAATTTTTTCTTTGAGTATTATGCTCAGGATTTCGCACAGGATCGTAATAGGAGGGATTGTTTGTAATTGCCGCGATACACGCACATTCATTCAATGTCAGATCGGATACGCTTTTCGAAAAGTAATAATCGGCTGCGGCTCCGATCCCATAGCATCCTTGTGAAAGATTGATGATGTTCAAATATAGCCCGAGGATCTCTTCCTTGTTCATTTTTGTCTCCAGATCCAATGCCCAAAATATCTCCTGCAACTTTCGCTGGAAGGAATAATCATCCCGATCCGTTACGTTCTTGATCAGCTGTTGCGTAATGGTCGAGCCGCCGTAGCTGTCTCTGAACTGAAAAAGATAATTTAAGCCTGCCGAAACCGTTCTTTTCCAGTCCACACCGTGATGGGAATAAAAGCGCTTATCCTCTATACTGACAAAAGCGTGGATCATATGCTCAGGTATTTGAGCGTAATCCACGTAAATGCTCCGATACTCCCCATACAGGGCTTCGTCCGTCAATTCAACCGCAATCTCGTTTCCCTCTTGGTCCTCGGTATAGTAATAAAATTTCGACGCGGAATCGGAACCAACCATAAAAAAGATCGATTCGTCGATGCTTGTTTCAATATATCGGTTTACATAGCCGAAAAAGGAAAGTCCCGCGATCAAAACAGTAATCATTGTCAGACCGATCAGTATTAAACTTATTTTTAAAAGCTTCACCTTCATACCATGCCTCCCGCCATCCCCATATGCAGATACATATATTATTGCGTTTCTGTCGAATAAATAATCACTTATGAGACAACAATAATGAAAAAACATGGGACTGGAGATCCTTATGAAGCATATAAAAAAGCAAGACCTTCCTATCTGGATTCCGATTTTTTTATGTATCACCTTAACCGTTTCGATTGCACTTCTTCTTTCTCTCTCATGGGAATCCGCCACCACACCAAAAAACGGCGAGCAGAAGCCCGTATATATCTATCTTTCCCAAGAGGATCCCGCCGCTTCCACAGACACCGAGGAGGTTCTTGGCTGGATTCTCCGAACCCATCAGGAGCGCATCGGTATTTTTCGGGAGGACGGTGTCCTCGAGCAGGTTTTGGACATACAAATAAAGACCCTCCCCAAAGCAGATCAGTTTCTGCTTGAGGAGGGTATCTACGCCAAGGATCGTGATACGCTTGAATCTTTAATTGAAGATTACTCCGAATGAAACGATGCCTTTATTTTAGCACCACGTTTTCTTTTCCGAGCAGCTCGCACAATTCGCCCATCAAAAAATCGGAAAGCGCCATACCCGATGAGCAGGGGCAATATTTTCCGACAGAGGAATCAAAGAAAATAACGGGCGTAGATCCTTCAAAAATATTCACCAAATTCTTGGCCTTTTGGTATTCACGGCAGGTCACGTTGGGAACCCTTAAAAAAAGTCTCGCTCCATGAACGGCTTTCTTTACGGGTTCTTCCTTTTTGTCCATAATCTCCATCGCCGCTTTGGAGGAAGATTCCGACGGAGAATCCTTGGGAATCATCTGGTATTTCGCGTTGTCGATCAGTTCCAAAACTTCATTGACCAATATCTTTGGTTCCTCGTCATCGCCGTCTCTGAACGACAGTACTCCCTTCACCCAAAGAGGCGCTTCCACGCGTATATGATGAGCATATTTCAAAAATTGCGCGGGAAAAGCAATACATTCCATCTGCCCTGTGCGATCCTCTACGGTGAAAAACGCCATCTTTTCGTTTTTCCGTGTGTTCTTTACGGTGACCGCAGATACAATTCCGCAAACAGAAACCGTCTCTTTATCGCTTTCGTTTCCTCGCTTCAACAGTTCGGCAACAGATTGATCGGACAAGCTCTTAGCGTGCTCGTCATAGCTGTCCAACAAATGTCCCGAGAAATACATTCCCGAGCACTCACGCTCTAACAATAGCTTCTCACGCAAGGAAAATTCGGGAATATCGGGGTATGAAAACTGGGGAGCAATATCCATGATTTCGGGGACCACCGAAAAGATATCCAGCTGTCCCGCTATATTATTTCGATCATTTTGCTGAACGAGATCGATCAAATGCTCATAGCTTGCCAACAGCTTGCTTCGGTAAACGCCCAAGCCGTCAAACGCGCCCGCCTTGATCAGGGATTCAACCATGCGCTTATTCAGATCATAGGGTGCCATACGACGGACGAAGTCCTCAAAATCCGAGAAGGACGCAGACTGCGATTCCTTTAAAACCGAAGCGACAAACTGCTTCCCGACGTTCTTCAACGCAAGGAGTCCAAACACAATATTTCCGTCCTTGGGATGAAAATACAAGCGGCTCTCGTTAATATCCGGCGGAAGCACGCGGATACCAAGCTTATTGCACTCCGCAATATATTCGCCAAGCTTTCCCAAATGGTCCAAAACCGACGTCATAAGTGCAGCCATGTATTCACACGGATAATGCTGCTTCAAATAAGCCGTACGGTATGAGATCACCGCGTAGGCGGCGGCATGGCTCTTATTGAATGCGTAGTTCGCAAAGGATGCCATATCATCAAACAATTGCTCGGCAACCTCTTGCTCCACGTGATTTTTCAAAGCGCCGTCAATAAAGCTCTGACGCTCCGCCTGCAGCACGTCTCCCTTTTTCTTAGACATCGCGCGCCGAACCACGTCGGCGTGTCCGTAGGTATACCCCGCGATCACACGAAAAATACTCATTACCTGCTCTTGGTACACCGTACAACCGTAGGTAGATCTCAAAATCGGCTCCAACAGCGGATGCGCGTATTGTACCTCCTCGGGATGATGCCGAGAATAGATATACTTTGGAATGGAATCCATAGGACCCGGACGGTATAAGGCAATGGCAGCGATAATATCCTCAAGACCCTTCGGCTTCAGCTCGGTAAGCATCTGACGCATTCCTGCCGACTCCAGTTGAAAAAGCCCCAATGTATTTCCTTTGGCGATCAACTCGTAGGCTTCCTTATCGTCAAAGGAAATTTTTTCGATATCAAAGGCGGGATCGCTTTCCCGAATAGTACGGCAAGCGTCTTCAATGATCGTCAAATATCTAAGCGCCAAGAAATCAAATTTCAAAAGCCCCAGATCGGCAAGCGTATCCATATCATACTGCGTTACCACCGTCCCATTGCTGATCGCAAGGGGAACGTATTGAGATACAGGCTCGTCCGTCACCACAATTCCCGCCGCATGGATCGACATCTGTCTAGGCATTCCCTCGATCTCCAGCGCCGTATCGATCAGGCGCTTGATCTTGTCGGACGACTCATATTGGGATCGAAGCGCAGGCAATTTCATCGCCTTTTCCAGCGTGATGCCGACCTCCTGCGGAATCGCCTTGGCGACGGCATCCACCTCCGCGTATGCCATTCCCATGGCTCTGCCCACGTCTCTTACCGCAGCTCTTGCCGCAAGCGTGGCAAAGGCGACAATCTGTGAAACGTGATCCTGACCGTAGCGGTCAAACATATATTGGATTACTTCATCTCTCCGATTGTAACAAAAATCAATATCGATATCGGGCATACTGACCCGCTCAGGATTCAGAAAACGCTCAAAAAGCAGATCAAAGCGGATCGGATCAATGTCAGTAATGCCATTCAAAAAAGCAACCAAGCTCCCCGCGCCGGACCCTCTTCCTGGACCTACGGGAATCGATTTCCGTCTTGCAAATCCCACGTAATCCTGCACAATCAGAAAATAGTCGGAATATCCCATTTGAGCGATTACGTTCAGTTCGTAATCAATTCGATCGCGATAAACGTCCTCACCACCGTTTGAAATAATCAAGGAACCGTCTTTGATGCGCCGTGCCATACCCTCGTAGGTTTTTTCACGAAGAAAGTCATCTGCCGATGCTCCGCTCGGCACTCGGAAGGAAGGAAGCTTCGGCTCTCCAAACGAAAAATCAAAATTACAACGATCCGCGATCCTTTGGGTATTCTCAAGAGCGCCCTCATACGAACCGAACAGCATCCGCATTTCGTCGTCATTCTTGTAATAAAACTCATCGGTTTCAAAGCCTATGGGCTTTCCGTCGGTAATGACCGAATTGGTCTGGATACAAAGCAACAACGCCTGCGTTTGCGCGTTTTCTCTTCGCAAATAATGACAGTCGTTGGTCGCTACCATGGGAAGCCCACATTCCTGAGCCAGCCGAACCAGCTCGGGAAGAACCTCGATCTGCTCCGCCATTCCATGGTTTTGAAGCTCTATATAAAATCGATCCCTACCGAAAATATCCGCCAGGGTACGGGCGTACGCCACCGCTCCCTGATAATCTCCCATCAACAAAAGCGACGGGATTCGTCCTGCCAAGCAACCGGAAAGGCAGATCAACCCCTCGGAATGCTCTCGCAACAGCTCCAAATCGATTCTGGGCTTCGAATAAAATCCCTCGGTAAAGCCCTTTGAAACCATATGAATCAGATTTCTGTAGCCCGTTTCATTCTCACACAAAAGAACGAGATGAGAATATTTTTCACCTCCCGTTCTGTCATAACGAGATTTTGTGGCTACGTAAACCTCGCAGCCAATAATCGGCTTTACTCCGACCGCGCGGCAAGCGCGCCAAAATGCCACCGCGCCAAACATTACTCCGTGGTCTGTGAGCGCGACGGCGGTATGTCCGCATTCCAATGCTCGCTTGGGAATTTCACGGATACGGCACGCGCCATCCAGTAAGCTGTATTCACTATGCAAATGAAGATGTACAAAGCCTGCCATAATCCTTCCCTTTCGTTAAGCTTTATTTTTCCGTGCCGTCTTCCTCATTTCTGAAGCAAGCAAAGACACCGATAATGATAGATATTCCAAGTGTAACCATGCCCAAGATCCACCACATTTGTTCGCCGTCGTCCGCATCGGAATCTTTCGTCATGTTGCGGATATTCAATCGGTCCTCCTCGATCATATCCGAAAGCTCCTCCGAGGTATACCGATCACTGTATCCGACGATATCGTACAGCTGAACAGATATCTCGTCCGAGCCATTGGCGGAATCAACAAGAGGGCGAACGCTGATTTTAATATACGTAATCATTTGGTCCTCGGGAAAATCACTAACGTCTACCATAATGTTCTCAAGAACATCCTTTTTCGCCACATATTGCGTGACGATACGGCTTTGATCGTTTCCGAGCGTAACCATAACGTGATAGCCTTGATCGGCTGCCCCCGACGAATCGGTCAGCTCCATTCGGAAACGAAGGTAGGGCGTGTGAACGATTCGCTCGGGAAATTCATATAAGCACAGAAACTCGCCAAAATATTCCGTTTCACTCCGTCGAACGGTTCCCTTCAGGATCCGTACTCCGTCACGGCCGTAATCGATTTTTAAGCCCAAGCATGAGGACGCGGGAGCCCATTGATCCATATCTCCGTCCGAAAAATCCATGTAAGTAAAGTTTCCCGCATAGTTTTCTTGTCGAGTATGAGAACTCCAATCACCCGAAATCTCCCGCCGAACCGCATAATTTCTCGCAGTAGCGCCCTCAATGACACGATCCCATGAATCCAAACCGAAATAAGAAAGCAACGGTGTCGTAACCGTAAGGCTATCCTCTGTGTCAATATACCGAACAATCTGCTTCAGCTCGCCCAATCGATACAATCCCTTCTCCTCGCAACGGGAAAAGGAAACAACGAAGGACGATACCCGTTGGTCTCCAATGAGCTTATAGTACAAATATGAGTAATTGGCGCACAACGCCGTCTCCGCCATAAGCTCGGGAACGTCCCAACGAACCATATAGTGCATGGGTGCGCTTTCATATTTGGAGCGCAACGTATCCAAATACGCGGAATACGTGTCAATCGATTCTGCCGTCAGCTTCGTTTGAGATTCCCGATCCGATTCCATGCAAATCATCGTTCCACACCGAAAAGGAACGGAGGATCCGTCATCCTGTATTTTTAAAATTGCCTCCAGAAGCTGTCCCGAAGGATAGGAGGTTCCTCCGAGGGCTTCCTCGGCATACGAATTTTCCGAGCTAAACGGTATGATCACGTCCACAGACGGCTGATGCGTCCGAAGCGAGCAGGATACCGCTGTCAAATACAAGCTATATAGCTTGGAATATTGATCAAGAGAAAGACTTCCGCAATAATTCATCATAGGATCATCAATGGAGTGTCCCACGATTATTCCGCAAAATTCTCCTGTTTGATGATCGGTATACCGTTCCGCCAAAAATTCCGTTATGGCGCAGATCTTTAAGAGCGCGTCTTCTGAAAAAGCATTGGGCATATCATAGCGGGCACCTATATTTTTTCCGCTTGCCAATGCCAGATCGGACTCATTCGCCGAAAGCAAAAACTGCAAATATACGCGGCTGCCCGTAGATGAATAAGTACGGATCGTCGCGTCAAGAGCTTGTATGTAGTCTTTGTTAAAATACATGATCCCTTCGCTGAACGGATAAATATACCCCTGCGAGGACGTATTCAGAAATCGCTCCAAATAGACGGGAACGATTGCCGTTCCAATACCCAAATTTCCGCCCAAGGAGGTCTCCGAGGTCAATAAACCCTTAAAGGATGAAAAATCGTCGGATACGTATTCGTAACCGCCCTCAACCTCCGCGCGCTGCGGTTTAGCCGCAAGAATCCGCTCCCCCTCGGGAGAACGCAAAACAACGGCGTAATGCGAAAAACGCTCCAAAATACTTTCCGCGTCCAAGGAAAATTCAAAGCGAACCGAGATCTCCGTAGATACCAGCGGCTTTTTGTTGGAAGAAAACACGATGCTTTCATAGTCTTCTCCCGGAAGGATTCTATACACGTCAAGGAAATATTGTCTGTGGGAAATCAGAACCTCATGTCTGACGATCCCCGCCACAACAATTTTCCTTTCCGAACGGTCATATCGGCAAGAAAATTCACTCAACATATCCTTTTCATTGGTATTCGTTTCCTGACCGATTTCCGTATCCGTCTCCTCAGCCGAGACAAAGGGGACACATATCCAACTCAGACAGATCAAAGCCAACGTCAAAGACAAAAACCGTTTCATATGCTCCCCCTTTCCAAAAACATAAATATATGTGTATTATACCACATTTTTCAACAAAAGAAAAGTACGTACGAAAAAAATCGTTAATTATTTTCTAAAATGAAAAAATTTTTAATTTTTTTGAAAAACATATTGACTTTATATACGGTGTTGTGGTATAATATGTGACGTTCCGATCGCCGGTGTGATGGAATTGGCAGACGTGCTGGACTCAAAATCCAGTGGTAGCGATACCGTGTCGGTTCGACCCCGACCACCGGCACCAAAGCGACCCGAAAAAGGGTCGCTTTTTTCTTTATATTTTTTTGAAAAAACTATTGACAGACCGTCTGATTTGTGATATACTTGTAAAGCATTTTGGTTTACAGTAGATTCTGGAGGGATATCGACCATGTTTGAAAAGAACTTGAACGTTGGATATCTTTTGGATTTTTATGGTGATCTTCTCCCCGAGCGGAAGCGTTCGGTGATGGAGATGTATTATGACGAGGACTACTCGTTAGCAGAGATCGCGGACGAGATCGGAATTTCACGTCAGGGCGTTCGCAATATTATCAAGAAATCGGAAACCGAACTGTTCTTTTATGAAGAAAAGCTCGGACTTGCCGCCAAAATGCTGGAGGTGGAAGCCTACGCAGATTCCCTTTGCCGTTTAGCAGAAGATCATTCCCTTCCCGATCATATTCGGCAGGAGATTGTGAATTTAGCGTCGGCGGTCAAGCAATCCTAAATCAGAGAAAAGGAAGGTAACGTATGTTTCAAAGCCTAAGCGAAAAACTCGAAAATGCCTTCAAGAAATTTAGAAGCAAAGGAAAACTCACAGAAGCCGACATCAAAGTCGGTATGCGGGAAATCAAGCTGGCTCTGTTAGAGGCTGACGTTAATTTCAAGGTAGTCAAGGAGTTCATCAATGCGGTTTCCCAGCGCGCGGTTGGGGCTGAGGTTCTGGAATCACTTCTCCCCGCTCAACAGATCGTTAAAATCGTCAACGAGGAATTGACCGCCTTAATGGGTGGTTCTCAATCAAAATTGCAAATCTCCTCAAAGCCTCCTACGGTCGTTATGATGGTCGGCCTGCAAGGTGCAGGTAAAACCACACACGCAGGAAAGCTTGCGGGTATGTATAAAAAGCAAGGCAAAAATCCGCTTTTGGTTGCGTGTGATATTTACCGTCCCGCGGCAATCAAGCAGCTTCAGGTTGTAGGAGAAAAATTAAACATTCCCGTTTTCACCTTGGGCGACAAGGAATCTCCCGTAAAGATCGCCAATGAAGGCTTAAAGCACGCCGTAAAGCAAGGATACGACATGGTATTCATCGATACCGCGGGTCGTATGCATATCGACGAGGT
>JAZOQX010000034.1:0-27776 GCA_045656325.1 Eubacteriales bacterium
GGCGCTTGTTGCTTAATATTGATTGCGATACCGCTTTCGCAGAGCAAAGAAGGTAAATCCACCGATCAGAAGCACCAAAATGACGGCGCAGACGATATAAATGACAACCGAGATCGAAATATCGGATTTGAGATCCTCCCAAAGAGAGTTGAGAAGGACTAGCTTGTCGTTATCAAGATTCTGATAGGAGGTCGCCGTTTCCATGCTTTGGGAGTCATACATTTTTTCGAAGCCGTCATCCTTGATTTCGTTCATGTATTCCCGATACTCCTCGTTCTCATAAACCAAACGGTTTGGAGAGGCGTAGTAGGTGTATTCCGCGTTGGCAATGGCAGGCTCTTCCTCCAGCATAAAGTTGATGTAGCGCTCGGCGATCAGCTTGTTTTCGCTCCCCTTGGGGATGCACATGGCATCCACGTAAAGGTTAGTTCCTTCCTTGGGATAGAAAAATTCAAGATCGTCGTTGTTTTCATACATGGAAAGGAAATCTCCCGCGTAGTAGGCGGCGATGGCGGCGGAGCCGTTTTCCATTTTGTTAAAGATCTCGTCCATCACGTAGCCCTGAACGATCGGCTTTTGCTGCTTGAGAAGCGCAAGTGCCGCCTCCCAGTCAGACTCCGAGTTGGAATTGACGTCCACACCCAAATAGTATTGTGCCGTACCGAAGGCATCGCGGGAGTTGTTGAATTGCAGAATATTTCCCGCGTAATCCTCATCCCACATCAATGCCCAGCTTCCAATGTTCTCCTCGTTCTCCGAAATCATGGAGGTATTGTAGAGAATACCGATCATTCCGTAGAAATAGGGGACCGAATAGACGTTTCCTGTGTCGTAGGTATCAAATTTTGCGTCGGATCCGAAGAACTCGGAGCGCAGATTGGTCTTGGCGTTGGGGATATTGCTGTAATCCAAGGGAAGAAGCATTTCCTCCGCGATCATACGCTCGATCATGTAGTCCGAGGGACAAATCACGTCGTAGCTTACCGAGCCGCTGGAAAGCTTTGCGTAGAGGCTTTCATTACTGGAATAGGTGGAATAATTGACCTTGACCCGTTCTCCGTAGGTCTCGTAATACCACTGCTCAAAGGCGGCGTTGGAGTCGTAGGAGCCCTCGGAGCCGTCCGAGATATACTCGCCCCAGTTATAGACGTACAGGACCGTAGCCTTGCTTTCCTGAATCGCGCAAGAGGTCATCAGGATCGGAAGAGCCAAAAGGAGAAGGGCAAGGGAGAGAGTCAGCAACCGTTTTTTCATCTCGCCACCCCCTTGCGCTTGCGTTTTTTGCCCACACGAACCGAGCCCGAGAAGTTGACAGCCAACAGAATGACCAGAATTACGAACACGATGAGGGCGCAAAGCGCGTACATACTGAATTTTACGTTATGTACCGTTTGGTTGTAAACGTAAAGAGGAAGGGTTTGGAAATTGGGGGAGCTGACAAAATGGCTGATTACAAAGTCATCCAACGACATGGTAAAGCCCAGCATAAGCCCCGAAATGATTCCGGGGATGATCTGGGGAAGCTCCACCTTGAAAAACGCCGAGGAGGGAGTGCAGCCAAGGTCCTGCGCCGCTTCCGACAGAGAAGGATCCAGTTGATTGAATCGAGGCATGACCGAAAGCAAGACGTAGGGCAGATTAAAGGTCACGTGGGCGATCAGCATGGTTCCAAATCCGAGGAACTGCTTGGAGCCGATCAAGGCGGCAACCGCCACAAACAGAAGCATCATGGAAACACCCGTTACGATATCGGGATTCATCATCGGGATATTGGTAACCGATTGGATGGCGCTTTTCACGTATTTTTTCCGCATATGGTGTAGCCCAAGAGCGCCGAAGGTGGCGATCACCGTGGCGATCACCGAGGAGCTGATGGCAAGAATCAGAGAATTTTTCAGCGCGTTAATGGCTTCCTCGTCCTGAAACAGCTCCCGATACCACTTGAAGGAAACTCCCGAAAATTCACCAAGACTTCCTGCCTCGTTGAAGGAGAAAATAATCAAAACGAGGATCGGAGCGTAGAGAAGGGCGAAGATGATGAGCATATAGAGCTTAGAAAGGATTTTCATACGATCATCCCTCCCTCATCATCGGAAAAGCGGTTCATAACGCCTACCGAAATAATAATCAGGAGCATCATGAGCAAGGACATTGCCGCTCCGACGTTGTAGGTGCTGGGGTTCTGGAACAGACGCTCGATGGTGTCACCCACCAGATCGACCTTTCCCGCACCCAGCTTTTGCGAAATATAGAAGGTGCTGATCGAGGGAACGAATACCATGGTAACGCCCGAGATTACACCCGAGACCGAAAGGGGCATAACCACCTTGGTCATGGTCTGAAAGCTGTTGCAGCCAAGATCGGCAGATGCCTCTAAGTAACGCTTGTCCAGCTTCGACATCACGGTAAAGATGGGGAGGATCATATAGGGCAGAAAATCATAGATCATACCGAGGATCACGCCGCCGTTGGTTCCCACAATGTGGAGCTTTTCAAGACCGAGCTTTTCAAGAAGCGCGTTCAAAAGCCCGCCGTTGTCAAGAAGCGCCATCAGCGCGTAGGTTCGAATCAAGAGATTGCACCACATGGGAAGCATAATCAATACCAAGAGGATCTTCTGGGTCTTTGGTTTTGCCTTTGCCATGAAATAAGCCAAGGGATAGCCGATAATCAGGCAGATCACCGTTGCGATCAGCGCAAAAGCAATCGATAAGACGAAGACGTTGGAGTATTGAGACAGAGACGCGACGTTGGCAAGAGAAAAGTTTCCGTCGGCATCGGTCAGCGCAAAATACAACACGAATATCATGGGTGCAACGATGAAAAGAACCGCCCAAACGATATGGGGGGCTGCCGCCATCTTTTGAAAAAGTGACCTTCTTCTCATTCGCTGTCCTCCACCTCGTCTACGTCCGAGAGATGCTCCGCCTCTTCACTATAGGTGGAGTAGTCGCCGTATTTGCCCGAATATTCGGATTTTTTCATCACGTGAATGGCATCGGGATCAATGGAAAGACCGACGGTTGCCCCATCTTCCACCGCGTCCGAGGTCTCGATCATCCACTTGAAGCCGCATACGTCGGTGATAATCTCGTAGTAGTCGCCCTTGAAGGTGATAGAGGTAACCTTGCCCGTCAGCATACAACGGTCAAGGGGAACGATATCCACGTCCTCGGGACGAATGACCACGTCTACGGGCTCATTGCGGTCGAAGCCCGCGTCCAGACAATGGAAGGTTTGTGCAGAGAAGCGTACCCGATAGTCCTCCTCCATTACACCGTCCAAAATATTACTCTCGCCGATAAAGTCGGCAACGAACGCGTTCTTCGGCTCGTTATAAATATCTACGGGAGTACCGATCTGCTGGATGCGTCCGTCTGCCATAACCACGACGGTATCCGACATGGAAAGCGCTTCCTCCTGATCGTGGGTGACGTAAATAAAGGTGATTCCCGTACGCTTTTGGATCGATTTCAGCTCCTTTTGCATATCCTTCCGAAGCTTGAGGTCCAGAGCGGCAAGAGGCTCGTCCAAAAGCAGGACCTTCGGCTGATTGATCAGCGCACGGGCGATTGCCACACGCTGCTGCTGTCCGCCCGAAAGCGTATTGATATGACGACGCTCAAAGCCCTTGAGGTTCACCATGGTGAGCATCTCGGTAACCTTGGCAACGATCTCGTCCTTGGAAAGCTGGGGAACACCCGGCTTTTTGACTCTCAAACCAAACGCGATATTTTCAAAAACGTTCAAATGAGGAAAGAGCGCATAGCGCTGAAAGACCGTGTTCACGTGACGCTTATAGGGAGGAACGTCATTGATGCGCTCTCCGTTGAAATAGACGTCGCCTACGTCGGGGGATTCGAATCCGCCGATAATACGAAGCGTGGTGGTTTTTCCACAGCCCGATGGTCCCAGCAGCGTAATAAATTCATGGTCGTTGATATAAAGATCAACATGAGAAAGAATCTGCTCGCCGTCAAAGGCCTTACAGATATTCTTGAGCTCGATCAGCTTCTTTTTCATTCCACAAAATAACTCCTTCAAAAGAGAAATATCGGGATAAGGGCAGAATTGTACGCGATAATTGCGTATAACACTGCCCCTATGATCCATGCGATAATTGTAACAGATATTCATAAAAAATGCAATAGTTTTTCCAAAAAAAATTGAAAAATCGGCATTATTTTGATTCATTCGCCGTAAAGTCGGAGGAAACGAAGAAAATAGGGAAAAAACTCCTTTTTTCTCCCGTATTCTTTCAGATTCGTTTAATCCGTAGGAAAATCGTTACGTTTCAGGTATAAATATCCGTACAAACAGGGAAAGAGAAAAAATAAAAAGGGAAAGAGAAGCCGCATGGCAGAGAAGCAGATAAAGCGAAAGGCTCCAGAGCAGAAAGACGAACACAAAGGAAAGCACTGTTAGGATCCGATCTGCCACGGTAGGGGAAAAGAGGACGGAAAAGAGGGAAAAGAGGATCCTTCCGCCGTCAAAATCACGGATGGGCAACAGATTCATAAAGCCGAGAACGAAGGAGGAAAGGGAGAAGTATTCCAAAAGAGGCGACGGATGGGAAAGTCCGATGACCAGTCCAGAGGAGCCGAGAAAAAAATTGGTCAGAGGACCTGCCAGACACAGAAGCAGCTCCTTTCCATAGGAATAGAGCCCATGCTCAGGCATCAGCCCCGCCCCGTAGACACCGATGGTACATTCCTTCAATCGGATCTTACAGGCAAAGGACATGAGAATATGCCCAAGCTCGTGAGTCAAGGCTGCAAGGAGGAGTCCCAATGAAAAAAGCGAACGGGTGATAAAGAGAGAAAGCCCCAGCATAATGGCAAGAAAACCGATTCGAATCTTCATAAAGATTCCTCCTTGGAAAAAGCGGTATTGCAATTATATGAGATATGTGTTATAATTATGGTAATTGGTCAGGGAGGTCTTGAAAATGAAAAAACAGATAATAGCGGACGGAATCGTATATTTGATTTGTATGGCGGTTGCCGTTCTTCTGAACATTATGATCAGCGCGCTTTTGGAAGCCATCGGTACGACGATCGGCTTTGCGGAATATTATCAACGGGCATGGATCCGCGTATGCTCAGGCTTCTTTGTCGGATGCGCGATCTTGTCGGCTCTGGTATACAGAGAATGCTATAAGAGTCTTCAATTTTATCCTGTGATCCTGATCCCCTCGGTGGCGTTGGCGGGGATCTGCCAGATGATCCTTGCCATGATCGTCAGCTTCAATCCCATGGTTGCGGGCGGGGTAAGAGATCTTGCGGGGATTTTGCGCTTTGGAAGGGATTTTGATTCGGCGGAAATGGTCGGGAATATCGGTCTTCCCATGTGCTTGGCTGCATTCGCGATCTATCTTGCCTTTGAGATCCTGTCGGCGGTTTTGTTTGGATATTGGGGTGTGAAGAGGAGAATCAAGAACCGAGAGGGAATGAATCTTTCGGATCTTGAGAAGAAAGCCGAGGAGTGAAAAAATTTTTTACTTATTTCAAATTATTTTGAAAAAAGGGCTTGACATTTTCAAAAAAAAGTGTATAATATTGTATGTTGCCGCGAAACGGTAGCATGCGAGAGTGGCGGAACTGGCAGACGCGCACGTTTGAGGGGCGTGTGGTTCACACCGTACGGGTTCAAGTCCCGTTTCTCGCACCAAAAAGAAGAGGATGCTTTGGCATCCTCTTCTTTTTTGCTCTGGCGATGCTTGTGTTGAAAAGAAAAAAACTCACGATACCGCAGTATCGTGAGTTTTTTATTACTGATTATTTTTGTTAAGTAACTCGTCTTTTTTCTTTTGATACTCTTCTTGGGTGATCACACCGGAATCCAACAGTGTTTTATATTGTTGGAGCGCTTCGACGATTTTTGCTTCGTTAACTTGTTCGGAAGAAGATTTGGATGTTGTTTGCAAACCGAAAAGACCACTGATTGCTTTTATATCGGATGCGATCGTAGGGCAATCATAAGGTTCCTCAAATCTCTGTCCATTCGCTTTTATTTCATTGATATCCTTGGAACAAATGATATGTGTAACAAATCCATTGATCAGGCATATTGTTATGATTCCAAAAATTAAAGGAGCGATGACATCGATGCGCCATATTCCGTTTTCCTCTGCAAAGAAAAAGCCGACGGAACAGAAAATAAAGCAGTTTATAAAGAGAACGATAGAGATAAACTTTTCAATCAATTCAAAAAAGACGGGAAAGGTATCATATACTCGTGTTACATACATTTGATTGGAAATTTCTTGTTGAGCCCGATCCTTGGATGAGCCTTTAGAAAATTGATTGGATCTGGTTGTAAAGGCGGAAAGGCACGCAACTAAAATAGCAATAACAATCATTGCGACGCGAGCAAAGATAATCATTTCTTCCGGGAAATCAGAAAATGCCTCGCCAACAACATCGATCGACATGGTAGAAAAAACAGAATCGCTATCTGAATCATCAATAAAAATCGAAGCAGATGAATCAGTATCACCGATTAGTACTTGGAATGCGGAAACAGACGCACTTGCTTTGATTTCAGTATCTTCCAATTTGCCTTCGGAGTAAATACCGAAGATCGGAACAAAAAGCAAAATAAACATCAAAAAAAGTTGTATGTATTTTACCAGTCTTGCAATTGCATACCTTTTTTGGGACAAAGAGAAGTTTTGAGACGAAGATGAATTCATAATGTTGTTCCTTTCAATTAAGTTAATTTACTATTGCACTCATATAAGTGCAATTTTATTATAGCACTTATGTATAATAATGTCAATACTTTGTGCTAAAATAGGAGCAAAATATGAATTTAAAAATTGAAAAAAAGGTGGGAGCCAATATTCGTAAGCTAAGGGAACGGGCAGAATTGACACAGGAAATGCTTGCCGCAAGACTTCAGGTTCGGGGATGTGACATTACAAGAAGTGCTTTAGCAAAAATAGAGGTAGGGCAAAGACATTTGTATCCAGACGAAATTATTTTGATCAAAGAGATTCTGAATGTATCGTATGAGGAGATTTTTTGTATGTAGATACATCTGATTGAAGAGAATAAACAGAAAACACCTGCGCTCTGTCGCAGGTGTTTTGTGTTTGCTTTAAATGGTTCCCGTGATCACGTATTCCACCACTCCGGGGATAACGGTTACCGTACCTGTCTGAGGGTCTCTGGTAAAGGTTGCCGCGGGAACGGTGTCTCCCGTAGAGGAGCCCGCGATGATCGTCAACACACCGTTTTCATAGGTGTAGTCGGTGGCTACCAACGGGACTCCGTTTCTGGTAATGGAAATGTTTTCGGGAGCGGGGTCAAACACGTCGGTGAGCTGAACGTCCTCGGCATCTGCATTGCCATAGTTGGATATACGAATCGTATAAGTGAGTGTTCCTCCGCAAACAACGGGATTCGGACTCATCTGCTTTAAGACACTGAGGTTTGCTCCTTCCTCTGCCGTTACTGTGGCAGTAGCGGTGCCCTCGGCACACTCCGCATCCGCAGAGAGCGTCACGGTGTTGACGATGGTTCCGCCCACCTCTAAGGGAGCAAACTCATTGACACGAGCCGTGTAAACGATATTTGCCGTGGTTCCCGCCGAAAGAGGGGGCAGGGTAAAGACCAATGCCGAGGGATCGGTGACGTCGATCTCCAGCGAGGCGGTGGCATCCTGACCGTTGATGAGAAGGACGGCATTGCCTCCATATGCCAAAGGGGTCAGCGTAGCGGCTCCATAAGGGAAGGTTCCCAGATCGTCCACAATGTTGACACCGTTCAGCGTGGTGTCCGAGGTGTTCTGAACCGTAAGAATATAGGTCAGAAGAGAATCGTCTCCATAGGTCGAGCCCAAGGGAACTTTGCTCAGCGTAACCGAGGAGTTCAAGGTCACCTCTGCCACATTCGATACGGTCGTTTCGGGGATGCCGCCCGAGGTATATCGGACTGTTGCAAAATTTTCAATAATTGCCATGTGATGCTCCTGTCATTTATTTGAAGTTTTCACTTCAATACAGGATATGTCACAGGAATAAATTTTGTCATAATATGTCGAGCAAAAGCGCGGCATCATCGGGAAAGTGGGGGATCACGTCATAGAGGGTAGCGCTATGGGTAGAGTAGACGCATAGGCGGTGGCAGGGAACCCCAAAGAGCTGTTCGGCTGCGTGGGCATAATAGGAAAGCTGAAGACCGTGTAGCTCATTCATCCGCTTAGCGGCAAGCTTTTCGTCCGAAAGCTCCTCCCTTGTGAGACGGTCGGTCTTGTAATCAAAGAGACAGAGACGGTTCTCGGAATCAAAGACGATCAGGTCAATTACTCCCTGTACCGCCAATTTTGCGTCCTCTAACTGGGTCTTGAGCTTCGGATCGGCGGTAAAATGCTCGGCATCCATCAAGAGATTAAAGCGTTGCTCGCGAATGATTCTGCGTGCGCCTCGGATCTGTTTACAAAAATCGCTTTGGAGAAAGGCATCCAGCTCGTCAAGATATACGAGCTCCTCGTAGTTTCGAGGAAGAAAGCCTTTTTCCACCAGCCTTGCCAGCTCCTCCTTGGCTCCGCTTCGATACGCTAAGGAGAAATCGCAGAACTGCAGAAAGAGGTGGGTGGCTGTTCCTCGCTCCGCGGCGGTGGGCTGGTGAATGCCGCGGGAGAGAAAGAAATCGGGAATGGCGGTCTTTTTCTGCTCGGGGAACAGATCCCTTGCGTCGTTCGTATCATCCAGAACGTTGGGAGACAGACGGGACACCGACAATTTGGCGGGGATCCGCTGAAGATCTCCGTAGGAATAGCGGAAGGCATATTTCTCCCGCAGAGTCTCATAAAGGGAATCGTCTATGAGTGCCGCTGCTTTCTTTTCTTCGGGAACGGCGGTATCCCCTTCGTGGGGGAGATTTTCCTCCATGACCGATTCCAAAAACGTGAGCTTGGCGCAATCGATCCGAGTGGATTCGTCGGCAAAGGGGATCAGGATCCAATCCAGATAAGAGGAAGCCGACATAATGGCATGACGGGTGCAGAAGGCGGCACGCTTTTGCGCGGCAGCCATCAGCGACTCCGAATTTCTTGCCGTGCTTGCCGTAACGTAAAGACGCTCTCTGGCGCGGGTCAGCGCCACGTACAGCACGCGCATTTCTTCCTCCCGCTGGCGAATGGCGTTCCTTGCGGACAGCGCCTCTCGCATGGGGGTATTGATCCTTGCAAAGCCCGTGGTGTCGGAGAGCTTCATTGCCACTCCCACGGGATATTCAAACAAAAGGCTTGCCCGTTGATCGTTCTTGTTAAACTGACCTCCCGCGTTACAGACGAAGCATACGGGAAATTCCAGACCCTTGGATTGATGAATGGTCATAAGATTGACGCGCTCGGGGGAGATTCCCTTAGGGGGAATCTTCAGCTTTTTTCCCTCCTCGATGAGGGTGTTGATAAATTCAATAAAGTTGTAAAGCCCCTTGAAGGAACCCGCCTCGAAGCTTCGCGCGTACTCGTACAGACGCAAAAGGTTTCCGCCCTCACCTGTTTCGCTTTGTGAGGTCACAAAGCCCGATCGCGTGAAAAGGTCGGATTCGAAGAGATGGCGCAGAAAGCGATCCACCGAGAGAGCGGCGGACAGAGCGCGGTATTCGTTCAGCGTCTGGTCAAAGGAGCGGCAACCAGCAGAAAGCTCCGAGTCTCCCTCCTTGCACGCAAGCAGGGCATCATAAAGGGAATAGGATGGGTCTGCCGAGGCACGGATGGCAAGAATGTCGTTCATATGGAATCCGAACAGAGGGGAGGTAAGCGTTCCTGTCAGGAAAATATCCCGATGGGGATTGTCCACCGTATTGAGAAGGCAAAGAACCATCAGCACGTCGGGGCTTTCAAAGTATCGCTCGCCGTCGCTTTCCGAGGTGAGAATGCCTCGGCGATGCAGCGCGTCGGTCAGATACGCGCTCATGGAACGGGAGCGGAACAAAACGGCAATATCGCCCGCTTGAATCGGGGATCCGTCCGCCTTTTTCTCGGTACGGATGAGACGCTCGATCTCTCTTGCGATGTATTCCGCCTCAATTTCCTTTGCCTTGGGCTCTTCCTCCTCGCTCGGGGAGTCATCCTCGGAGGACGACGAAAGGACAGTAACCTCCACACAGGGAGAAGCGTAGTCCTTTGCGGGAAGCGCCTTGGCAAATCTCAGGTCATCCTCGGGACAGTAGCCGATGGATTCGCCGCAAGCATAGAAGATGCGAGAGCAGATCATGTTGGTGAAATCAATGACGTTCGAATCGCATCGGAAGTTCTCCGACATGAATATCGTGGCGGAATCCGAAGAAGCGTCCTCCCCTCCGTAGGGAGGAAAGCTTGCGCGGTATTCCGCAAAGAGAGAAGGCTCTGCTCCTCGAAAGCCGTAAATACTCTGCTTGATATCGCCCACCATAAAACGATTGGTCGGCTTGGCGATGGAGCGGAAGATCAGATCCTGCACGCGGTCCACGTCTTGATATTCGTCAATGTAAATATCGGTAAATTCCTTCGCGTATTGCTTGGCGATCTCGGTGGGCGTTCCGTCCCCGTTGACAAGCAGCTTCAAGGTCAGACGGCGAATATCGTTAAAGGTGAGAATGTTCCGCCGTTTTTTCTCCTCGTTCATTTTCGTTTCATACGCATACAGCAGCCGATATAGGATCTCTGTATAGCGCGCGGTATCCTTCATCGCTCGGAAGATCGACTCCGACGGCTTTTCGAAGGACTTTTGATAGAGCTTTCGGATATCCGCGTGGATCTTGGTGCGAAGCTTTTTGAAGCGCTCGCTCTCCTCCGTCGCCGCATCCTTCAGATTTTTCATCCTTACGGGAGCGAAGGAGGCAAGCATGGCGCGGGTTCTCTCATATCCCTCCGTGGGATGGGAAAGCGCCAAAAGAAGGCGTTCGGTAAAGTCGCGGTCATAGGAATAGGATGGGAGAATGAGAGGGGAGAGGTCGGGATCGGAAGCAAAGGTGCAAGCCGCGTCGAAGACGGCTTTATAGTGCGTAACGATATCGATGGCTTCGCTTCGAAGCACCTCGCCAAAGTCCGTGGAAAGAAAATCCAATCCCTCCTCGGCTTGCTTTTCGGTTTTTCGCGCGTTGTTCAGGAGAAATTCGATCCCCTCGGGAAGCGAAGCGCTTTTGTCCGACAGCTTTAAAAGAATCGTGGAAAGCTGCTTGGCGTTTCTCGTCCCGATCAGACATTCAGCCAAGGCGGGGAAGGTATCGTTCTCCTCGTAGAAGCGTTCAATGGTTTCCTCCATGGTAGCGATGGAAAGAAGCTCCAGCTCCACGGGGTCGGCAATGCGGAAGGAGGGAGAGATTCCCAAAATCGAAAAATTCGCGCGGATCAGCTCCAGATAAAACGCGTCTATGGTACAGATCCTGGCATTTCCCAGCTTGATTAATTGGGAGGTGAGGTGTTTGTTGGCGGGGCTTTTGGCTAGCTCCTCGCTGAGCGCGAGAAAAATTCGGTTCTTCAGCTCGTCTGCCGCCGCATGGGTAAAGGTCACGATCAGCATGGAGGAAATATCGGAGGGGGACTGAGAGTCGGTCAGACGGTTGATGATCCGTTGCGTTAGCGTAGCGGTCTTTCCCGAGCCCGCAGCCGCGCTGACCAAAAGGGTCTTATCGGTAATATCCATCGCCGCGCGTTGCGCGGGGGTCCAATTTTTTGCCATGGTCTCCTCCTCCTTATCCTTCATTTCTTCGGCAGATGGGCTTCATTTCGCAATGGGCGCAGGGGTCGTTTTCTCCGTATTGCAGAGGAGATGCGTCTGCCTTTCCGTCTCGCATTTCCTTGGTGATCCGCTCTACCGTTGCGCGGATTGACTCGTAAAGCTTTTGAAAATCCTCACGGTCAAAGAGCGCGTTGCCTACAAGCGCGCCGTCCTTGTCTTTCTTGATTCCCGCCAGAAAATCGGGAGATAGCTGATGATTCATTGCCAAAAGGATTTCCTCATCCGAAAGCAAAAGCCCGCTTCGCTTCAACGCCTTTGCCGCCTTTTCCATGACGGCTTCCTCGGAATCGTAATCCTCGGCCCCAATCACGGGAATGTTGGCGGACAGATATAAGATCCCCGCGGGGGTTGGCGTGCTTCCGTCCTCCGATCCCAGAGATCGCGCAAAGAAATCGGAAGGGTTGCGGCAAAGGGTAAACAGATACAAAAGCATCTGGACGTTGATACCGTGCGCCACGTCATTCAAGGAAAATTCCTTGGTTCCCGTTTTATAATCCACGATGCGAAGATAGACCGCTCCGTCCCTCTTCAATACGTCTACTCGGTCGATGATGCCCGAAAAGGACACGCGGTAGCCGTCCTCAAGAGCAAATTCCATGGGAGCAGGATTTCCGTCCTTTCCGTTGGTGTTTAACTCAAAAAAGGCAGGGCGGAAGTCGCTGTGGGAAAATTCCTCCACGATATTGCGTACCATCAGGAGAGAAAGTCTTTGCAAACGGCGATAGAGGTGGGACAGACGCTTGGATTCCCGAAGCTCCTCGGGACAGACGCGCTCCACGTACTCCTTGACCGTTTCCTCGGTCTTTTGAATCAAAAGCTCGTCGCTGGGGAAGATACCCTCCTCCGCGTATTCAACGGCATATCGGATCAGCTGCTCCAATACGTAGTGTACGAAGGTTCCTATGTTAGAAGCACGGAAATCGGGAGATTGCTTTTTTCTGAGTCCCAGCACGTAGGTACAGTAATATTGAAAGGGACAGTTTACATAGGACTCAAAGCGGGAGGAGGAAAAGCAAACCCTATCTTTAGGAAGAATCTGCGTCCTTGACGGATCAATACGGCAGGTAGAGATGGTGGCATCGGCTTTCGTGCGCAGGGATACCTCGGGTATGCGCTCCTCAAGAACCCTTGCCAGCGAGGCACCCTCGGGGGTGTTGCGGATCATTCGCAGATAGGGAACCGCGCTTTGCGCCGATCCTGCTAAATAGCGAAGGTCGCCTCCCACGAAACGGTGGGGCTTGAAATCCGAAAAAAGCGCGGAGAGCCGATGAAAGGGAAGGGACGGAAGTCTCGCGGAGCCGTCTGCCTTCGCCGTAGAGGTAAATAGATAGAGTCCGTGAGAGGGAGATGCCATGGCTCTTTGGACGAATAACAGCTCGTCGGAGGAGCGGGTATCCGCATCGGCGGAAAGCTCAAGCCCCATATCCGAGAGTGCTTGCCGATCTCCCGAGGTAAAGAGTCCGCGATCATTGATCGATGCGGGAAATTCTCCCTCGCAAAGACCTAAGATCAGGGTGAATTTGGGATTGGACGCGCGAAGCGTGGCGGCAGAGCCGATGGTTACCTCGTCGATGGACGTGGGAATGGTTCCGATATCGGTCTGACGGAAGACCGTTTGAAGAATCAAAAGAAATTCCTCCGTCGTGGCGGATTCCTCCGACAGTGCCGTGCCAACGTCGGCAAGGGTATTCAGGATCACGCCAAAGAGCGCGCGATATTCCTCTGCCCGCTTGCGATTTCCTTTAGCGGACTCCGCCTGTGCCATTCCGATCAGTCTTTCCTCAAGACCAATCTCGGAGAAGTATCGATATACGGCGCGGCATTGATCCGCAACGGTTTCCGAGGCATCCAGAAGAATAAAGAAGCGCTCCAGATATTCGGTCAGTCCGCGGCGCACACGGTTTGCGGACAGAAGGATCTGTTCACCTCGCGGAGAAACGGTCTCGGCAAAGCCGTCGGGATTCATGGTGAAATCCCCATCGGTGAATCGTGTGCCGTGGATCCTCCAGGTGTCCATGTATTCCTCGAACAGATCAATGTCCCGCAAGGGGAAATCGTACATTCCCGTTTTGAGATGGGAGATAATGTCGTTCTTTTGCCAATGATATTGCTTGATCCGCAGCGCGGAAAGCAAAAGCTTGATCGGCGGAAGGGTGCAAAGATCGGTTTTTTCGGAAAAGAAATAAGGGATCCCGTTCTTTTCCAAGGCAGGCTCTATGATGCCGCGATAGGTTTCGGGATTTCGCATCAGAATGACGATGCTCCGACAGCGCTCTCCCTTCCTCAAAAGCTCTAAAATATGAGCGGAGGCGGCTTCTGCCTCGGCATAGGGGGTGTCACAGATTTCCGCCACTACGCTGCCGTCCGCGGGATGCTTATCCGCCTCCGAGGAAATTTCCATATTCCAAAGATGCTCGGAGAGGAAGGCGAGGGAAGAGGTCCTTGCCCGATGGTTGTGGGTCAGTACGGTGTCTTTTGACCCTCCGTGCAGACTTGCGGAGCGCTTTAAGGTCTCCAACGAGCGAAGAACGCCTCGGACGCTGATGCTCCTGCAATCGGGAGAGGGAAGAGGGACGGTAACCGTTACCTCCTTTGCCTGAGCAAAGATACGCTCAATGATCTTATGCTCCATTGCCGTAAAGGAGGTAAAGGAATCAATGTATACGTGGGAATCAGAGAAAAATCTTTCTTTTCGCAGAATATCGTGGAGTCTGGAAAGGTCGTCGGCGGAATCGGTGTAATTCTCTGCCAAAAGACGATCAAATGATGAAAAAATCAGGGCGAGATCTCGGAGCCTTGCGCAGAGCGGAGAGGAGTCGGCATCGGAATGCTTGGCGGCAAGCTCCAGCTCCTCGGGACGGATGCCGCACGCCTTCATTTCATCCAAGGCGGAGAGCATGATTTCCGCGAGAGAGGCGTCCTCGACGTCGTTTCCGTAAACCTCCAAGAGAGGGGCAAGCTCTCTCAGATTTTTCCACATCAAAAGATGGCGGATCGGCTTGGTAACATAGCGATAGCAAAGACCGCCGTATTCACGGCATACACGGTTATAAAGCCGTGAAAAATTCAAAACCTCCAAGGTAATGCCTGCCGATGGAGGGAGCGACTCTAAGATCAAGTGCTCCGATTGAACCGTTTCCTGCTCTGGAACGATCAAAAAGGCGCGGATGCCCGCTTCGGTATCTTGTTTGATGGATTTTAGAACGGATTCGGTCTTTCCGCTTCCGTAAGAACCAAACAGAAAATGAATCATGTAAAACTCCAAATCACACGTTTTTTGATGCTTCTATTATATCAAAAATGCGTGAAAAATACAATATGAAAACGGGAAAACCTCATTTTTTTAAAAAATATGTCTTCTGTTCAACTATTATTAGAAATTTAGTCAAAAAATCGTCACAAAATCATTCTATAATAGTATATAGGAAAGAATATATTTCGGGAGGTTGTGAAAAGATGGATCAAGACAATAACTTCCAAGACAATGAAAATTTAAAAGAGACCAATATACAGGAAGATAAATTCAGTCAGAAAAAGGAAAGGACGGACGAGGACCATGAAGTGGAAAAAGATTTTCAAGAAGGCAAGGAAGAAGCTGAGAAAGAAGTGGAAGAAGGGGAGAAAGTTCCTCAAAGCAAAGCGCAAGGTGCTGAGAAAGAAATGGAAGGTGGTTCGCAAGAAGGCGAAGAAGACCTTCAAGCCTATGCGAAAGAAGCTCAAGAAAACGAGAAAGAAATTCAAAAAGATGAGAAAGAAGATTCGCAAGACCACCAAGCGGATCAAGAAGAGATTCTAAGCGCTGAGTCTGACGAGCGCGTACCCCAATATTCATGCAGTTACAATCCTCCCGCATACGTGCCGAATTTTACGATCGTGGATGCGGAAGGAAGTGAGGCGGCAGATACGAAGGAATCTGACGCGGATACGGGCGCGCACTCCGCCAAGGGCGTTTGGCTTTCCATGGCGTTGAGCGCGGCGGTGGCAGTCGTTGTCGGCGGATTGTGCGGCTTTTTCGTCGCCAATCTGTGGGGCAATAACAGAACGGGACTGTACCGTCCCAGCGCAACCATCATCAAAAACAACGGAAGCATCGAGGTCAATGAGATCGTCGGCTCTACGGGATATAACCATCTGACCGTAGAGGAGGTTGCGGCATTGGCATCCGAAAGCGTGGTTGAGATCACGACCTCTCAGGTGCAGTACGATCTGTTCGTAGGAAACTATATCACCAGCGGCGCGGGAAGCGGAGTCATTATCAGCGAAAACGGATATATTATTACCAATCATCACGTGGTGGACGGGGCAACCTCCATTACCGTCCGTTTGAGCAACGGGACCACGTATTCTGCCGAGTTGATCGGAAGCCACGCCAACTCGGATATTGCGGTGCTTCGGATCAACGCGACGGGTTTGAAGGCGGCAACGCTCGGAAATAGCAGCGCGCTGAAGGTAGGACAGGGTGTGGTTGCCATCGGAAACCCCTTGGGGTCCCTTGGCGGAACCGTTACGGACGGGATCATCAGCGCCTTGGACCGTCAGGTAATCGTAGGAGGATATCCCATGACGCTCCTGCAGACCAACGCGGCAATCAATCCGGGAAATTCGGGCGGTGGATTGTTTAATATGGCGGGCGAGCTGATCGGTATCGTCAATGCCAAGCAATCCGATACGGGAATCGAGGGATTGGGCTTTGCCATTCCCATCGACGTAGCTTGGAGCAAGGCAAGCGACCTGATGCAATACGGCTACGTTACTGGAGAGATTCTTCTTGATTTTGAAGCCGAGGCGAAGTCAGGCGGATATATCGGAATGGTTCAGGTTCCCGCGGGTGTCTATATTGTGTCCTCCAATCATGACGGATTGAAAAAGAATGATCGGATCGTTTCGATTAACGAGGTAACCATCAATACCGAAACCGATTATTATAACGTTTTGGCTCAATTAAAAAAGGGAGATGCGTTGAAGATCGTAGTCAGTCGCTTGGAGTCCTCGGGATTCCACAGTGAGTTCCGTGAATACACGGTAACGATGACCGTTCGCGTACGAGAACCGAATCAATGACAGTTTGGGTAGGACGGCGTTGTGTATCACGGAGATATGATATGGTGTCGCCGTATAGGAATGCCGTCGGAACTCCGACGGCATCCTTTTGGTTAGCCGTTGAAAAAGAAAAGAGGAAAATGTAAAATGTACCATATACTGATTGTGGACGATGAGATCAGGATTCGTTCCATTATAAAAAAATACGCGGAGTTTGAGGGATACCGTGTCACCGAGGCGGCAGACGGAATGGAAGCGGTCCATTTGTGCCGAAGCTCCGATTTTGATTTGATTATTATGGATATTATGATGCCCGAGCTGGACGGCTTTTCGGCGTGTCGGGAAATTCGTAAGATCTCCAAAACACCCATTATTATGCTGTCCGCACGAGGCGAGGAATATGATAGGATCAACGGCTTTGAGTTGGGAATTGACGATTACGTAGTCAAGCCCTTTTCGCCCAAGGAGCTGATGCTTCGAATCGAGGCGATTATGAAGCGTGTATCCCGCTTTGCCGAGGAGCCGCTTAAAAAGGAGAACGTGGTTATTTCGATTGACGAGGGAAGACTTCGCGCTGACGTAACCGCTCGGCTTGTATTTATTGACGGGGAGCGGATCGAGATGTCTCCAAAGGAATACGATCTGTTTTTCTATATGCTTGAAAACAGAAACGTTGCGCTTTCCCGCGAAAAGCTGATCAGCGACGTATGGGGCTATGACTTTTTCGGAGACGTGCGGACGCTGGATACCCATATCAAGCTGCTCAGAAAGAGTCTTGGAAGATATGCGGGACTGATCGTTACGCTTCGCGGTGTGGGTTACCGCTTTGAGGGCTGAGAATGAACGGGGCAAGATCGTTTCGTAAAAACAAGCGCAGAATCGGTATTCAGTGGAAAATGTATGCCATTTTGATCCTGTTTATCGGTGTGGTCGTTGGTGTCCTGTGGTTCTTTCAGGTGCGGATGCTGCATTACTTTTATCAAACGCGAAAGCTGAATGAGCTGGAGCTGTGCGCCGTTACCATATCCTCGGAATTGGGGAATCATCAGGAGCTGATCCAAAAGACTGAGCAGTGCGCGTCGGATTATTATACCGATATCTGGGTATATCGGGTCGATGAAGCGGCGGCGATCCCCGTTGCCCACGCAAGGGGCGCGATGGATACGGATATTCCGTATTTAGAGGCGAAGATGGAACGGCTTTACAATCTCGCCATGCAGAACGAGGGCTTTTACGTTGCCATGGTTCCGCTGGATGAGTTTTATGAATCCTTGAGCTTTGACATTCTGGACGATAATATGGGAGAGCCAAAGTCGTACCCTATGCTTTTGGGATATTCCAATCGATTGGGGGCGGTGTACGTTGGCATACACTACCAAGGGGAGGATCCATATTTGATCGTGGAAAGCACCGAGCTTTCTCCCATGAGCGCCATGATCAATACTCTGCAGGACCAGACCTTGTGGAGTGGCTTGATTCTTTCCTTGCTTGCTCTTCTGATGGCATACGTCATGTCTCGTTTGATCACCAATCCGTTCATTAAAATGAACGATGCCGCCAAGCAATTGGCAGAGGGAAAATACGACGTAAACTTTTCGGGAAGCGGCTACCGAGAGATCAACGAGCTGGCAGATACGTTGAATTACGCCTCCGCGGAGCTTGCCAAAACAGACCGACTCCAAAAGGAGCTGATCTCCAACATTTCTCATGATTTGCGAACCCCTCTTACGATGATTAAGGGATATAGCGAGGTAATGAGAGATATTCCGGGCGAAAATACACCCGAGAATATTCAGATCATCATTGACGAGACCTCACGTCTCTCCGAGCTTGTGAACGATATGCTGGATATATCCAGAATCCAGGCGGGAACGCGGCTTCCCGAATTTCAGGCGTTTAGCCTGACCGATACCGTGCGGGAGACCCTCATTCGATATGAGCGCCTGCGAATGCAGGATGGATTTCGGATCGATTTTACCTGCGAGCAGGAGGTGGAGGTCGTGGCGGATCGCGGAATGATCCTGCAGGTGATCTACAATCTGATCAATAACGCCATCAACTACACGGGCGAGGACAAGTCCGTTTCGGTCAAGCAAGCCGTAGTAGGCGACCGAGTACGGATCAGCGTGACCGATACGGGAGAGGGAATCCCCGAGGATCAAATTGCCATGATCTGGGATCGCTATTACCGCGTGGACAAGGTCCATAAGCGCGCCACGGTGGGAACAGGCTTGGGACTTTCCATCGTCAAGGGAATTTTAGAGCTTCACAATGCTTCTTACGGCGTACAAAGCTCCCAAGGAAGAGGCAGTGTCTTTTGGTTTGAGTTGAAGGTCGTATAAGATACAAGTTATGAAAAAGGAAAACGGATGAAGATGAAGGTCGTACCAAATCAACAGCTTCTTCGAGCCATTCAATGCCCGATCTGTCATTCTGCGATGTCTTTGCGCGCGGGAATGGACGGAACCGCGGCATCCCTCGTTTGCTCGGGAGTAAAGTGCCATTACTACGATATGGCAGCCAGCGGATACGTGAATCTTGCGTTGTCGGGACACTCCAACGGAGGAGACTCCAAGGATGCCGTGCGGGCAAGAAGAGAGTTTTTGAATCTCGGATATTATGCTCCCGCAGCGGATGCGTTGGCAGAAACCGTTCGTCGGTATACCGATCCGAAGGAAGGGATCGTCATCGATGCGGGCTGCGGAGAGGGATATTATTCGGAGCGCCTTGCCAAGGACGGATATTCCGTAGCGGGGGTGGATCTTTCACGTCCTGCCGTAGACAGCGCCGCCAAACGGTTTGCAAGAGGAGGAATCGAGCAGGGCTTTTTCGGAGTCGCCAGCGTCTATGAGCTTCCCTTTGCCGATGAAAGCGCTTCGGCGGTCATCAACGTATTTGCTCCTTGCGCGGAACGGGAATTTGTTCGCGTTTTGCGTCCGAACGGAATCCTCGCGGTGATGCTTGCGGGACCTGAGCATTTGATGGGCTTGAAGAAAGCCATGTACGATCAGGTTCGGAAGAACGATACAAGAGCCGATCTTCCGTTGGAATTGACCAAGATCGACGAGGTAAGGGTATGCTTTGAGGCTTGCGTGGAGGGAAGCGAGGCGGTACAGAACCTCTTTGCTATGACCCCCTACTACTGGAGGACCTCCAAGGAGGACGGAGAAAAGCTCAAGAAGCTTTCTTGTCTGACCACAACTGTGGATATGGTGATTGCCGTTTACCAAAAAAAGCCGAGATAAGGGGAGTGTATAAAGAGAATGCAAATATCCTTAATCATTCCCATGTATAACGAAGCGTCCATTATTGCCGATACTCTCCAAACGCTTTCGACTTATATGGCAAAAAATTTTGAATCCTTTGAGATTTTGTTTTCGGATGACGGCTCTACCGATGGGTGCGGCGATATTGTCCGCCAAGCCGCGCTTCCGTCTGTTTTCGTAACGGGCTATGAGCAAAATCGCGGAAAGGGCTGCGCCGTCCGAACGGCAATGCTGGAGGCAAAAGGGGATTTCGTAATGTTTACCGATGCCGATCTGGCGTACGGAACGGACGTGATCCGTCAGGCGTACGACCTGTGGGAGGCAGAGGGACACCCCGATCTGCTTCTTGGCTCCCGCAATTTGGGAGACAATGGCTACGAGGGATATACTTGGCTTCGCAGGGTCATGTCCAAGGCATATATTAAGATTTTGTGTTTGGCGGGTGGCTTTCGGCGATCCGATTCGCAATGCGGCTGTAAGGGCTTTTCCCAAAAGGCAGCGAAGGATATCTTCAGCCGTTGTCGGGTGGACGGCTTTGCCTTTGATTTTGAAGCGATTCTGTGGGCGGAGCAGCTTGGATTGCGGGTTGAGGAAATGCCCGTTCGGATCATTCGCCATCGGGAATCCAAGATCCATATCCTTCGCGACACCTTCCGAATGCTTCGTGATCTTCGCAGAATACGCAAGGAAGTAAAGCGGTCGGCAAGGAACGAGCAATAAGAAAAGACATTCGCGGTTATTCCGCGAATGTCTTTTCTTTTTATGCGGTGGGATACTCGTTTCCGAGGAGATACAAGGGCTTTTCGTCCTCCTCGATCTCGGGGAAGCGTCCCGTTTTTTCGTAGAAGCGGTTGTCCACGCGGTCATCGTTGACCTTGGATACCTCTCCGAGCAGGGTCTTTCCGCCCTCTGCCCAGAAGCTGTGATACATCCCCTGCTGAATGGCAATGCTCTCGCCGGGACGAATACGGACCACGCTGCCTGCGGGAACGGTGAAGTGTCTTCCGTCCATGTAAATATCTACGTCGGTATCGGCAAACTGCTCATCCTCGGTGGAATTATAGACCTTGACCATCAGATCTCCGCCGCCGCGGTTGATGATATCCTCCATTTTGCTCCAATGGAAGTGATAAGGGGTGATCTGCCCCTCCTCCACGATCAAGAGCTTTTCCGCGTAGGGCTTCACGTATTTCGGATCGTTAAAGTTTCCGTTTCTCAGGGTAAACATGAGAAGACCGATTTTTTGAAAATCTCCCGAGCCGAAATCGGTAATGTCCCAGCCGAGCATATTGTCTCGGATCTCGTTGTAATCCTCACCCTTGGTTGCCCATTCCTCGGGACTCCAGAATGCAAAGGGAGGAAGCTTGAATTTCATGCCGTCGATAAATTCGACCGCATCCTTCATAATTTTGTTCAGTTCAGATCGTTTCATCGTTCTGTATCTCCTTATATTTAAATGTTTCGTTCCAGCATATCTACCTCTAAGAGAGCGCCGTCGATTTCCTTTAGGGTCTTGATCTCATATGGCTGCATGGGGATCGTATACGGATGCTCCTTGATTCGGACCGTGACCTCGGAGGCGCATCCCTTTTCCTCGCACAGGCGAAGGATGGTATGGGTGTCATCCTCTCCTTGCTTCAATGCCATAAGGGAGATTCCGTTCTTTTCCATTTCAAAATAAGAATTTTTGGGGGGCAGAGAACCAGAATGATTGCATTCATCGATGACCACGGGCGGATTCTGGAAGGAATCGGCAAAGGACGGTTCCTCCTTTTCCAAGGAGAAGCGGAGCTTGCCCTCCACGATCCCTCGGTCGATGATGTCGTAATCGAGAGAATCGTCGATCTCGCGGATCCGCAGATCTCCGTAGATGGGGCTTCTGAGAAGTGTCAGCCCAAGTACCCGATCGTGCATTGAGTAAGCAAAAATACTGTCCGCGGTCACGGTAAAGGGATCGCAAACGATCCATGCGCCCAGCGGAACGTCTGCTTGGTGTTCGCCGCGCTCGATGGATCCGCCGGGAACGGCAACCAAGTGTTTGTCCTGCGCCACGTCACACTCCAGCTTCAGCGTCATATGCTTCTCGTCCCACGCTACGCGGTAGCGAAGATCAAAATAAGCGGTATCGCGGTAAAAGCGGTAGTACATTTCGAGCTTAGAGCCGCCCATTCGGTAAACGCCCTTGATTTCGGTCATTTGCTCGCCCGCCTCGATGATTTGGAAGCCCTCAAAGGAGAAGAAATACGGCTTTTCCTCGTAATGCTCAATATTGAAGCACCACGTGTCGCCCATGTCCTTGTAGCAAACGGGGAAGAGCGTCTTTCCCGTGCGAACCTTACCTGTTTTTTTGTCTGTAATGGACTTGATAAAGCCCTTCCTTGTAAAACGTACCGACAGGCGGTCGGTTTCGATCGAAAAGGGGTTGATTTTCGGTTTTACGACCTCCTCCTCGGTTTGGATCAGCTTAAATACCTTGTAGCCTACGGAGGGAATCGAGGCTTTGAAGATCATGCGGGAACGGAAGCGGGGAATGACCGATTTCTCCCGAATGATCTGGCAAGGATAACGCACGCCCTCGGCATCCTCCAACACCAAGCCCTTGTCGTACCAAGGAAATTCATGTGCCCATTGTACCTCGGCCTCCAAATATCCCTCATAGGGGACACCGTTCAGATTCCATACAACCAGATTCCAGATGGTTTCGGGATTGGTTCCAAGCATCTGAATATCCTTGGTTATAAACTGCAAATTGAAATGAAGCGTCTCGTTTGCGGTGGCAACGGCGCGTCCAAGCTGATTTTCCGCGTCGATATACGCGTCCTTGATGCAGGCGCCGCCCAAAATATCGTGAAATTGATTGAAAAGAATATCCTTCCAACAGTCACTAAGCGCTCCCTTATCCTCACGTTCAGCAAGCCACGCGCTCCGTTCCGCATTCAAAACCGCGTATTCCGCGATTCGATTGAGCTTTTTGATTCGGCTGTAATTGGAGTAAGGACCGAAATCGCCCGTCAAAAGCTCACGGGATACCACGTAATCGGTGGTTCTGTCCTTAAAAAAGTCAGAGATGGAGGAGCAGTGCGCGTCGGGATTTTCCCGAATGGCGGCAAGTGCCTCCTTGGTAGGCGCTCCGCCGTGGTCGGTGACACCGAATACGATCAAGGCATCCTCCTGCTTGTCCCACTCCTCAAAATTTTTATGCACGTCATTACGGTATGCGTGATAGGCACGGTAGGTGGGGATCTCGCTTCCGTCGGGACTTCTCCAGCGGAAGAAGGAGTGCTCGAGCGCAATGTGGCACGGCTCGGGACGGACGAAGCAATAGGAGCTTACTCCGCTTTTTTTGAGAATCTGAGGAAGCATGGGGCTGTGACCGAAGCTATCGATATTAAAAACGCAATCGGCGGATCTGCCAAAGGTATCCATCAAATATCTTTGACCGTAAAGCCCTTGGCGGACGTAGCTTTCACCCGAGGCGGAATAGCAGTCGGGCTGGACCCACCAAGCCTCGCCAAGCTCCCATCTGCCCTCTGCAACCCGCTCCTTGATCTCCTCAAAGAGAGAGGGATCGGTTTTGCGGATCCATTCGAACACGGGAGGCGTTGCAAAGGAATAAACGAAATCGGGATCCTCCTTCATTCGATCGAGTGCCGAACGGAAGGTAGCGCGGATAGATGCCATTGCCTCCTCCCAGCGCCAAAGCCAAACGGGGTCGAAATGTGTATTTCCAATCATGTATAATTGTTTCACGGCAACCTCCTTACGAGTTTCTGTTATATTTAATTATAATATATTTTTCAAAAAAAGAACATGGAGAAATGAATGTGAAAATATGGACTTTTATACATGAATAAAACGCTCCCAATCAGCAGCGTTTCCGATTGGGAGCGTATAAGTCCGAGATGCGTATCATCACGGGTATTTTATTTGAAGATTTCATCCTCGATGGACTGGTATTCCTTAGGAGTTACGCCGAACTCCTCGTGAAACGCCCGATAAAAGCTTCTCGTTGAGCCGAAGCCGCTTTCCAAGGCGCATTTGGTTACCCCGTACTCTCCGCTTTTCAAAAGAAGGATGGCTTCTCTCAGCCGTAGCATGGTAATATATTTGCTCAAAGAGATTCCGAAATTTTCCTTAAAGCTGCGGGAAAGATAGCTGGGATTATAGCCAAATTGCTTTGCCAGCATGGAAAGCGTCAATTCTTCTCGGAAATGCTCGCTGATATAGATCAGCATTTCGGGGGAGAAGGAGGCAAGCTGAGACGGCTTCTCTTGCTGAGAAGCCTGAGCATGGTCCAGAATCGCGCCCAGAATTATGTAGATCAATCCACGGGTGGAGATCTCGTTCGGGTGATCCGAAAGACGCTTCATTGCCGCGGAGATTGTCTCGTAGGTCGCGCTATCGCTGATGAACGGAGAAGCCTGCTTTCGTTCAAGAAGGGGAAGGATCTCCTTGCAATAGTCCCGAGGGATGGATAAATATTCTCCCAGCGCATCCTCCGAGATGGTACGGTACGCGTGTGAATCGTAACTGCAGGCAAAGGAGATATCTCCCGCCCGTAGCACCTGACGGTGATCATTGATAAAGGTTTCCACTTCTCCCGAATGGATGACGTATAGTTCCATATAGGAATGAAAATGCATATAAAAGGACGGACACCGAACCAACTCGTGCGCGAGTCCTTTTTTTATTTCCCGATGCAAAAGAAAAACTGATTTCATAACAACTCCGTAAAAAAATGGCGTAATCTTTTTGTGTTTCGGCGAGAACATGTCGTTTTTTTGTATTATAATTATATAGTATTTTCAAGAATTTGTCAACGTATTTTCAAAATTAGTTTCAAAAAAAGCGGGAGGTTCTTGAATTTTCTATGTTTCGGTTTAAAGGCTCGTCGCAAAGGGAAGGTAAGGAAACCCTGTTTTCCAATCGGGATTTGCGAAGAATTATCATTCCCTTGCTTCTTTCTCAGATATTGAGCGTTTTGGTGGGGACCATTGACACCATGATGGTATCGTATGCGGGAGAGGATGCCGTGTCGGGCGTGTCGCTGGTCAGCTCCTTGGACGTATTCCTGCTGATCTTTTTTACCTCCACTATCGGCGGTGGAGCCGTGGTTCTTTCTCAAAGCATCGGCTCAAAGCAATATAAGGAAATGCACGAAACGGCAAAGCAGCTTTTATATATCGTTACCGCTTTGGCAACGGTGTTGACGGTCGTGGTCAGTATTTTTAGGGTATCGTTGCTTTCCACGCTGTTTGGAGACGCGGACGCGAGCGTGATGCAAAACGCCAAGGAGTATATGTTTTTCCTTGCGCTTTCCTATCCATTCGTTGCCATTCAGGACGGGATCGGAGCCTCCTTCGTCGCGTCGGGGAATACCCGTATTTCCTTGATTGTGTCCATTATTCTGAACGTAATCAATATTGTAATGAACGCCGTTTTGATTTACGGTGTCGGGATCGGAGCGGCCGGGGCGGCAATTGCGACGCTGATCGCGCGTATTTTCGGAGCGGCGATTATGCTGATTTTGATTCTCGATAAAAGAAGAGTGATCCATATTGAGAAGATTTTCCGATATAGACCCAATATCAGGATCATCAAAAGGATCCTTGGAATCGGCATTCCGAACGGACTGGAAAATGCCATGTTTCAATTTGGCAGATTGCTGACCCAGTCGTTGGTTTCCGCGTTGGGGACGGCAGCCCTTGCGGCAAATTCCGTCGCCTTGGGAATCGCGAATTTTCAGTATATGACGGGAAACGCCTTTTCCTCGGCTATGATCGTAGTGGTGGGAACCTGTGTGGGCGCTCAAAAAAGACGTCAAGCAAAACGCGATTCGTTCAAGCTTCTTGCTTTCAATTATCTTGTCATTTGGATGGTCATTCTCGCGACGCTCTTGTTCTTGAATCCCATTGTGGACGTTTATTCGCTGTCTGATGGTTCTGCGAAGCTTGCCAAGCAGATGCTTCTGCTTCACTCGGTGTTTGCTGCGACGATTTGGCCCGTTGGTTTTATGCTTCCGTCTGCCTTCCGCGCGGCGGGAAACGTTCGTTTTCCCATGGTCGTTTCCATGCTTAGTATGTGGATTTTCCGCGTGGCGGGCGCTTACGTTTGCGCGTTGGAAACGGTGTCCGTATTCGGACTTTTCTCGTTTCCCGGATTGGGAATGGGGATCTGGGGGGTATGGCTTGCCATGATCATCGATTGGGTATTCCGATTTGCGGTATATCTCATTCATTATTTGCGAAACAAATGGTTGTGTCTTGGGCTTCGCGTTCGTCTGGTCTCGGTTAAGAAAAAAGAAAAGGAAAAAGAGCGCGAGACGGCGAGCCTGGGTAGGTAAGCATAGAAAACGCTCCGAATGAGAATTTCTCATTCGGAGCGAAAAATGATTCAATGAATCCTGTGAATTACTTCAGTGCAGCCTGTGCAGCAGCGAGGCGTGCGATCGGTACGCGGAAGGGAGAGCAGGACACGTAGTCAAGTCCAAGAGTATGGCAGAACTCAACGGACGTGGGATCTCCACCGTGCTCGCCGCAGATACCTACGTGGAGGTTCTTGTTTGCGGGTCTGCCCAGCTTCAGAGCCATATCCATCAGCTTGCCAACACCGTTCTGGTCCAGCTTTGCGAAGGGATCGTTCTCGAAGATCTTTGCGTCGTAGTAAGCCTCAAGGAACTTGCCTGCGTCGTCACGGGAGAATCCGAAGGTCATCTGAGTCAGGTCGTTGGTTCCGAAGCAGAAGAAGTCTGCGTTGGCAGCGATCTCGTCAGCGGTCAGACAAGCTCTGGGAATCTCGATCATGGTACCAACCTCGTAGTCGAGCTTCACGCCTGCGGCAGCCAGCTCTGCATCAGCGGTTGCAACAACAACAGCCTTTACGTACTTCAGCTCCTTCACGTCGCCAACGAGAGGAATCATGATCTCGGGCTGAACCTTCCATTCGGGATGAGCCTTCTGGGTGTTGATAGCAGCGCGGATAACAGCGGTGGTCTGCATCTTCGCGATCTCGGGGTAGGTGACAGCCAGACGGCATCCGCGGTGACCCATCATGGGGTTGAACTCATGCAGAGATGCGATGAGAGCCTTGATGTCATCAACGGTCTTGCCCTGTGCCTTTGCCAGAGCCGCGATATCCTCATCGGTGGTAGGAACGAACTCGTGGAGAGGGGGATCCAGGAAACGGATACATACGGGGGTTCCCTCAAGAGCCTCGTAGAGAGCCTCGAAGTCAGCCTGCTGGTAGGGAAGGATCTTTGCCAGAGCAATTTCTCTTTCCTCAGCGGTGTCGGAGCAGATCATCTCTCTGAATGCAGCGATTCTGTCTGCCTCGAAGAACATATGCTCGGTACGGCAGAGACCGATACCCTCGGCACCAAAGGCAAAGGCCTGAGCTGCATCACGAGGCGTGTCGGCATTGGCACGAACCTTCATGGTGGCATACTTGCCGGCCAGATCCATCAGCTGACCGAAATCACCGCTCAAGTCGGCATCCTGCGTGGCCACCTGACCCAGGTAAACCTCACCGGTCGAACCGTTCAGCGAAATCCAGTCACCCTCCTTGATGGTGTAACCGTTTACATTGATCGTACGAGCCTTGTAGTCGATATTGAGCTCACCGGCACCCGAAACGCAGCACTTACCCATACCACGAGCCACAACGGCAGCGTGCGAGGTCATACCACCACGAGCGGTCAAAATACCGGCAGCATCCAACATACCCTTCAAATCCTCGGG
>JAZOQX010000035.1:0-19399 GCA_045656325.1 Eubacteriales bacterium
GACCCATGTTACCCGTGATCTTTCCCATTTCCTCGCTGTTGGTATCCTCCACGCGCTTGATCGCCTCATTGACAGCGGCAACCAGTACGTCGGACAGCGTCTCAATATCATCGGGATCCACAATCTCAGGCTGAATGTCAATGGAAAGAACCTCCTTCTTTCCGTTGATCTTCACGGCGACCATACCGCCGCCCGCGGAGACGTCGTATTCTCTGGCATCCAGATCCTCCTGCAGCGCCGCCATATCCTCCTGCATCTTCTGCGCCTGACGGAGCATGGCGTTCATATTCTGGGGTCCGCCTCCCATTCCCTTTGGCAAATTTGCTTTCATTGTGTCTCTCCTTTATTGTTCCTTAATAATTTTTCACACGGTTTATTACAGATCCAACTCGTCCAGATCGGTATAGGTCTCGTCCTTCTCCAGTACGTCAAGGATCAGATCCTTCTCGGAAAGATTCCGAGAAAGCGCCATACAAAGCGAGGCGCGGATCGCCTCCCGCGTAGCGGGCTTATCCACCATGGATTTGGCAAAATCTCCCGGAAATTTAATATAGATTCTGCCGTCGGCAGCCATGAGTGCCTTTGCCATCTTCACAAATGCCAAAACCGCTCCGTCTCCCGCGCAAGCCTTCTCGGCGATCTCGTTCCATCCGCGGATCAGCTTCAGCCCTTCCGCAGGCTCGGCTTTTTGTGCGGGTGCCTCTTGGGCAGCCGACTCCTCCTTAAGGGGTTCCTTCTCTTCTCTCTTAGGCGCTTCTATCTCCTTTGCCGTCTCGGGCGCGCGAAAAGTTACGCCTGCCGCCACGGCGGTTTCCAGCTTGGCGAGTCTTGAAAGAATCGCGTCCGCCGAGGCATCCAAGGAGGCATCGCACATCCGAAGGAGCGCCATTTCGGCGATCAGACGCTTCGCGGCTCCCGCCTTCTGCATAGCGTAAAACGCCTCGTCCATCAGCCTGCAATGGTGCAGGATCGTTTCCTTTTGGAAAAGCTCCGCGGTCTTACGCAAACGAGCCGACTCGTTTTCGGTCAGATCCAGATAGCGGTCTGCCACGGAGGTCGTTCTCATGACCAGCATATCCCGATAATAGGATTGCAGATCCTGCCAGAACACGGCAACGTCTCTGGAGGAGCGTACCACCTCGTCGATGGTAGCGAAAATTCCGTCAAAATTGGAGGCGGCAATGGCGCGTACCGTCTGCTCCAGCGCCTCTCTCCCGCCAGAGCCGACCGTCTGATCGACCAAGGAAGGAGTGATCCTCTGTCTCGTACCCGCGCAAAGCTCCAAAAGGCTGATCGCGTCGCGCATTCCTCCCTGCGCCAGCTTGGCGAGGATACGGAGCGCATCGGGCTCGTATTCGATCGCCTCCTCGTCGGCAATATGCGAAAGTCGGGCAGTCAGCACGTCGGTGGCGATCCGACGGAAATCAAATCGCTGACAGCGGGATACGATGGTAGAGGGAAGCTTATGCAGCTCGGTGGTCGCCAAAATAAAGATCACGTGCGCGGGAGGCTCCTCCAAGGTCTTTAAGAGCGCGTTGAAGGCGCTTCCGCTGAGCATATGTACCTCGTCCACGATATAGACGCGGTACTTGAGCGCCGAGGGAGAATACACCACCTCGTCGCGGATATCACGGATATTATCCACTCCGTTATTGGACGCGGCATCCATTTCCAAAACGTCGGTAGCGATTCCCGCATCGACGGAGCGGCAAGCCGCGCAGGTATTACAGGGGTTTCCATCCACGGGAGACTCGCAGTTTACCGCTTTGGCAAGGATCTTGGCGCAGGTCGTCTTACCCGTTCCCCGAGAGCCGCAAAACAGATAGGCGTGGGAAAACTTGTGATGCTCGGTTTCGTATTTTAAGATCGACGTGATATGCTCCTGACCGCAAACCTCCGAAAAGGTCTTCGGTCTCCATTTTCTGTACAACGCCTGATGCATAATTCCCTCCTATCCGCAAAATAAAAACAGACTGCAAAATAAGACCATACACCTTCCAATCGAATCTCACCTCTACGCGATCTTCGCACCTCCTGCTCGGAGCAGGCTGCCTCGCGGCACATCGGGCTTACCGCTTAATGCTGCTTGGTTCCCCACCTGACATGGTTCACAGCTCCCAATTGCGCAAGACCCACTCTTCAACGCAGCAGAATACGACTCAGACCGTATCGGATCAACCCTCAAGGAAGGAATGAACCCCTGCTGTAGCGGATTTCAGGTACAGGGCTCCGCTAATTCCCCGGCTGGTATGGCCTTATTTCACAGTCCGTGACACCGTAATCAAAAGACTACCCTATTATTATACCAAACTTTTTTCCTCTTTTCAAGAGGATTTTGAATTTTTCTTCTATATTTTTGGAACCAAAAAATCCCCGCTCTCCTTTGAGGGCGGGGCTCTGTCTTTTTCGCGTTACGCGCCTCGGCCGAGCCGTCCCGCGTGGGGACGCAACGCCCCGTACAGGAGCATTCCGAGTCCCATGGCGGAGATCAGCTCTCCCGCGCCGACCGTCAGCATCATAAGGGGGATCGCCTGCTCCATACCGTAGCCGTAGCAGAGGATGAAGGGGATGATCAGCGCATTGGAGAGGACGGGCATCGATGCCGCCGCCCAAGGATGACGGCGAAGGCAATAGGTACCCACCGCGCCGAGCAGCGTGGCGACGGGTCCTACCAAAATATCAAGCCAGACCGCTCCGCCAAGAAGATTGGCAAGAAGGCAGCCCACCGTCAGACCCGAGATCGCCTCGGGAAAGAAAAGAGGCAGGATACAAAGCGCCTCGGACAGGCGGAGCTGTACCATTCCGCTATCCAAGCCAAGGACTCTGGCGACCATCGTCAACAGCACGTACAGAGCCGCAATCAGGGCTCCTCTGCACAAAAACAGGGTTCGTTTTTTTGCTTTTTGATTCATCTTTCATGTTCTCCGTAGTTTTGTTTTACGTGAGGATGGTTTCGAACTCACGGGTGACATTATACTATATTTTTCACGGTTTGTCAACCGATCTTCAAGGAAAATTCCTCCTCCTTCACAAAATTGCCACCCATCCCTCGCATAATTATCATTTTTCCGTGTTATCCTATTATCACAGAGGTAACGAACCTCCACTTCTTCATTCAAAAAGGGGCGGCTTCTCCCATGCGTACGCATGGGAGGGGCCGGCCCCGTCCAATTTTATAGACAATTTCGTTTTTCGACCTCGACGATCAGAGACGCGTATACGTAGAGCGATCCCAAGCAAATCAGGGGAACACCGTCCCGTCTCGCGCTCTCTGCGGCGGCATCCAAGGCTTCGGACAAGCTACCGTACGCCCTTGCGTCAATTCCCGCGTCGCAAAGCGTCCTTGCGTATTCCTCTGACGAAAGCGCTCTTGGGCTATCGGGAGTCAGGGTAAAGGCGCGGCTTGCTACCGTTGAAAGGTCCTTGGCGATGGCGGTATAATCCTTATCCCGAAGAACACCCGTTAAAAGATACACTCTTTGATCCTTGAAGTAGTGCTTGATGCTTTCCACGGCGCTTCGGATCCCTTGGGGATTATGCGCCCCGTCGAAGATGGTCAAGGGATCACGGGAGATAATCTCAAATCTTGCCTGCCAACGGGCGGCGGCAAGCCCCTCCCGAAGCGCCCTCTCCGAAATCGAAAGTCCTCTGGTCCGAAGCAGATCCACGGCGGTAACAACCAGCGAGGCGTTCCTTGGCTGATAACTGCCCAAAAGAGCGATCCTCAGCTCTCTTCTCTCGCCAAAATCAAAGCTCGTTCCCGACAGATCGGCTTCGGTCACCCGAATCTCCCGATAAGGAACCGAATGGAAGGACGAGCCTTTTTCCTTTGCCGCCGCTTCGATGACTGCCGAGGCGGCTTGGTCCTCTCCGCCGTAAAGGACGGGTGCCTCGTCCTTGATGATCCCCGCCTTTTCGGCGGCGATCTTTTCTACCGTATCTCCGAGAAACGCCACGTGATCGAGGGCGATGCCCGTAATGATGGACAAGAGGGGGTGGCGAATGATATTGGTAGAATCCAGTCTGCCTCCCATACCCGCCTCCAGCACGACCACGTCGCAGGAGTGTCTTTTGAAATATTCAAAGGCAATGGCTGTAATCAGCTCAAACTCCGTGGGCTTATCCTCCATCGCGTCGGCATAGGAACGAACGTACTCGGTGATCTCCGCCAATTCCTCGTTGGAAATGGGTTCTCCGTCCACGCACATTCTTTCATTGAAAAAGCGAATATAGGGCGAGGTATACAGACCCACGCGGTAGCCTGCCGCGCGAAGGACCGAGGAAAGCATCGAGCAGGTCGAGCCCTTTCCGTTGGTTCCCGCTACGTGAACGAACCGCAGAGAGTCCTGAGGATTCCCCAAACGGTGGCAAAGGGTACCGATCCGCTCCAATCCCGGCTTGCAAAAGGTCCAGCTGATCGAATGGATATATTCCAACGCTTCTTGATAATTCATTGCGGCTTCCTCCTCTCTCGCGGCTTGAGCATCATGGATCCGATCCTCTTATTTTTCAGGACGGCATACAGGATCACTCCCTCTAAACCTCCGACGATAATATAATTCAGCAGCCGCCAAAGCATCAGCTGCCACAGAGGCATACTGTAAAAGGCGGCAAGCCCCACGGTTTTCACCGCAACGGAGCCAAGCAGGTGCGCCGCCGCCACCGAAAGGATCAAACGCGCGCCGTAAGGAAGACGGCGAAAAAGCCACCAAAGGAGTCCGCCGATAGTGCCTATGAGAGCGGCTCCCAACGTAATGAGCGGATTGACGGCGTATCCCACCATCAGGCAACCGATCAGATCCGCCGCCACGCCGACTGCCATTCCCACGAGAGGTCCGAACATGATTCCCGCCATGAGAATGGGCAGATTTTCAAAGCTGAAGCGAAGAACGTCTCCCCCGCGAATGGCGAGGTATTTTCCGCACACGATGCTCATGGCGACCAAAACCGCCGATAGAGCCAAGATACGGACGGTACCGAACACCGCCAAACGGTTTCTTTTTTTGTCCATAAAAAAATCCTCCCTTCCTCGACTGCATATGGCGAAGGAAAGAAGGCAAAAACGCCCCAAGGCTTGCCGTATGAAGCGGGATGCAGAATATGAGCCGCAAGCGGTTTGGTTCGCTTTTCGTCCCGTCGGCAACTCCCCGTCCGACAGGCACTTTACGCCCGTATTCCTACTCTTCTGTACGATATATTCACGAGTGTTCCCCGTGTCACGTATTATTATAGCATAAATTTTATGCTTGTCAATATTTTCTCTTGCATTTTTTTGCGTCGAGTGATATAATGGTAGCGCAATGACATCTTTCGAAAAGGAGAATCGATCCATGAGACATGAAACATTTCCCCTCGACGCGCGTTATCCCGAGGCAACGCTGACGACGTACATTCAGGATGAGGTAAAGAACCATCCCCCCCGTCCTGCTATGATCGTTTGCCCCGGAGGCGGCTATCACGACCTTGCCCCCCACGAGGGAGAGCCATTTGCTCTGTATTATCTGAACGAGGGCTTTAACACCTTCATGCTTCATTACGGTGTAAGCGAAAACGCATCTGGCGGCCGTCCGCTTATTCAGGCGGCGCTTGCCATCAAGCACGTTCGGGAGCACGCCGAGTCCTATCACGTTGATCCCGACAAAATCTTCATCATCGGCTTTTCGGCGGGAGGACATCTGGCGGCAAGCGCGGGTATTTTTTGGAACGCTCCCATCGTACGGGAGGCGCTTGGCATTACCGAGGAAACCGAGGGCATCAACCGTCCCAACGGTATGATTCTTTCTTATCCCGTCATTTCGGCAATGGAATACCGCCATAAGGGATCCTTCCGTTATCTGCTTGGCACGGGCTCAGAGGAGCCGACCGAGGAAGCAAGACGGGCTTGGTCCTTGGAGCTTCACGTGGATTCCTCCACACCGCCCGCCTTTATTTGGCATACGGTCAACGATCAGGTCGTTCCCGTACAAAACTCGCTTCTCCTTGCGGACGCCATGACGCGCGCGGGCGTTTCCTATGAAATGCATCTCTTCCCCGACGGACACCACGGCTTGGGTCTTGCGAAAAATCGTCCCGACGTTGCGGTTTGGACCTCCCTCTCCGTTACGTGGACAAAAAACTGCTTATAACATAAAAGGTACCGAGACTTTCGTCTCGGTACCTTCTTTCTTTATGCCCAGCTCATGGTGGTGGGCTTTTCCTCGTAGATCACGATATCCTTAAGGAAGGATACTGCCTTCCGCAATCCCTCGTCGATGGACATAACGCTATCCTCGTGCTCGATGGACAGCACTCTGTCGTAGCCGCAAAGACGGAGGTTGGAAACGAGATCTCTCCAATAGCTCTCGTTGTTGCCGTATCCGACGGTACGGAATACCCAAGAACGCTCCAGCTCCTTGCCGTAATGCTTGGTATCCAGCACGCCGTTGATCGCGGTATTATACCGATCGATCTTGGTATCCTTTGCGTGAACGTGATAGATGGCTCCCTTCAGGGCACGGATGGCGGCAACGGGATCGATTCCCTGCCAGATCAGGTGGGAGGGATCAAAGTTCGCGCCGATCACGTCTCCTACCGCCTCGCGAAGCTTGAGAAGGGTTTCGGGATTATACACGCAGAAGCCCGGGTGCATCTCAAACGCGATATGAGGAACACCGTGCTCCTTGGCGAATGCAGCGGTCTTCTTCCAGTAAGGAATGACCTTTTCGTTCCATTGCCAATTCAGGATCTCTACGTAATCCTCGGGCCACGCGCAGGTGACCCAGTTGGGAAGCTTGGCTCCCTCGTGATCGCCCGGGCAGCCCGAAAAGGTGATCACGGTATCGATTCCCAGCTTCTCCGCCAGCAAAACAGCTTCCTTGAAATCTCTGTCATACATCTCGGCGGTAGCCTTGTCGGGATGCAGAGGATTTCCGTGGACAGCAAGGGCGCAGATCTCTACGTCATACTTTTTGAAGGTAGCAACGAACTCGTCAAGCTTCTTGGGGTCTGCCAGAAGCTCTGCGGGGTTACAATGCGCCTTTCCCGGATATCCACCCGCGCCGATCTCCACGGTATGTACGCCGAGTCCCGTCAGGATCTTCAAGGTTTCGTCCAAGGTCTTTGCGCCGTAAAGATTTGCCAATACACTTAATTTCATGATCAATAACACTCCTATTTTAAAATTTCTTCTTAAAATTCCTGCTCCATCAGCCGTTTATTAAATTCCTCCGCCGTATTGTAGCCCATCTTCTTCTGACGGTGGTTCATGGCAGCGATCTCCAAAACGACGGCGAGGTTTCGTCCCGGATGCACGGGGATCGTAATGGCGGGAATGTCGATTCCCAAAATATTGACGTGTTCCTCGTCCAATCCAAAGCGATCGTACATTTTTTCGGAATCCCACGTCTCCAGATTGATGACAAGGTCGATCCGCTCGGTCTCCTTGACCGAGCCCATACCAAACAGACGGCGCACGTCCACGATACCGATTCCTCGAAGCTCGATATAGTGACGGATCAGCTCGGGCGCGGTTCCGACCAAGGTCTTGGCGGATACTCGCTTGATCTCCACCGCATCGTCCGCGATCAGGCGGTGTCCCCGCTTGACCAGCTCAATTGCCGTTTCGCTCTTACCGATCCCGCTGTCGCCGAGGATCAGCATACCCTCTCCGTAAACCTCCACCAATACGCCGTGACGGGTAATGCGGGGAGCCAGATTGGTATTCAGATAGGAAATGACCGATGCCATAAACGCGCTGGTTCGCTCTTCGGTACGCAGCAGAGGCACGTGATGCGTCTTCGCCAGCTCCACCATCTCGTCAAAGGGCGGAAGATTGGAGGTCAAGACCGCCGCTACGGGCTTCAGACGGAAAAATTTTTCGACACGGGTTTTCCGTTGCGCCTCGGAAAGCTCGGAAAGATATCGATGCTCCATTCTTCCGATCAGCTGGATACGGTTCGGCTCGAACATCTCATGAAATCCCGCAAGCGCCAATCCCGGTCGGTTCAGCTCGGGGCTGCTTATTTGAATGTCCTCTCCCCCCTCGGGCAAGGAGATCGTTTCAAGCTGAAACTCTCTGATGACCTGACTGAGGGGAATGGGGTATTTGGATTGCATACGTGCTCCTCCTTCCTTGGGAATCACCTTTCTCATTATACCATGTTTTTTATCCAAATGGAAGAGATTTTTGAATTTTTCTTTCTTCTTTCTCCCCTTTTCCTTTTTAAATCCCGATTTATTCACATTTTTGTCACAAAAGCAAGGTATAATGGTATAGTATAGGCATATTCGTTGAATTTACATATTGCGAGGTATTTATGAAGCATTCACGCAAACTCCGATCTCTCATCGCTTTGGGTCTTTGTCTCCTTCTTTCTCTGTCGGTACTGGTTTCCTGCGCCTCCAAGCCTACCGATTCCCGAATCAAGGCAGATACCGTCATCGGAACCGTAGACGGAAAGGACGTATACTACGACGAGCTGTACTTTTTGGTCAGCAACTATCTTTCCTCGGCAGAGGAGTCCCAGGGCGGAGACACCGCAAAAATGCGGGAGGAGTTGGACCGACTGGTTCAGGAAAATATTACCGTCAATTTCGCGATCCTGAAGCTTTGCGAAAACGTGGGACTGGACTATGACGACAAGGAAATGGAAGAAAACGCCAAAACCGAGCTACAGGCTACGATTAACGTGAGCTTTGACGGCGACGAGGAGCTTTACGAGCAGAATCGGTTGGACTACGGTCTGACCGAACGGTACCTCCTTTTCACCTACAAGGTGGATCTGATCTATGAGCGTCTTCTGACCCATTATCCTCAAATCGGCTTGGTGGAGGACGACTCCTCCGCTCTGCTTTGCTATATCAAGGAAAATTTCGTTCGCACCATTCACGTTGCCAATCCCGACTATTCCCAGATCTCTCTTGCGTACGATCTGATCCAAAACGGAAAATCTCTCTCTTATATCATTGGTGAAACGACCTATAACAAGGATTTCTCCGACATTTCGGGCAACGGAAATTATTTCTGCCGTGGCTATATGGATGAAGTCTACGAGAATGCCGCCTTCGATCTGTCTGTCGGCGAGATCAGCGGAATCGTAGAGTCTCAGGGTGAATTGGGAAATTCCTATGAGGTCTGCTATTACATTATTCAGCGTCTTGCCCTCGACGACGACTACATTACCGAGAATTTCAACACTCTGCAAAATCAATACTACAGCGTGGAGATCGCAAGCGATCTTGAGGAGGTCCAAAAATCCCTCACCTTCGTTCCAAATGATTTTTATGAGGATCTGGATCTGACCCGTCTGCCCGAGGTCTATGAGGCTCCCTCCTACCTTCCCGTTGTCATTGGTATCGTCATCGGTGGAGCGGTCGCCCTTGTCGCTGCCGTCGTCGTCATCGTTCTGTTGAAGAAAAAGCACGCGAAGAAGAACGTAGGCGTTCGGAGGGTATAATGAACGGAGGAAGCCGTCACGCACAATATCGACGGAAGCTGCAACGGAGACGGCGGATCCGTCGGACCGTTTTGGTCATCGGAATCCTCCTGATTCTTCTGCTGGCAGGATTCTTGATCCTCGGCACTCTTTCCGCCAACGAAGAGAAGCCGTCGGAGAATCCGAACAACGAGCAACCAGAGGAGAACACCTCCTCCCTTCTGTCGGTTTCGGTGAAGGCGCGTCCCATCTATCTGGAAACGGCAGACGCATCTACCCTTGCGTCCCGTCTGCAGGAGCTTCGGAAATCCTCCGTCAAGGAGGTATCGGTTCCCTTAAACAGGACCGACGGATCCCTGCTTTACAGCTCGTCTCTTGCCGATTCCATGGGGTTGGGAAGCCCTAACTATTCTATTACCATAACCAAGGCTGCCTCTCAAGCCAAGTCCGCTCAAATGCGTCTGTGCGGCATCTGGCACCTGACCGCCTTTCAGGAAAAGGACCCTGCGCTTCGTTCGGTACGGCTGTCCGAAACCGCGGCGCTTCTTTCCGACGCGCTGAAGAACGGAATGAACGACGTTTTGTTGATGGCGCCCACGCTCTCCCCCGAATCCTTAGAGGAGCTTCTTCTGCTTTCCGAGAGCGTTCACCGTTTAGCGCCCGACGGCGCGTTGGGCATTTGTATTCCCTCCTCCTTCCTTGCGGCAGAGGATTCTGCCATTTTGATCGACGATCTGGTCGGCGCTTTTGATTTTCTTGCCGTCAACGCCACCGAGTCCGACACGGATGAAACGGCAATTCAGCACGTGCAGTCGGCAGCATCCGCCAGATTAGATCTTTTGCTTCGCTACCATATGCGCCTGCTTCTTCCCTACGCGGCGGATACCGCCCAACAGTCCGAGATCATTGCCGCGGCGGAGCAATACAGCGCCAAGAACTGGCAGATCCTGCCCAACGATCCTTAACTCAGAATATCAAGCCAAATCCCATTGAGGAAACATTCCTCAATGGGATTTTTGTTTTTTTAAAAAATTTTTTCTGAAAAATGAGACAAGGTGAGACTAACTGAGACGGTTTGATACTCGGTTTCGTTGTATACTACGGGTGTACAGACGAAAAGGAGGTACCACCTATGAACAAAAAGAGCGGCAGAGATCTCCTCACGGATGCTTTCCGCCGCAACATTTACGATCGGCTCTTAACCAAATACATTGACTCTTGCCGTCCGTCCTCCGAGGAGGAGGACACAAGGTCCTCAAGAGTCACCAAAAAAAATGAAGGGCGTTTCCCGAATCTCGCGGGATTTTGCCGTTTCCTGCGAATGGGTACCGAGGATCTGATTGAGCTTTCCGAGGAATTTCCCGCGCAGGTTGCCTATATCTACGCGGTGTTGGAGGATGAGGCGCTGAACTCCTCCGTCTCTCCCACGCTTCTGACCGCCTATCTCAAGCGCCGCTTGGGCTACGACCGCAACGGCGAACGGGGAGAACGCTCTCCCTGCTCCGAGGCGCTCCCCATGATTCAATTCGAGCATGACATTTACGGTGACGGCGAATGAAGAACGCGGATATTTTTACCATACGAGGAGTTCCCACGAAGCGACAGAGAGAATTTTTTCACGCGAAAGCCCGCTTCGTGGCATACGGAGGCGCAAGAGGAGGCGGAAAATCCTGGGCGCTTCGGCGCAAGCTGATCGCTATGTGCCTGCGTTATCCCGAGCTTCGCTGTCTTCTGATCCGCCGTACTTATCCTGAGCTGAAGTCCAATCACGTTCTTCCCTTTTTAAAGGAATACGGCTCGCTTCTGTCCTGGTCCGAGGCCGACAAGGTATTGTCCCTTCCCAACGGAAGCCGTATTTTCCTCGGTTACTGCGCCGCCGATTCCGATGCCCTTCGCTATCAGGGACAGGAATATGATATCATTGCCATCGACGAGGCGACTCAATTGAGCGAATACTGCTTCTCCATTTTCAAGGCGTGTCTGAGAGGAACCGCCAACGTTCCCAGAAGAATGTATCTGACCTGCAATCCCGGAGGGATCGGTCACGGTTGGGTCAAACGAATCTTCGTGGACCGCCAGTTTCGAAGAACCGAGGATCCCCGTGATTACTGCTTTATTCCCGCTCTGGTTTACGACAACGACGTGCTTCTCAAGGCGGATCCCGATTATGTTCGTTCTCTGGAATCCCTTCCTCCTCGCTTGCGGGATGCGTGGCTTTTTGGAAAATGGAACGTTTTTGAGGGTCAGTTTCTCCCCGAATTTGATCCCGATGTTCACGTTTGCTCCCCCTCCGCCATTCCCGACCGTCTGAAGCGCTTTCTTGCCTTTGACTATGGCTTCGATATGCTGGCGGCTCTTTTGATGGGGATTGATCCCGAGGGAAATATTTACGTCCTTCGCGAGCTGATGTCGCCTGATCTGACCCTCTCTCAAGCCGCCAACAGGCTTGCGGAACTTTGCCGAGGAGGGGAGATCGAATTTGCCGTTGCCTCTCCCGACCTCTGGAATCGAAGACAGGACAGCGGAAAAAGCGGATTTGAGATCATGCAGGCAATAGAGGGTATGCCTCCCATGATCCCCGCCGACAATCGGCGCATCCCCGGCTGGCGAATGCTTCGTGAGTATCTTGGCGCTTCCCCTCATCTGCGGATCTGCTCCGATTGTCAGGAGCTGATCCGATGTCTGGGCGCTCTTTTATGCGATCCGAACCGTCCCGAGGATGCCTCCGACGAGCCACACAGCGTTACTCACGCCCCCGAGGCGCTTCGCTACGCCCTCATGAGCCGCTGCCCGCCCCCTCCCCCCATTTCTCGGAAGCAATTCCGTTTTCACCCCCCAGAGAGATCCTCGTTTTTTGATTGAACCATACGTCTGTACTCCTTTGAAGGACGAGATCCTCAACCATATTACATTCCAAGAAAGGTTACGCTATGTCAACAAAGCAAAAAAGAACCCCCTCCGTCCGAGCAGACGGCTTTCATGGGATTCGTTCCGCCACTGCCATGGACGGCGTACCAAACACCGTGGATATCCGAAATTTTCGGATCACGGCAGATGGGGCGCTGGAAAAACGAAACGGCTACGCTCCGCTTCACACCGCGGAAAATGAGATCCGAGCGTCCATTATGATGCAATTTAATCAGATCCCTTACTTATTTTTGGTCCGCGCCAATCGGGTTTACGTGGTCAATCTCAAAACCGAGGAGAGCCGTTTATGCGGACAAATCCAATCCACCTCGGGCAATGCCCATTTCTTTTGCAATCAGGGGAAGCTGTTCCTTCTGTGCGACAGTGATATATACTTTGTCAACGAAAGAATGGTACAGAGCACCGTGGGCTATATTCCCTTGGTAGCCAAGGATTGGCCCAACACCAAATTCGGAGAGATCAACGAGCCGAGAAATCTTCTGCACAATCAAGCCAGAATGACCTACGTCATTCAAGATCCTCCCTCCGTCTATCTCCGCTCCCCCTATCCCATCCAATCGGTGGAGCGTGTCATTCGCAACGACGTGGAGCAGACCGAATTTGACGACTATTATCTGGATCTTGAGTTCAACACGGTCAATATCCTTCGTCCCGTGGCAGGAGATCGCGTTACCGTATATCTTACCTTCGAGGACGATCCCTCTTTTCCTAAGGAGGAGCTGTACAGCTGCAACAAGGACGTGCTTTTTGGCAACACCGATGCCAGCCGCATTCTTCTTTTCGGCGGAAAAACGGCTGCCACCGTCTTTTGCGCTTCCTACGTACCAAAGGAGGATTATCTCGCGTCCAGAGCCCTCAACACCAAAAGCACTCCCCTCTATTTCCCCGTAGGCTGCGATCACACAATCGGAAACGGGCAATTTCAGATTCACGGCGCTACCCACGACCGTGACCGTATCATCTTTTTTACGGAGGGAAACACGTGGATCACCAAAAACGTGGATACGGACAAGGAGGAGCTGTCCACCTGCGGAACCTATCCCATCGGTTGCGCCTCATCCGACGGTGTGCTTCAGGCGGCAAACGACCCCATTACCGTGGGGCAAAACGCCATTTACCGATGGGAGGCAAGCTCGGACAGCGATCTGAGAGCGGTCAGCATCTCTAAGGGCGTTGCCCCTTACTGGGACAAGAATTTCTTCAGCCGCGCGCAGCTTTGCTTTGATCCTGCCAACAACGAGCTATGGGTCAATGACAAGGAGCAAAGCACGGTCTGGATTTGCCAGCTTGATTCCGAAAATTGGTTCCGTTATACGGACGTTCCCGCCGATCGGCTGATCTGGCTGGGAGATCGGATGGGCTTTATCCACGGTCCGACGCTATATCAGTTTTCCGACGATCGGTATTACGACTTGAATGAAGCCGAGGAAATCTCGCCGATTCAGTCCTACTATCAGGCTTCCTTGGGAGATCTTGGCTCCTCGGACGTAAAAACGGTCAGCCACATCACGTTTCACGGTGTCACCAACGATCAGCCCGTGCTGGTTTCCCTCTTTGGCGGAGATCTGAAAACCCCGATCCTCGCTTCCTTTACGACCAACGACGCCACGGGAAATACCGTATCAAAAAAGCGTTGCCGCTCCTACCGTTTCCGATGCGCCAATCTTTCGATCCGCGCCGATGAAAATTCCCCGCTCACCGTTCGGCGTATCTCGATCGATACTCAATAAATCAACGACAAAAGAAAGGAACCGCGAATGAAACCATTTCATCATTCCATCAAAGAAGCCTGGGCGCAATACGAATCAGGCAAAAGCTATAAAAGGAGAATCGGACTTTACGAGACCGTTCGCAGAAACGAACGCTTCTACCGAGGAGCGCAATGGCAAAGCGCCGAGGGGCCCGATCTTCCGCATCCCGTGTTCAATATCATTCGGAGAATCGTGGATTATCTCATTTGCTCCGTTGCCTCCACCGATCTTTCCATTCGGTATACCGATGAAAATCTTCCTTTTTTGAAAAACCGAAAAGAAGCCGAGGAGTTAGCTCGGGGACTTGAGACGCTTTCCTCAAACACTGCCTACCGTTGGGAGCAGAACGGCATGGATTACCGTCTTCTCCGTATGCTGACCGATGCCGCCATTACGGGAGACGGCGTGTTATACTGCTACTGGGATCCCTCCATCAAAAGTCCTCAGCTCTACGAGGGAGATATTGCCACCGAGGTCATTGACAACGTCAATCTCTTCGTCTCGGACGTGAACCGTGCCGACATTCAGTCTCAAGATTACATTATTCTGGCGGGACGCGCCTCGGTTTCCTCGCTTCGCAAAGAGGCGGCTGAAGCAGGCTGCTCGGAGGACGATCTCTTGAAGATCGTCGGAGACAGCGACTGTCACGACCAAAGCGGCGAAATGTCCCTTTACGAGCTGGAGGGGGAGGCGGAGGCAAAAGCCACCTATATCATTAAATTCTGGCGAGAGGACGGCCGAGTCGTTTTTGAAAAATCCACCAAGGAATGCTCGATCCGCCGCGCAAGGACCGATTGCCGTCTCTATCCCGTTGCTTACTGCAATTGGATCCCCACCAAAAACAGCTTTCACGGCACCTCCCCCATTACCTCGCTGATCCCCAATCAAAAATACATCAATCAAGCCTTTGCCATGGCAATGAAGCATATGACCGACACCGCCTTTTCCAAGGTCATTTACGATAAATCCAAGATCCCCGAATGGTCCAACGAGGTAGGTCAAGCCATCGCCGCGGTGGGCGGCGGAAATATTGCCGACGCCGTTTCCGTGGTAGGCACGGGACAGATGCAGGGGGGATACATGGATCTGATTGAGTCTGCCATCAGCATCACCAAGGAACTGATGGGCGCAACCGAATCCGCTCTCGGTAATACCGAGGCAACCAACACAAGCGCCATTCTTGCCCTGCAGGAAAGCTCCCGTATTCCTCTGGAGCAGATCAGACGGAGCTACTACCGCTGCGTGGAGGACATGGCAAACATTTGGGCGGACATGATGTGCGCGTACTATCCCGCAGAGCGGCTTCTCCCTTGCCAAAACGAGGGAGGGATCTCTACCGAATCGGTAGAATTCAGTATGCTCAAAAAGGGATTTCTCTCTGCCAGAGTAGACGTGGCGGAAATTTCCCGTTATACGGCGGTGGGCGCTCAAAATATGTTAGATAAGCTTTTGGATGCCGGTTATCTGACGCCCTCGGCATATATTCGCCGTCTTCCCTCCGGTCTCTTGATAGACCGCCAAGCCCTTTTGGAGGAACTTGACCGTTCGGCGATCAACGAGCCGTCAGACGAGGAATCCGACGATCAAATTTAGGAGGAAACTCATGGAAGAAATCATGCAAGCAGAAAATCGGGATCTTGCCTCTCCCGTGCCAGACGAATCGAATGAGGCAAAGGAACCTCTCTCCCCCGAATCGGAGGCAAAGAAGCAGGAGCCAGCCGATGAAATTTCCGCGCTCAAGGAAGAAATTGACCGACTCCGCGCCTCCCTTTCTCAAAAGGAGGAGGAGCAAAAAAGGGTGATGGCGGAGATGGAGGAGTTCAGTCGCCTTTTCCCTACCACTCCGATTCGGGAGGTTCCCGAATCGGTATGGCAGGACGTGGAAATGGGAATCCCCCTCAGCGCTGCCTATGCTCTTTACGAAAAAAAGAACCGTATGGACCGACTCCATGCGGAGGAGGTCAACCGATTGAACGCAGAACGCTCTGCGGGACGCGCGGGATTATACACCCCAAGCGAATATTTTTCTCCCGACGAGGTCCGCACCATGTCCCCTGCGGAGGTTCGTCAAAACTTCAAAAAAATCAGGGAATCTATGAAAAAATGGCGTCGATAATCCGACGCATCCCCTACAAATTACTCATTCATTATTTTTTCAAAAAGAAAGGAATTTAATTTTATGGCTATTACGAATTTTATCCCCACCGTCTGGAGTGAAACTCTTTATAAGGAGCTGGACAAGCGCTACGTTGCCGTTGCCAACTGTAACCGAGATTTTGAAGGCGATATCAAGGATCAGGGATCGGTCGTTAAGATCTGCGGAGTCGGCTCCATAGACATCAATACCTATACGAAGAATGGTGTGATGATCCAGCCTCAATCTCTCTCCGATACCGTTTGTGAGCTGACCATCGATCAGGCAAAATATTTCAACTTCCAGATCGACGATATTGACCGCGTACAATGCTCTCCCAAGCTTATGGATGCCGCCATGCGAAATGCCGCCAGCGGATTGGCAGCCGACGCTGATCAGTACGTTTACTCGCTTTGTAACGATCACTATAAAAGATTCAGACAGGACTACCTGAGCTTCGATAATATTTTCGAGACCATTGTGGATGCCAGAGAGCGCTTGTACGAGTGTGGTGTTTACGACGACACCGAGGTAGTGCTTGAAATCAGCCCTGCCGTTGCCTCCATCCTTTACAAGGCAAAGGTAAAGCTGAGCACCGACAACAGCTCCGCGCTGGAAACGGGCTGCATCGGAACCATTGCGGGCTGCAAGGTCTTCGTGACCCACGGAATCCGAAGCGATCCCGATGTGAGCGGCGTTAATATGCACCTGTGCGTTATGCGTACCAAGCGCGCCATCACCTTTGCGGAGCAGCTGTCCGAAATCGTAGCCTACCGCCCCGAGCAGCGCTTTGCCGACGCGGTCAAGGGACTGCATCTCTACGGCGCGAAAATCGTTTACCCCGAGGAGCTTCTGATCGTGGAAATGGGTGTTCCCGGAAACTAAGGCGGAAATATGATGCAAAATCGAGACATTTACGAGCATTCGCTGGCGCTCCTTGCTCTCGGTCATTCGGTGACTGAAAACGAGGATCTTGCCGAGCAGGCTCCCTATCACCTTGCCGCCTTTTGCATCGAAAACGAGGATCTGGATTGCTGGCTGAGCCTCTCTCCCGCCGAGGAATACAATCACGCATATCTTCCCTTGGACGAGGACTTCCCTCTTTGTGAGCGTTTGGCTCCCGCAGCGGCGCTCTATCTCGCCGCTATGCTGATCCTTGACGAGGACGAGGACCGCTCCGACCGTCTCTACGAGCGTTACACTGAGGAGCTTTCCAATATTCGGTGCGGCATTCCCGCAACCCTTGAATCGATTCGAGAGGTTTATATCTGACGGGCTTCCGTCGGGCGGATGAGATTTTCTCATCCGCCCTTATTTTTTATATACGTCTTGATTTTTTTGGGGCTTTGCGATATAATGATAGAAAGAAAAAAGAAGGAGGAGGATCATGCGAATCTGTTTGCTTTCCGTTTCGGATCTCCCAGAGGATAAAATTGATCTTCCCTTTGGCGCATACGAAAGGGCGCGGATGGAGGGCATTCGCCATGCCGAGCGAAAAAAAGAAAGCCTTTGCGCTCTTTTGGCGCTTCGCGAGCTATGGGGGAACGAGCCTATGACCATCGAAAGGACTCCCGAGGGGAAGCCTTATTTTGACCGTCCGTCCGCGCCTGCTTTCAGTCTTGCCCATATAAAGAACTGGGCGGCGGCGGCTTTGGGAGACGGCTCCTCGGGAAGCGTGGGGATCGATATGGAGCTTCTGCGTCCGTACCCGCAGGCAGAGGATGTCGCCAAACGCTTTTTTACCGCGGAGGAATACGCTGAATTTTCCTTTGAGGGAAAGACCGATCTTGCCTTCTTTCGCGTTTGGACCAAAAAGGAAGCCCTTGCCAAGATGACGGGAAACGGATTACTTACCCCAAATCGCTCCCGTCCTGCTTATTCCGTTTCCTTTTCTCTGGCGTCAAAAAATGAAACGATCATCGTATCGCTTTGCTGCGAATATCCGATCCAGACGGTCACGTGGCAATCCCCGTCCGAGAAATTTCATCATTTTCACATAGAAGAATTGAGGTAGATCATGAAAACGTACACTTGGGAAATTAAAGAAAACACGATCAACGAGGAAACCGAGGAGGAAATTGAGGTGCTTCACAAGGTGTCTCTCCGTTGCTCCATGCTGACGGGCAAGGCGATCGTCACCATTGACGGTATTCCCTTCGATATCAGCGTCCGTCCCTTCTCTCTGCGGGGAACCAATCAGGTCTTCCGTTTGGGAGAGATGCCCGCCATTCTGGACTTCCCCAAAAAGGGAGAGCCCGATATCGTCATCGACAACGTCTGTGTCCGCACTGGCAAGCCCTACGGCGCGTAAGGAGGCTGCCATGCGTGAAAGTAGCCTTCCCTCGGAGCTTTTATCGTTTCCCACGGTATTTGCGCTCAAGGACACCTATCAGATCTTCATTCCCTTTTCCCGCGAGGCGATCGTGTGGATTCGGATCGGGAACGAGCTTTATTATGACGATGCCAACGGTATGCTCCGTTCGGGAACCAATATCCACCGTGTGGAGGTGCCTATGGCGGAGCTGGACGCGGCAGAGGCTTATACGCTTTGCTGGCGGTGTATGATCGAGAGAAAGCCGTATTTTCCTACCTCCGAGGAGGAAAAGGAGCTGACCTTCCCCTTCCGCTCCGTTCCGAAAACGGGAGAGATCCATATCTATCACGTTTCGGACGCTCATAATCTGGAGGACCCCGTGATCCGCGCGGGTTCGTTTTTTGGGGATCGGCTCGACCTGCTGGTTCTGAACGGAGACATTCCCAATCACAGTGGCTGCGTGGAGAATTTCAACACCATTTACCGCTTGTCTTCGGCATTGACGGGGGGAGAATGCCCCGTGGTCTTTGCCCGCGGCAATCACGATACCCGCGGTATCTGCGCCGAGACTTTTGGCAATTATACTCCCACCCATAACGGAAAAACCTATTACACCTTCCGCGTGGGGTCCTTATGGGGTATCGTATTGGATTGCGGCGAGGACAAGCCAGACTCGAACCCCGAATACGGTCACACGGTCTGCTTCCATGCCTTCCGCCAGGCGGAAACAAGATGGCTTCGTTCGGTAATCGGGAACGCGCAGGAGGAATATCTGGCAGAGGGTGTGACGCGCAGGCTTCTCATCTCTCACGTTCCCTTTTCCTACATTCAGAAGCCGCCCTTTGACATTGAGCAGGAC
>JAZOQX010000036.1:0-3638 GCA_045656325.1 Eubacteriales bacterium
GGTCACTACGTCGGCGTAGGGCAGGGGAGAGGGATGAACGCCTGCGGCGACCAGACCTGCGATATGCGCCATATCGACCATAAAGTACGCGCCTACCTCGTGGGCAATCTCAGCCATTCTCTTGAAATCGATGATTCTGGGATAAGCGGAGGCGCCTGCTACGATGAGCTTGGGGCGATGCTCCTTTGCCAGTCTTTCGTATGCCTCCATGTCAATATACTCGGTTACGGGATCCAGCTCGTAGGGAATGAAGTTGTAGTACATACCCGAAATGTTGACGGGGCTTCCGTGGGTCAGGTGTCCGCCGTGTGCCAGACTCATGCCCATGACCGTGTCGCCCGGCTGAAGAAGCGCGAAATAAACGGCAGTGTTCGCCTGTGCGCCGCTATGGGGCTGTACGTTGGCGTATGCCGCTCCAAACAGCTTTTTGGCGCGCTCGATAGCGATGGTCTCTGCTACGTCCACGCAGGAGCATCCGCCGTAATATCGCTTGCCGGGATATCCCTCGGCGTATTTGTTGGTCAAAACCGAGCCCATGGCGCACATGACTGCCTCGGACACCACGTTTTCGGATGCGATCAGCTCCAGACCGTCGGACTGACGCTTGTACTCCGCGGAGATGGCATCGGCAATCTCTTTGTCGGTTGCCGCTACCTTTGCGATCATCTCATCAATCATAAAAACCTCCAAAAATAAAAATCAAGACTATTATAAAGGATTTGAAGAGAAAATGCAAGAGGTTTGTCCAAATTTTTAAAAAATTACAAAAATCGGCGAAAGCCATTGACAAGAGGACCGAGAAAATGTTATAATATACCTTAGAGTGGTGTATATTATACATCAAAAACAATCGACGACAGTAAGAATGAACGGAGGAACTCAAATGGAAATTGCGATGATTGCCCACGACATGAAAAAAGAGCTGATGGCACAGTTTTGTATTGCCTATTGCGGGATTCTGAGCAAGCACCATTTATGCGCCACCGCCGCTACTGCGAAATATATCTCCGAGGCCACGGGGCTTCACATTGACCGACTGATGTCGGGTGATCAGGGAGGGGAGGAGCAGATCGCGTCGAGGATCGCCTATAACGAGATCGACGTGCTTCTGAATTTCCGAGACACCCGTCCCACGGCAAAGCACAATGCCGCCGAGCAGGAGCTTTTGAGAATGTGTGATTTGCACAACATTCCCGTTGCCACCAACATTGCCACCGCAGAGGTTATCATCACGGCGTTGGATCGCGGAGATCTGGATTGGCGTGAGATCGTAAACCCCCATTCGGAGTACAATCAGAAAAGAAAGAAATAAGGTCGGAGTGCCGTAAAAAAACACGTCCTCGGATCCCCCCGCCTCAGAGAGAGAGCCCTTGGCTGAAAGGCTCTTGCGAACGGAGTCCCCGCGATACCGCTTTTTACGCCGATCGGTCAGCTTGAATAAAAACACAAAGAGAAAAGTCCGGGTGGAACCGTGCGACAAGAATTGACGCACCCCGGGTGACGACGGAAGCGTTGTTGCCCGAGGTGCTTTTTTGATGAATTTTTACATTTGCATTACTTATAGGAGGAAGGATATGAAGATCAAATTCGGAGACAAAATTTTGGAAAAGAATGAGGCGGTGACGGTTTACGATGCCGCCAACGAGCTGGAGCTGATGAGCCGCGCGGTTCTTGCCGCGAAGGTGAACGGCAGAGTCGTGGCTCTGTCCGCGGTGCTTGAGAATGACGCGGAGGTGGAGCTTCTCACCTTTGCCGAGGAGGATGGCGCCCACGTGTTCCGTCACACCGCTTCTCATATTCTGGCGCAGGCAGTTAAGCGCCTGTATCCCGAGACGAAGCTGACCATCGGTCCCGCTATTGAAAATGGATTCTATTATGATTTTGACAGTGAGGTGTCCTTTACGCCCGAGGTTCTGAAGGCGCTTGAGGATGAGATGAAGAAGATCGTCAAGGAAAATCTGCGGATCGAGCGCTTTGAGCTGCCCCGCGACGAGGCGATCGCGCTTATGACCGAGAAAAACGAGCCCTACAAGGTTCAGCTCATCGAGGAGCTTCCCGAGGGAGAGATCATCAGCTTCTACCGTCAGGGAGAGTTTGTGGATCTTTGCGCGGGTCCTCACCTTTTCGCTACGGGCGCGGTGAAGGCGTTTAAACTGACGCAGTGTACGGGCGCGTATTGGAAGGGCGATCAGAAGAACAAGATGCTGCAGCGCGTCTACGGTACGGCGTTCCCCTCCAAGGACGAGCTGAAGGCGCACCTTGACCGTATTGAGGAGGCAAAGAAGCGCGACCACAACAAGATCGGAAGAGATCTTGAATATTTCACCACGGTGGATTCCATTGGGCAGGGTCTGCCCATCATGCTTCCCAAGGGAGCGAGAACCATTCAGCTTTTGCAGAGATGGGTGGAGGATGAGGAGCAGAAGCGAGGATATCTTCTGACCAAGACTCCCTTGATGGCAAAGAGGGATCTGTATAAAATTTCGGGACACTGGGATCATTACCTGGACGGTATGTTCGTGCTGGGCGATCCTTATGATGAGACCAAGGAGTGCTTCGCGCTCCGTCCCATGACCTGTCCCTTCCAGTATCAGGTGTTTCTCAACAAGATGCGCTCCTACCGCGATCTGCCCATGAGACTCGGAGAGACCTCTACGCTCTTCCGAAACGAGGAAAGCGGTGAGATGCACGGCTTGATTCGCGTGCGTCAGTTTACGATCTCCGAGGGGCATCTCGTGCTTCGTCCCGAGCAGCTTGCGGAGGAATTTAAGGGCTGCCTGGAGCTTGCCAAGCACTGTCTGTCTGCGGTGGGACTCTGGGAGGATTGCTATTTCCGCTTCTCTCAGTGGGATCCCGACCGTAAGGACAAATACGAGGGAACTCCCGAGCAGTGGAATGAGGCGCAGAGCATCATGGGCAAGCTTCTCGACGAATATCTCGGCGAGGGCAACTACGCCATCGGAATTGATGAGGCTGCCTTCTACGGACCCAAGCTGGATATTCAGATGCGGAACGTACACGGCAAGGAGGATACGCTCGTAACCATTCAGATCGATATGCTGCTTGCCAAGAAGTTTGGAATGGAATACGTGGATTCCGACAATACTCTGAAAACTCCCTATATCATTCACCGCACGTCTCTCGGCTGCTACGAGCGAACGCTGGCTCTGCTTCTTGAGAAGTACGCAGGCGCGCTTCCCATGTGGATGGCTCCCGAGCAGGTGCGCTTCCTGCCCATCGGCGACGAGCAGGCAGACTATTGCCGCGATCTAGCGAGCCGTATGACCGCCCTTGGTCTCCGCGTGACCGTGGACGAGCGTAACGAGAAGATCGGCTACAAGATTCGCTCCGCACAGCTGGAAAAGGTTCCCTATATGCTGATTATCGGCGACAAGGAAATGACCGAGGGCACCGTGGCCGTTCGTTCCCGCAAGACGGGAGATCTGGGCGCCATGTCCGCAGAGGACTTCATCGCCCTTGCCAAGGAGCAGATCGATACCCGCGCCCTCAACAACTAAATCATCCCAACGGGGTCGTACTTGCGTACGATCCCGTTTTTCATATCACCCTTTGTGCATTTCGGAGAAAATGACTTATTTTCAAAAACCTCTTGACAGGAAAATTCCAAAAGTTTTCCA
>JAZOQX010000037.1:0-4069 GCA_045656325.1 Eubacteriales bacterium
GGGGGCGACGAGGGGGATTCTTCTTTCTGCTCCTCGGCGCGGCGGAGCTGTCCGCAGGATGCGTTGATATCCGAGCCGAGACGGCGGCGGACGGTGGCGCGGATCCCCTTTTTCTCAAGGATCGCGGCAAAGCGGTCGATCGCCGCTTTGTCCGACGCGGAAAAGCCCGTTTCGGTCACGGGATTCACGGGAATGAGGTTCACGTGAATGGGGAAGGTGGAGGAATCCTTGGGAGAACGGAGCGCGCCGTTGAGAAGCCGCGCCAGATTGCCCGCGGCCTCGGGGGAATCGTTCTTGCCCGCAATGAGGGTATATTCAAAGGAAATTCTGCGTCCCGTCGCGTCGTAATAGCGGCGGCAGGCGGCAAGCAGAGCGTCTATATTCCATTTTTTGTTGACGGGCATGATGGCGCCCCTCGTTTCGTCATCCGAGGCGTGGAGCGAGATCGAAAGGGTAATGGGGAAATTCTCCCTTGCCAGTCGGTCGATGCCGTTTACCAGACCGCAGGTGGAAAGAGAAATATGGCGATAGCCGATATTCAAACCCTTTTCGTGTCCCACCAGCGTGAGAAAACGGATCACGTTGTCGTAGTTGTCCAAAGGCTCTCCAATGCCCATCATCACGACGTTGGAGATCCGCTCACCCAGATCCTTTTCGGCGGAAATGATCTGACCGAGCATTTCCGAGGGAAGAAGATCGCGGACCTTGCCCCCGATGGTGGAGGCGCAAAAGGCGCAGCCCATGCGGCATCCTACCTGAGAGGAGATGCAGATGGTGTTGCCGTGCTTATATTTCATGACCACGCTCTCCACGCAGTTGCCGTCGCGGAGGGTAAAAAGATACTTTACCGTCCCGTCCAGAGCCGATACCAACTTGCGGCGTACCGTGGGGAGAAAATAGTAGGATACAAGGGACAGCTTTCCCTTGAGGGCTTTCCCGAGATTGGTCATTTCCTCGGGAGAGACACCGTGGTGCATGGGGGAGAACATTTGCTCGGCGCGGTATTTGGGTTCTCCCAGAGAAAGGATCAGCTCGGTCAGCTCCTCGGGGAGCAGAGAGAGCAGATCGCGTTTGGTTACTTGATTGATGGATTCCATGGATGACCTTATCCTTGCTTTTTAAATTTGGCGACGAAAAATCCGTCGGTGCCATGCTCGTTGGGCAAGAGAGTGATCGACCCCGTGGGGACCGACAGACTGCCCGCCGAGAAGGGAACGGGGATAAATTCGGGGTGTCTCTCAAGGAAGCGGGAGACGTTTTCCTCGTTTTCCTCGGGGAGAACGGTGCAGGTGGAGTAGACGAGGGTGCCGCCATCCTTTACGTATCGGCAGGCATTGTCGAGAATCGCCGACTGAATGGCGGGGAGAGAGGCGGAGGCGGCGGGATCCTTATAGCGAAGCTCGGGCTTTTTGGCAAGCACGCCAAAGCCGGAGCAGGGAACGTCACAGAGAACGCGGTCGGCTTTGCCGAAATATTCGGGCAGAGGGTTCCTTCCGTCCCGAACGGCGGGGGTGATGATATCGATTCCCAAGCGGGATGCCCCCGAGGAAATCAGGGGTAGCTTTTTTTCGTGGAGATCAAAGGAAAGGATCCTTCCCTTGTTGTTCATGCGGATGGCGGAGCCGAAGCTTTTGGAGCCGGGGCAGGAGCAGATATCCATCAAGAGATCCCCCTCCTTGGCATCCAACGCCTCCACGGTGAGCTGGGAGGCTTCGTCCTGCACGAAGAAAAGCCCCTCCGAGAAGCCGTAAAGCTCCCGCACCGAGCCGCGGACGAGAAGTCCCTTTGAGGAATAGGGCGTGGGGATCGCGTCGGGGATCCTTTTTGCCAGCTCCTCGCGGGAAATTTTCAGGGTATTGACCGAAAGGGTGGTGGGAGGAATCCTCCCAAAGGCGGCGAAGAGGGCTTCTGCCCGTTCTCTGCCGAAGACCGACAAAAGCTTGTCCGTCAAGGGTCGCCCGATGGAATATTTGACCGAAAGATATCCGATCAGATCCTTTTGCTCATCGGGGAGGGGTTGATCGGGGGAGCGCAGCGCGCTTCTCAGAATGGCGTTGACAAAGCCCGCCACCTTTCTGCTGACCAGCGACACCGTCTCGTTGACGGCGGCATGGGAGGGAATCCGATCCATACAGAAAAGCTGGTAAAGCCCCAAGCGCAGAGCGGTTTTGACCGAGGGATCCAGCTCCTCCACGGGACGGGAGGAAAGGGAGGCGATCCGATAATCCAGCGTCAGCCTTTTTTCGGTGACCCCGTACACCAGAGCCGCCGCCAGAGCACGGTCGGATTCGGAAAGTCCCGAACGCTCCAGAGCATGATCGAGGGACAGATTGATAAATTGGTCGTTTGCCTCCGCCCTTTGCAAAAGGCGGAACGCAAGCTCTCTTGCCGTCATGGGACTCTCCTTTCTTGGTTGGTTTATTGAATTTGAAAATTTGGCGTTCTCCTCATCCGTCTTGCCCGAGGGCAATCCACCTTCCCCGCTGGGGAAGGCTTTGGAATCTCTGCGGGAAAAATTTTTGGGAGTATCCCCTCAATCTCTCCGTCTGCCGTTGGCGAGAATGATCAAACGCAAAAGGGTCATAAGGGAGGTGACGAGGGCGGCAACGTAGGTCAGCGCCGCGGCGGTCAGTACCTCACGGGAGGCAGAGCATTCCTCGTCGGTCAACATTCCCGAGGCGCGGATCGCCTTCATGGCGCGCCTCGAGGCGTTAAATTCCACGGGCAGGGTCACCAGCTGGAAAAAGGCAATGAGTCCGTAAAGGACGATGCCCGCCAGCATCAAATAGTCCGATGCCATCAAAAGACCGATGAAAAAGAGCGGGATCGCCAGCATGGAGCCGAATTGGGTCACGGGAACGATGGCGGCGCGGAGCTTGATGGGAGCGTAGCCCTTGGCGTGCTGCACTGCGTGTCCCGCCTCGTGACAGGCAACGCCGATGGCGGCGGCGCTCTTGGAGTCGTGAACCGCATCCGAAAGGCGGATCACGTTCTGGCGGGGGTCAAAATGGTCGTTCAGCTCTCCTCGGATATGCTCGATCCGCACGTGGGAAAGCCCGTTCTCATCAAGAACACGCCGAGCGGCTTCTGCCCCCGTTATGCCCCTGCGGGTGGGATAGGACGCGTATTTCTTGTACGTGCTTTGTACCTTGAACTGCGCCCAAATGGCAAAGAACATGGCGGGAAGCACCAAAAGAATGGTCCAGTCAAATCGGAATAATCCAAATATCATGAAAGAGTACCTCGTTTATTTTAAAAGATCGCCCACGCTCAGCTTTCTGCCTCGAACGAAGTCGGAGGCGCTCATGCGGGGCTTTCCCTCGGGAAGAACGCCGAGAAGGGTGACCGATCCTCTGCCGCAGGCGACGGTGATGCCCTCCTCCAAGGAGAGTACCCGTCCCGCCTCGCCAAGGACCCCATCCTCCTCGCAAATGCGGGCAAGGGTCACCTTCAACAGTTTTCCGTCGGGGGTATGGGTAAAGGAGAGGGGAATGGGAGAAAGTCCGCGGATCTGATTGTGAACCTCGCGGGCATCGCGGGAGAAGTCCAGCAGACAATCCTCCTTCAAAATCTTCGCCGCGTAGGTGGCAGCCGCCTCGTTTTGCGGAATACGGGGACATTCGCCCTTGCTAAGTCCATCCAGCGTACGGACGATCAGAGACGCGCCGAGGGCACCGAGCTTGTCGTGAATCGTTTCAAAATTGTCGCCGTCCTCAATGGGAAGCTCCTCGCGAAGCAGCATATCCCCCGTGTCCAGTCCCACGTCCATATACATGGTGGTAATGCCCGTCACCCTCTTGCCGTCGAGGATCGCCCGCTGCATGGGGGCGGCTCCGCGGTATTCGGGAAGCAGAGAGCCGTGGACGTTGACACAGCCGTATTTGGGGAATCGCAGCACCGATTCGGGCAGAATCTTGCCGTAAGCCACCACCACGATGATCTCGGGGGCAAGCTCCGAGAGAAGGGCGGCAAATGCCTCGTCCCTCAGGGTGACGGGCTGATAGACGGGAATACCCGCCTCGGTCGCCGCTACCTTCACGGGAGGAGGGGTGAGGGTATAGCCCCGTCC
>JAZOQX010000038.1:0-8576 GCA_045656325.1 Eubacteriales bacterium
CTCCCGGTGCCGCCATCGTTCCCGCTTGCGCGGCCGCTCCCGCTCTTATTTACGTGGGCGATCTGATGCTGAAGAACTTCGCAAAGGTTGATATGTCCGATATCACTGCGGCAGTTCCCGCATTCCTGGCTCTCATTATGATGCCTCTGACCTACTCGATCTCCAACGGTATTGCCATCGGCGCTATCGCGTACACGCTGATCACGCTGGCAACCGGCAAGTTCAAGAAGAGAGACATCATCGTTGCCGTCATCGGCATCCTCTTCGCGCTGCGCTTCTTCTTGGTTACCATGTAAGAAAAACAATTTGGGCTGAGTCGTATGACTCAGCCCCTTTTTTTATTCTATGATTCCATGGGTTTTGCCAACCAATCCGTGTCGGTCGGTGATCTCCACCTCAGGCGCGCCCCGCAGGCCGTCTGTCTCAAACACCACGATTTCATTCTCCTCCTTGAGAAGAGCGGCGGGAAGATAGAGCGCCTCTTGGGGACCTCTTTCCCAATACCGTCCCAGCATAAATCCGTTGACCCAGATCAGTCCCTTCTTGAAGGAATCGAAGCGCACGAAGCACTCCTTGCCCGTCTCTGCGGCAAAATATCCGCGGAAGAGAGCGGGAAGCTTTGCATCGGTTCCCTTTTTATATTTCACACCGTCCAGCGACTTGAATTCGTAGGAGGTGACCTCGAAGTCGGTCATGATGCGACAATGCTCTGCATAGATTCCGTCAATCAGACCCTTACGGTCTCCGCGGAACACGCCCGTGTAGAAATTGATCCGTCCCATGTTTTCCACAAAAACCTCAATGCAATCTCCCTTTTTCAGACCGTTCTCAAGGGGGATGATCTCATCGTGGTTGTCGCCTCTCATGCGGATGCCCTTCAGCTCTCCGTTGAGGTAGACGTGGGCGCGGTCTCGGATTCCTCGGATCTGCAGCTTCGTATAGGGTGCATCGTAGGTCATGATCTTTTTATACTTGATGTATCCGTAATCCTGACCGTAATATTCCATATTTTCGGCAATCAGGCTCTGCACCCGACGGGAGACCAGCGAATCATTCTCAAAGAGAGAGGCGGACTCGGTCAGTGCAACCGTTCCCACGTTTTGATATTCGGGTCTTGGAGGAAGCTCGGGAAGAGGCTCCCGACTCTCCTTGAGGAGAAGCTCACGCAGATCGAAATATCTCTGAGTATAATCGCCCCATTCGGTCAGAGCGGCATCATAATCATAGGAGGTCATCTGTGCCTTATAGGTATCCATCGGGTAGTACTCTCCGCCGTTGGCACCGTTCATCAAGCCGAAATTGGTGCCGCCGAAGAACATATAGTCATTGAAGGAAGCACCGAGGTCGATCATCTCGGAAAACTCCTTCTTCATGATCACATCGTCGCGCTGACGGAAGCCCTCCTTCTCCCCCCAACGGGTATGAGCGCCTCCCCAATATTCGGCAACCATATAGGGCGCTTTTCCGTCCATGTACTTATCACTGTGCGAAAGTCGCTCCGCCACGGTGGTTGTCGGCTGATAGGTAAAATCCACCGCCTTCAGAATATGAGGAAGGCTTCCCGTGCAGAGATAGGTCTCGGTCTCTCCGTCTGCGGAGAAATAAAGACAATTCATTTCCTCCTTGCGATAGATCTCCTCCAGCGCGGCAAGGTAGGAAAAGTCGTCTCCGAAGGAGCCGTATTCATTCTCGATCGCCATGGCGATCACGGGACCCCCGTTGTCGTGCAGATACGGACGGATCACCGCAAACAGCTCGTGAAAATAGGCGCGGACACGGCGCATATAGGGCTCGTGATTGACACGGAAGCGCATGGAGGGATCCTTGAGAAGCCAAGCGGGCAGACCGCCGTTTTCCCATTCGGCACAGATGAAGGGACCGGGACGAATGATCACCTTAAGTCCTACTCTCTGTGCCGTCTCGATAAACCGAGAGAGATCGGCAATGCCCTCAAAGCAATACTCATCGGGCTTTGGCTCGTGGAGGTTCCACGCCACGTAGGTCTCGACGCAATTCAGCCCAGCCGCGCGGAATTTTTTCAAAAGGGGTTCCCAATATTCGGGAAGGGCTCGGAAGTAGTGGAGAGATCCGCTGAAAATGCGAAACTCCTCTCCGTCCAGATAAAATTTTTTATCAGCAAAGGTCAACATGGTCGGTTCTCCTTATTCAATCGTATTGATCCTGATCTTAGCGATTCCGAGACGGCAAAGGGTGTTCCCGTCCTCCGCGCTTCCTCGGCAGTAGCCAAGAAGGAGATGACCGTCGTTTGTCTCGAACATGGCGGGATAGCAGTATCCGCGATGGTAGTCATCCTCGATGATATTCAGCGCCCCCCAAGCATGACCTCCGTCCTTGCTCCTTCGGATCACAAAGGGAGTGCGTCCCCAGGTTTCAGGCGCTTCCTTCTCTCTCGCCCCGTTATAGCGAGGAACGGGATTGTATACGGCATACATGGCTCCTCCAATCTCCTTGATCTGCATGGGGGAATCGGGAGAGGAAAATTCCGAGGGACGGGGGAAGGTAAATTGGTTGGGATTGCCATTGGAGAATGCCTCGTACTGACAGCCGTAGCCCGTACGGATAAAATAGTAGAGGCTTCCGTCACCGTGCTCGTACACACCCGGCTCCTGAAAGCCGTATCGACGGTTCACGGGGTCGGCGGAGACGAAATCGAAGTCTGCCTTATAGAAGCTCTTGCCGTCATTGTCCGAGATCATACAGGAGGACGTAAACGGAATACGAACCACATGACTGTTCATAGCCTGCTCCGCGGTAACGTAGGCGCAGGGATAAAGAAGCTGTCCGTTTCTTCTGCGGATCAAGCGGTCGTTATTGAACACGTAATAGTTTGCGGGCGACCTCATCTCACACCGCTCACAGGTAAAATTCTCCCCGTCCGCGCTGACTGCCCGTCCGATCGAGGTGGACAGATCGTTCTCCTTTATGATAAAGTAGAACGCAAGATCTCCGTTTTTCTGCTCCATGGCAGACACGCTCATCACGTTTTTCGTACCGAAAAAGGAGGCGGGCGCAATAATGCGAGGCTCGCTCCATGTCTCTCCCTCGTCATGGGAAACGATGAGCGCAATGTTACAGGAAGCGTGATCGTGACGTCTCTCTCCGCTGTATTGACTGTACGCGAAAAGGATCTCCCCCTTTTTTCCTCTCAAAAAGGATCCTTCGCTGTTTCTGGGATTGCCTTGGGCAGGCGGGATTTGATGCACCAAACGAACGTTCATAAAAAGCTCCTTCCCTTTTCATAGTCTTCTTTTCTTCATTATACTTGCCCCCTCGGTTTATGTCAACTATTCTTGTGACATAATTTTGAAAAATCAAGACACATTTTTCCTAATTTGTCCGAAAAATCTTGTGTTTTATTGAAAAATGTGGTATAATCATTCTATCAATGATTTTCCCGAAAGGAACCGCGCTATGAAAAGAAAACTGGGTATCAATATGGACTGCCTCCGAGGAGAGCGTACTTCCATAGAGACGTTGGAGCTTGCTCACCGTCTGGGCTTTGAATCTTATTTCATCAACGACAAGCCCCTTGAGGAAATTCTCGCGCTGAAGAAGCGGGGCGACGAGCTGGGTATGGACTTTGAATTTATCCACGCGCCCTTTTTGGGAATCAACGAAATGTGGATGCCCGGTATGGGATACCTGACCATGTATCAAGCCATGAAGACCACCATCGACACCGCCGCGGCAGCGGGCGTGCCTACGGTCATTACCCACGTTTCCAGCGGTTGGAATCCCCCCGAGGTCAACGATCTGGGACTGTCCCGCTACGACGAGATCGTGCTTTACGCCAAGGAAAAGGGCGTGATCGTTGCCTTTGAAAATCTTCGTATGCTGGGAAACCTCGCCGTCCTCACCGACCGCTACGCCAAGATGGATAACGTCAGATTCTGCTATGATTCGGGACACGAGAATTGCTACACCAAAACCGTCTCTTGGCTTGATATCTTCACCGACCGTCTGATCTGCACCCATATTCACGACAATCCCGGACGACCCCTGGGCGACAAGACGCAGGATTTGGACTGGCACCTCCTCCCCTTTGACGGAACGGTGGACTTTGAGCAAATGATCCGTAAAATGGATAAGTACGGATACACGGGCGCGCTGACCTTGGAGGTCTTCCACGACACCAGAGGAAAGTATACCCACATGAGCGGCGAGGAGTTTATGAAGGAAGCCTACGACAGAATCAAAAAAATATCCGAGCTGTAAGGAGAAGCGTATGCAGAGAATTTTGGACAAAAAGGGCTTTATCTGCGACATGGACGGCGTGATCTATCACGGAAACAAGATCCTTCCCCACGTAAAGGAGTTTGTCAACTGGATGATCGAGGCCGATAAAAAATTCGTATTTCTGACCAACAGTCCCGAGCGGACGCCCCACGAGCTGAGCATGAAGCTGATGCGTATGGGACTTTCGGTGTCTGCCGATCATTTCTACACCAGCGCCATGGCGACGGCGGAGTTTCTCCACTCCCAAGCGCCGACCTGCACGGCGTACGTCATCGGCGAGGCAGCGCTCTCCAAGGCGCTTTACGACCGCGAGATCTATATGAACGATATCAATCCCGATTACGTGGTGGTTGGAGAAACGAGAACCTATTCCTTTGAAAAGCTGGAAAAGGCGATCTCCTTGGTGAATAAGGGCGCAAAGCTCATCGGAACCAACCCCGACACCACGGGTCCCACCGAGCAGGGGGTCATGCCCGCCACGGGCGCGCTGGTGGCTCCCATTGAGATTGCCACGGGTAAGAAGGCATATTTCGTGGGTAAGCCCAATCCCCTGATGCTCCGCCACGGTCTTCGGATCCTCGGCTGCCACAGCGAGGACATTGCCTTTATCGGCGACCGTATGGATACCGATATCATCGCGGGGATCGAATCCAACGTGGACACCGTCCTCGTTCTCAGCGGTGTCACCGCCAGAGAGGATATCGATAGCTTCCCCTATCGTCCCAAGTACGTACTGGATGGCGTGGGCGATCTGGTCGCCTCCCTTCGAAAATAATGCAAAACCGCCCCTGCCGCCAAGGCTTGGGCGGTTTTTTGTAACCCAAACGTCCTCTCACCGTAAAATGCCGCTTCCTGCGGGTTCAAAGGCAGATTTTTTCACGAAAAAGTGAAGAAAAGGGGAAAAAGGCTTTACAAATGCCTTCTTCTGTGCTATAATAACTTATTATTACTCTTTGAAGGAGAACATACTATGACATTGAATGGTTCAAGCATCCAGATCCTGATCGCCATGGTCGTTTATATGGCGGCGGTCATCGTGATCGGTGTGGTTTGCTCCAAGAGAGCGAACAAAAGCTCGGAGGATTATTTCCTCGGCGGACGGTCCCTCGGTCCTTGGGTCACCGCTATGAGCGCGGAGGCATCCGATATGAGCGGATGGCTTCTCATGGGACTTCCCGGCGTTGCCTATTGGTGCGGTCTTGCCGACGCGTTCTGGACGGCGCTCGGTCTGGCCGTGGGTACATATCTCAACTGGCTCATCGTTTCCAAGCGCTTGCGCCGTTACAGCGTACGCGCCAACAATTCCATCACCCTGCCCGATTTCTTCTCCAATCGCTTCCGCGAGAAGAAGCCCGTCATTATGACGGTGGCTGCCGCCTTTATCCTGATCTTCTTTACGGTCTACGCGGCAAGCTGCTTTGTTACCTGCGGTAAGCTCTTCTCCTCCCTCTTTGGCGGAAATTACGTGGTCATGATGATCATCGGCGCTCTCTTTGTGTTGCTCTACACCATCCTCGGCGGCTTCCTTGCCGAAAGCGTATCCGACTTTATGCAGGGTATCGTCATGATCGTCGCCCTGACGGTCATCGTCATCGTCAGCACCGTTCAGGCGGGCGGTATCGGCGCGGTCATCGACAACGCGCAGAAAATTCCCGGCTTCCTTGAATTTTTCGGTCTGGCAAATCCCACCCTCACCGAGGCAGGTCAGCAGGCAGTGACCGGCGGATCCGCCGTCTTCGGCGAGGCACTTCCCTACGGTATTCTTTCGGTCTGCTCCATGATGGCGTGGGGTCTTGGCTACTTCGGTATGCCTCAGGTTCTCTTGCGCTTTATGGCGATCCGCAAGGAGGGCGAGCTGAAGCGCTCCAGAAGAATCGCCGTGGTTTGGGTCGTGATCTCCTTGGCGATTGCCGTGTTCATCGGTATCGTGGGAAGACAGCTCTTCCCCGTGGAGCATCTCACCTCGGGCTCTGCCGAAGGCATCTTTATCACCCTGTCCACCAATTTCCTGCCTCCTCTCTTGGCGGGTCTCATTATGGCGGGAATCTTGGCGGCTACCATCAGCTCCTCCGACTCTTATCTGCTCATTGCCGCTTCGGCATTCTCCAAGAACGTATTTCAAGGAATCATCCGCAAGAAGGCATCCGACAAGCAGGTCATGTGGGTCTCCCGTATTACTCTCCTTGTCATTGCCCTCATCGCCATCATCATTGCGTTGGATGAAGATAGCGTGATCTTCAAGGTCGTGTCCTTCGCGTGGGCAGGCTTTGGCGCAACCTTTGGACCCTTGATGCTCTTCTCCCTCTTCTGGAAGAGAACCACTCAGGCAGGAGCCATCGCGGGCATGATTGGAGGCGCAGGCATGGTCTTCCTTTGGAAGCTGGTCATCAGCAAGCTCGGCGGCGTATTCGCCATTTACGAGCTGCTCCCCGCCTTTATCTTCTCCGCCATCTGTATCGTGGTCGTTTCGCTTCTCACCAAGAAGCCCTCTGCCGAGGTGGAGGCCGACTTTGACGCGGTCAAAAAGGGCGATCTGTAAGCCTTAAGTATTCATAAATCCCCCCTTGCGCGCGTATCGTAGGATAGGACGCGGAGGGGGGATTTTTATGATGAAAAGGATTCGAAAAAAGCTTCCCTTTCTGTGTATTCTTTTGATTCTTGCGGGTATCCTATCCATTGCCAAGGGACTCGGGGAGGATCCCCTATCGGTCCCCGCCGACACGGAGCCTGCCTCCTATGAGGCGCTTCATCACGAGTGGGTGTCTGCCATGTGGCTCTCCCAGTTCGATCTGAGTCCCATGCTGACCGAAAACGGACAAGCGCGGCAGAAGGAGGATTTCACGGCGCGTATCCATATCGCCTTGGAGAACGTCACCCAAAACGGGATCAATACCCTTTTCGTGCAGCTTCGTCCCAATGGCGACAGTCTCTATCCCTCTGAGCTGTTTCCCTCCTCCGCCTATGCGGTGGGAAAAACGGGAACCGCCTTTGGCTACGATCCCTTTGCCATCCTTTTGGAGCTGGCGCACGAAAAAGGACTTTCGGTACATGGCTGGATCAATCCTCTGCGCCTTTTCTCCGAGTCGCAGAGAAAGGAGCTGACGGGAGAATACCGCCATCTCGGCTGGTGCGAGGCAAACGACGGAAGAGCGGTGCTTGTGGGAGGCACGTGGTATCTGAATCCCGCCTACGAGGAGGTACGAGCGCTGGTCGCCCAAGGCGTTTTTGAGATCCTTTCCCTCTATCCCGTAGACGGAATCCATATCGACGATTATTTTTACCCCACCACCGATCCCTCCTTTGACGGGGACGCCTATCTCCGCTATACGCAAAGCGGAGGAACGCTGAGCCTTGACGCCTTTCGGAGAGATGCGGTCAATCAGCTGATCCGCAGGCTCTACGATACGGTCCATAGCTTCGGCGGGAACCGTGTTTTCGGTGTCAGTCCCTCGGGAAACAACCAAAGAAATTATGAGGAGCTATATGCCGACGTTGCGTATTGGTGCTCCCGCAAGGGGTGCGTGGACTATCTCTGCCCACAGATCTATTTCGGCATGGAGCACGGAAGCCACGATTTTGTGTCGGTGGCGTTGCAATTTGATGGGATGATCCAAGCCGACGGGATTCAGCTTTATATCGGCATGACCTTGGAAAAGGCGTATAATGGCTTCTACGGCGAGGAGGACCCTTACGCGGGAAGCGGCAAACGGGAATGGATCGCGCGGCGCGACGTGCTTGCCCGCTGCCTTGAGGCAACCGACCGATTGAAGCACAAAAACGGCGTGGCTTTTTTCAGCTATCAATGCCTTTTTTCACCCTACAACGGCATCTCGGCAGAAGCCACCGAGGAGGAATGGAAGAATCTTCTTCCGCTTCTTCTGACAAGGGAGAAAAAGTGAAAAATATTTTCAATTTTTTCAAAAAAAGAGTTGACAAAGGAAATGAAGTGTGATATAATAGTCAAGCGTTCGAAAAAAGGACGTATCAATGGCGGGATAGCTCAGTTGGCTAGAGCAACCGGTTCATACCCGGTAGGTCATGGGTTCAAGTCCAATTCCCGCTACCATAAGGTATCCGCCGATTTCGGCGCATACCTGCTATAAGGCCCGTTGGTCAAGCGGCTAAGACACCGCCCTTTCACGGCGGTAACGGGAGTTCGATTCTCCCACGGGTCACCAACGTAACAAATCCGAACTGTTTTGCAAATCGAAAATAGTTCGGATTTGTTTCCTTTTATATAACTTTTGCTTTCATGTTAAAATCCCATTCAAAAACGAAAAAGATTTTATATAAATATAACAAAAGCTTATAAGGGAGTA
>JAZOQX010000039.1:0-10770 GCA_045656325.1 Eubacteriales bacterium
GGCGGCTGGCAGATAGATAACGTTGCGGGCACGGGTATGACCGCAGGAACCATAATGGCGGCCATAACCTATATCACGCAGGTGCTTATGTCGATCATGATGGTGTCCATGATGTTCCAGTCGGTTTCCCGCGCGCTGGCATCCTCCCGCAGAATCGGAGAGGTGTTGGATTCCGACCCCGTAATCTGCTCGGGAAAGACGACGGAGGGCGAGGCGGACGTGGTCATCTCCATGAAAAACGTGGGCTTCCGTTATCCGGGTGCCTCGGGCCATCCCGTGCTTCGGGATGTCAATTTGGATATCCGTCGGGGCGAGACCCTTGCCATTATCGGCGCCACGGGTTCGGGTAAAACCTCTCTTGTCAATCTCATTCCGCGGTTTTACGACGCTACCGAGGGCGAGGTGCTTGTGGACGGCGTTCCCGTCAAGGAATACGATCTGGATGCTCTGCGCCAAAAGATCTCCTTCGTTATGCAAAAAAGCGAGCTCTTCTCGGGAACCATTGAGGAAAATATCCGATGGGGTAAGGCGGATGCCTCCCGCGAGGAGATCGAGGAGGCGGCCCGTGTGGCGCAGGCAGAGGAGTTCGTCAACGGCTTTGGCGAGCGATACAATACCTATATCGCCGAGAAGGGCGCGTCCCTGTCGGGCGGACAAAAGCAGAGAATGTCGATTGCCCGCGCGCTGGTGCGTAAGCCCGAGATCCTGATTTTAGACGACGCGACCTCCGCCTTGGACCTCGCCACCGAATCCAAGCTTCGCCAAGCGCTTCGAGAGGAGCTGAGGGATACCACCGTGGTGATGATCGCCCAGCGAATCGCCAGCGTACGGGATGCCGACCGCATCGCGGTCATTGAAAACGGAACCATTCGGGATTGCGCTCCCCATGACGTGTTGATGGAGATCAGTGAGACCTATCGGGATATTTACGAATCCCAAATGAAGAACGGAGGTGGCGCGCAATGAATCAGCCCAGAGAAAAAGCGGGAGCGCCCGCAGGAATGCCTCCTCTTCGTCCCATGGGAGGACCTGGCGGCGGACGCGCGGGCGGACCCATGGGTGCCCGCGTCAATAAGGAAAAGCCGAAGGACCTGAAAAAGACCTTGGGGCGCTTGATCCGATATATCGGAAAAAGCAAGATGCTCATTCTTTTGCTGATCGGCATTATGATCATCGTTACCGTTTCCGATCTGGCGGGACCCGCCCTGCAGGGCGCCGCCATCAATACCATTCGGGTGGAGAACGGGCAGGTTCGGGTGGATATGGCGGCAATGACGGGATACCTTGTTGCCATGGGCGTTCTGTTTGCCGTTAGCGCCACCATGGCGTTTCTGCAGGGAATCCTGGCGGCGAAGCTGTCCCAAAATACGGTATACACCCTTCGAAACGACCTGTTTAAAAAGATTTCCAAATTGCCGATCCGTTATACGGATACCCACCGACACGGAGATATCATGTCCCGCATGACCAATGACGTGGAAAACGTGTCCATCGCCATATCACAATCGATCACCTCGCTGATTTCCAGTATTTTGACGCTGGTCGGCGCCTTTACCATGATGCTTCTTTACGGATGGATTATGGCGCTCATTGCCTGCGTGACGATTCCCATGACCATCATTCTGACCACCAAGCTCGCCAAGTTTATGCGAAAATATTTCGTTCGCCGTCAAAAGCTGCTCGGTCAGCTCAACGGACAGGTGGAGGAGATGGTGACCTCCTATAAGACCGTGGTTGCCTATGGCAAGGAAAAACGGGCGGTAGAGGATTTTACCGTAACCAGTAAGGAATTGAAGCATTGCAGCATCAGCGCCCGCGTGTGGGGATCGATCATGGGACCCTGCATGAATTTTCTCGGGAATTTGCAATATGTGCTGATTGCCGCGTTTGGCGGATTCTTCGTTCTCAATCCCGTTCCCTTTATGAGAACCCTTCGCATCGGCGATATTCAGTCCATGCTCCAGTATTCCAAGAAATTCACAAGACCCATCAATGAGATCGCCAACCAATACGCCTCGATCCTGACGGCGTTGGCGGGAGCGGAGCGAATTTTTGAGATCATGGACAGCGCCGATGAGATCGATGAGGGAACCTCGGAGATCCGAATTTCGGATGTCAAGGGGAACATTCGCTTTGAAGCCATCGACTTCTCCTACGAGAAGGGCGAGCCCGTGCTGAAGGGATTGGATCTTTGGCTCAAGGAGGGACAAAAGATCGCCATCGTCGGCGCGACGGGATCGGGAAAGACCACCATCGTCAACCTCTTGACAAGATTTTACGAGATCGACGGGGGAAGGATCACCGTGGACGGCGTGGATATTCGGGAAATCCCCAAGGAAACCCTCCGAAAATCCATCGCCATCGTGCTTCAGGATACGGTCCTTTTCTCGGATACCATTCGAAATAATATTAAATACGGACGCCCCGACGCCAGCGATGAGGAAATGCGGGCGGCAGCGACGCTTGCCCGCGCCGACGTGTTCATCGAGCGGCTGCCCGAGGGCTACGATACGGTCCTTGCCGAATCGGGAAGCAATCTGTCCCAAGGACAGAGACAGCTTTTGTCCATTGCCCGCGCCGTGCTGGCAGACCCCAAGATCCTGATTTTGGACGAAGCCACCTCCAGCGTGGATACGAGAACCGAAATGCACATTCAACAGGCAATGGTTGCGCTGATGGAGAACCGTACCTCTCTGATCATCGCCCACCGACTCTCCACCATTCGCGACGCGGATAAGATCGTGGTCATTCAAAACGGACGGGTCGCCGAGGCGGGAAATCACGAGGAGCTGCTGGCGGCGGGCGGAGAGTATTATCAGCTTTACAAGAACCAGTTCGCAGGAATCGCCACATGAGGACGGCAGAGGAATTTCAAGCGATCTGCCAAGAGGAGGCGGCGCGCGTGGAGCATGAACGGACGGGGATCGGAACCTACGGCGAAAAGCGTCTCCATCGGGCTCTTAAGCGCTGGGTCGTTGACGACGAGCGCCAATACGAGATCCCCGTGGGACGGAGCATCGCCGACGTGCGGACCGAGGAGGGGATCTTTGAGATCCAAACGAAAAACCTTCGCGCCCTGCTCCCCAAGCTTCGCCACTATTTGGAAGTCACCGACTGTCCCATTACCGTGATCCACCCCCTTCTTGCCTCGAAGCGGGTGGTTCGCGTGGAGCGGGACACGGGAGAAGTGCTGCGTACGCGGCGGGTATATCGGGGAGGGAGACTGATCGACGGGATCCCGTCCCTCTATCCCCTTGGCGAGGTTTTGTCCGATCCCCGCATACGGGTGATGCTCGTGCGGATCGAGGCGGACGAATACCGTTATTCCGAGCGGATCCGATACCGCAAGGAGGGGGCATTTGACGCGGAGCTGTTTCCGAGAAAGCTTGTGGAATGGGTGACCCTCGTCAGCCCCGAGGATTATCGTGCTTTTCTTCCCGAGGAGAACGCCTTTTGCGCCGCGGAATACGGCGCGTGGAGCGGGCTGAAGGGAAGGGACCTCTATTCCGCGCTCAATCTCTTTTGTACCCTCGGACTTCTCCGACGGCAGGCAGAGGGAAGAAAGTATCGGTATTTTAAGGAATAAAAAAAGGAGCCGAGTCCTTGACTCAGCTCCTTTTTCCTATTTTACTTTTACGCAAAAAAATTTTCCGCGTGCTTGAGAAGCTCGGCGCTCCGCTCCGTGATCTCTCCGTGAAGAGAGCCAAGGTGCTTTTCCGCCGTCACGAATTTCAAATAATTCTTTTTCTCCACGTTGTGAAGATCGCTGCCAAGAGCCACCACCGAATCTCCCTCAAGGAAGGGAGAGAGCTTTCTGCGGGAGCCGAAGGAAAAGAGAGCCTCGGCATTGATCTGCGCCAGCGCGCCCATGTCCAGAAGGGCTTGGATGTTTTTCGCTTGAAACAAATAGCGGTCGATATGCGCCAACACAACGGTGTAGCGGTCAAGGAGAGTCTCAACGGTTTCAAAGATATCCTCGCCCCATCGGTCCAAAGGAAGCTCCAAAAGAAGAACGTCGGTGCCACGGATACAAAGCCTGTCCAAGTCCTCCATTCTGTCGATCGCTTCGCAGTATAGAACCTCCGCCCCCAAATACAGCTCGGAGACGAAAGGAATCTCTTGTTCCTTCAAAAGCGCCACGGCATGATCCACCTTTTCCAAAAAGGGCTCGATCCTGTGTCGGTTTGGATAAAAGTGCGGGGTTGCCACTAACGTGTCAACCCCGTGCGTTTGGATCATGCGCATCTGATTTACGGTCTCATGGATTCCGCTTGAGCCGTGATCGGCGCCGGGGAGAATATGAGTGTGAAAGTCAATCAGACGGGCATTTGATTTCATTTGCTTGTTTCCTCGCTTTTGATTTTTTGCATGACCTCGTTGGCGCTGGTTTCATAACGAGAGCTCATTTGGTTGTATCGGGTCTTGGACTGATATCTTCCCGAGCCGCGAATATTATAGTCGTTGAGAACGACGCCTGCGATCTTCGCGCCCACGTGCTCCATGGAGAAGAGGGCGTGCTGCAGCGTCTTCGAGGAATCCTTTCCGCTGCGGATGGTGAAGATGTATCCCGAGATCTGCTTGCAGATCGCCATCGCGTCGGTTACAATACCAACGGGAGGCAGGTCGATGAAGATCACGTCGTATTCAAGGCTCCATTTTTCGAGGATCTCCACGAAGCGAGGGCTGGTGATCAGCTCGGAGGGGTTGGGAGGAATGCGTCCGCTGAGGATCAGATCCACACGGGGACGGATATCCTTCAGAATCACGTTCGTTTCGATTCCCGAGATCAGCTCGCTCAGACCCGACGTGCGGCGGTCCAGCTTAAAGAGCTTGTACTGAGAGGGGCAGCGCATATCTCCGTCAACCAGAAGAACCTTTTTTCCGAGCTGGGCAAAGGAGAGCGCCAAATTGGCGATCACGTTGCTCTTGCCCTCTCCCTCGTCTGCCGAGGTAATGGCGAAGATGGGAGCGTGATCCTGCTCGGTCACGGTATACATCAGGTTGGTACGGAGCTGATTGAATGCCTCACGTACGGCGAAGGGAGTCTCCTCATCCAAGAGGCGAGTATTGATATAAACGTTCTTTTTACTTTTTCTGCTCATGACGTAGGACCTCCTTCTCAGTTTTTGGGATTCTTCGCGTTCGATACAGACCAGTGAGGAATGATACCGATCAAGGGATAATCCAGATTTCTCTTCACGTCCTCCTCGGTAACGATCACCGACTTAGAAAGTCCCAGAAGCAGGAATACCACGTAAGCGATTACCGCAGCGGCAATGCCTGCAAGAACGGTGTAGACGGGAACGTTGGGAGAATCGTGAGAGGATGACATTTTGGGTTCGATAATGATGCTGATGCAGTCCTGACGCTCAATGTCGTCCGACTTATCGGACTTGGCGATCTTGGTAACCTCTGCGGGAGCAACCTCGGCGATCTTGCGGGCAATGGTGTAAGCCAGCTTAGGATCGGTGTGGGAAATGGAAAAGCGGAAGATCGAGCTTTCGGGGGATGCGGAGGAACGGACCATCGAACGAATGTGTCCGGGCTCCAGCTTGCTCAGGGCATTGACCTGCTCCTCGTTGAGGAACGGATTTCCGTCGGTGTCGACGTATGTAGCAGCCTCCTCGCGAAGCTCCTTGCAAACCGTTTTCAGCATGGCGTCGCCCTGCATGATGGCGATATAGTCGTTAATGAGGTAGACGTTCGCGCTGAGCAGGGAGGAGGTGGTGTAGTCGTAGGACGCGTTGGAGTTGATGATATACACCTCCATGGAGGAGGAGTATTTTTTGGGAATGAAGTACACGGTAAACGCTCCCATGATCAGCATGGCGCAGATGGCGATGATCATGACCTTCCACCAACACTTTTTAAAGGTTTTCAGGAGTAAGGGAAAACTGATTTCGTGGTTCATGGTTTGCCTTCCTTTTCATTTATGTATTGTTTGTAATTCGTATTTTTTGTCGATTTCGTACACTATGATTTATTATAACATATCTTGTAGGGTCCTGTCAAGGAGGAACGAAAAAATCCGTCAGGAATGCTCATGGCAATGATCGGTAAAGAAGCCCTCGAGATTGATCTCAAAGACACCCTCCTCGTTTTCCTTGAAGCCGATGGCGCGAAGAAGCGGTCCGTTTGGCGCGTCCCCTCGGTAATAGGCTCTGTGAACGCCGCAGAGGTCAATGAAATTCAAGGTGCCCCGTCCCATGACGAACAGCGCTTCAAAATCACTGCACTCCGCATCCTCCGTGTGTCCTTGAACGGTGGCGAGATCGTAGAGAACGCCGCCCTCTGCCGTCAGCTTGAATTGGCAAATGCCAACCAGCTCCTCGTTGACCGACGCGGCGTAGGCCAAAAGCTCGGGACGGTAGATCACGTTACATTTTTTGCAGATATCCTCCTGCATTTCCTTGGATTGAATGGGCAGTATTTTCAGCATGGCAGGTCCTTTCTTTTCATGGTTGGCTTGTCCTTACGAGAGAGAGGAGATCTCTCCTCGGAGATAGGCAAGCTCCTTTTTCGTCAGCTTGCGGTAGGTTCCTTGGGGAAGATCCCCGAGGGTAATTTCGCCGATGGCAACGCGGGAAAGTCGGAGAACGGTGAGCTGACAGCTCTCGCACATTTTGCGGATCTGTCTGTTTCTCCCCTCGTATAAGCGCATGGCAAGAACCGTCTCCCCTCGCTCCCCGTCATAGGAAAGACGCTCGGTCTTCACGGGGAGGATCTCGTAGCCGTCCAGTGTCATGGGAGCGCGTAAGCGGTCAAGAAGAGCGTCCGATACGATTCCCTTGACCCATACGTGATAGAGCTTGGGGATCTCGTGGCGGGGGTGGGTCAGTCGATTGGCAAGCTCGCCGTCGTCGGTGAGCAGGAGAAGTCCGTCCGAGTCCATGTCCAGCCGCCCCACGGGATAGACCCGCCGCTTTGCCGAGGCGACCAGCTCCGTCACCGTCCGCCTTCCGCGGTCGTCCTTGAGGGTGGTGAGATAGCCCCGTGGCTTGTTCAGAAGCAGACAGATCCGCTCGGCATCGGGCAGACGTATGGTCTTGCCCTTGTATTCGACCCGATCGCGATCGGGGTCGATCCGCATACCGAGAGCAGCGACCTCTCCGTTGACGCGGACACGGCCCTCGCGGATCTCCTCCTCGGCGGCGCGTCTGGAAAGAATCCCGCAGTCGGTAAAATATTTTTGTAGCTTGATGGGTTCCATGAGGTCATTCCTCTTTCACGGATTTTGGCGGCCGCCCTCCAAAAGGCGGTCAAGAAAGGAGCGTGAGGATTGCTTTTCTACCGAAGCGGCGGCGTACAAAAGGGCGCTGACCGAGCGGTCGCCCACCCAAACGGTAACGCGGCAGACAGACTCTCCCGCAGAAACGGGGGCGTACAGAAAGCGTCCCACGGCTTCGATTCGGGTGCTTGGCGTATCATGCTCCTTCGGCAAAAGAAGCGACAGCGGCTCCTTGTTGGTAAGCGGTACCGTTTCTCCCTTGCCGCCTACCACGGGAAAATCTACGGTAAATTCCCCCGCCTCGGCAACGGTAAGCCGTTCATAGGAGGCAAAGCCGTAATCCAGCATGGCGGTATGATCCCGCCAGTCGTCGGGAGCGTCCAGCGTGACGGCAATCAGCGTCATTCCGTCCCGCTCCGCCGCGCTGACCAGCGTGCGCCCCGTTTTCTTGGTGTAGCCCGTTTTGACCCCAATCGCCCCCTCGTAGGTGCGCAAAAGCTTATTGTGGTTGCAGAGCAGACGCACGTCGGGAATGCCGTCGTGAGGGATCTTTTTTTGGTAGGTCGATACGATCTCTCTGAAAAGAGGGATCGAAAGAGCCTGCGCGGTGATCAGAGCCAGCTCGTAGGCGGTGGTATAATGCTCCTCGTGATAGAGCCCGTGGGGGTTCTCAAAGCGAGTGCTTTGGAGTCCCAGCTCCTTTGCCCGTTGGTTCATGAGGGCGGAAAAGCCCTCCTCGCTTCCGCCGATGGCAATGGCGATGGCGGTGGCTGCGTCGTTGGCAGAGGAAAGAAGAAGGGCGTAAAGCAGCTCTCTGAGGGTCAGCTCCTCTCCCTCGATGAGATAGACCGAGGAGCCCTCGATGCCCACGGCTTCCTTGGGAATGGAAATGATCCTGTCGGGGCTTTCCCGTTCCAAGGCGACCAAGGCGGTCATGATCTTGGTGGTGCTTGCCATTCCCATGGGGAGATGGGCGTTTTTCTCAAGAAGGATCTCGCCGCTTTCGGCTTCCATCAGAAGCGCCGCCTTTGCCGACAGAGACGGTCGGGATATGGGGGATTCCTCCGCGGGAGCCGCGCCGACGGGGGCGCAGCAACAAAGCCCTACCGCAAGGGTAAGCAATAGGCAGAGAAGCTTTTTGATCATTTGGATTACCTCGAAACGCAGAAATTTCCGCAGGGGCGGGATGCTACATTATATAAGGTAATCCCGAAAAAGATTCGAGAGGGGGATCAGAAATCCTCTTCGTCGTGATTTTTGGAGAAAAGATCCTTGATTCTCGCGATGATATCGGGGGCGCGCTCCACGAGATCGGCGATCTGATCCACGGGATCGGGCTTGCCCTTCTGGTTGACGGGAAGGAAGTCTACCGCGCCGTTTTCATCCACGATCAGGAAGCCCACGGGAGATACGGACAGACCCGTTCCGCCGCCACCGCCGAAGTTCTGGGGTCTTGGCTGAGACTCCTTCTTCGGGTTGTAATCCACGCCGCCCGAGGCAATGCCGATGGCGATCTTGGAGATGGGAATGATGGTGGTTCCGCTGCTGGTCTCAATGGGATCTCCGATGACGGTGTTGGCATCCACCATGGAGCGAATGTTTTCCATGGACGAGCGAATGATCTCCGGAATTTTGTGTTCGTTTGCCATAATGTTGATTCCTTTCGGTAATAAAGATTCAGATATTTATATAGGGGAAAATCTGTCAATGGGAAGGGGGGAATCGCTTCTTGTCGGTTTCTTCCTCGGCTTCCTCGCTCTCTTGCTCGGCAGAGGCAGCCTTCACCTTATGCTTGATGAAGGTTATAAGCGCGCCGAGGGCAATGTCCAGCGCGTGCCACACGCGTAAGGACACCGAGAGATCAAGGTCAAGTCTCGGGGATTCGGACAGAAAATCGGCTTGCACGTCCAAATCCTCCTTGGCGGGAAGAGAGAACTGCTTGGCGGATTCGATCAAAGGGATCAGCACGGAGATGGTTCCCGTGATGGCGCCGTAAGCGACGGCGGTGGATGCCGCGTCGGAGGTGGCGACGGTGATCCGTAGCCGCCTGAGGTCAATGCGTACGTGCTGAAAGAATTTTCCCAACACCTTTTTCAAAAGCGAGAGGATCAGACGGAGCAGGGAAAGAATCTCGGAAACGCTTTTCTTTTCCTTTTTTTCCTTCCTTTCCTCCTTTTCTCTCCGCTTCTGACGCGCCTTTTCGGATTTTTTGGCGGACTTCTTTTCGTATTTTTGCCGAAGCCTTCTCGCCTTGCGGGCGCTCATGGAGTGAGGACCCTTCTTTTTTCCTTTGGGCAAAAGACGGATGCGGAAGAAAAGAATCCTTACCGAGAGAGAAAGCTCCTCGGAATAGGTAAGGGTAACGGTTGCCTTGAGAGAGAGGAGAAGCAAGAAAATGGCGAGAATGATTCCGATAATGAGAAGCGCCGTCATGAAGTTCTCCTTTCTCCCCAAGGGGATTCTTAGAAATTAGTATTGGTAAAGGGCAGGGAATTATTCAGCGTCCGCCTCCTCGGGAACGCTTTCGCCGCCCTCCTCGTCCGTGAGATCGTCCTCAAGGATCATAGGCGGCTCCTCCTTGGGAGGAACGATGGTCTCGGTGGCGGGAAGCTCCGAGAGGGAGGAGAGTCCAAAGACTCTCAAAAACTTTTCGGTGGTTACGTAAAGCATGGGTCTGCCGGGGGCATCCAAACGCCCGCAGGCTTCAATGAGCCCCTTGTCGATCAAGGAATTAAAGGCGTAGGAGCTGTCCACACCCCGCACCTGATCCACAAAGGAGCGGGTGACGGGCTGGTTGTAGGCAACCACCGCCAGCACCTCCATAGAGGAGGCGGAAAGATTGCCGCCCCGACGGATGCCGAGGGCTTCGCGAATGTAGGGAGCGTACTGCTCCTTCGTGCAGAACTGACAGGTCTCGTCAAAGGTCAGAAGCAGGACCCCTCTCTTGGAGGATTCCTTGTTAAATTCCTCGCTCATATGCTCGATGATCTTTTTGGTGTTTCGGGCATCTAAGCCCAACACCTCGGCGATCTTGGCGTATTTGACGGGATAGCCCGCCGCGTAGAGGATCGCCTCGATGGCGCCCTCAATATTTTTCAATTGCGTAATCTGTTCTTCCATGGTGAAACTCCTTTAAGGTTGATCGGAGGGCTCGGACTCCTCGGCGGTAAGCAGATATTCGCTTTCCTCCACCGTGGATTCGTCGGTGTTCAGAATAAAGCGGGTGGAAATGCTCAAAAGCGCGTTTTCCTCCCCGATCTCATCGGCGATCAGCAGCTTTCGAATCTTAACCAGCTCCAGCACGCCGAGGAAGGAGGCGATCAGATCGGGCAAGGAGGCCTCGCCGATGATCAGATCCTCCAAGGTGGCAACGCCCCGCTTTTCTACGTTTTTCAGGATCGATACGATCTTGATCTCAACGGGAATGATGGGCTTGCTGATCATGGGGGTAAAGGTGGTGGTCGCCGCCCGCTCCAGCGCGTTGTTGTAGGTGATGATGCGGCGGACTGCCGAGAGAAGCGAGGTAACCTCCTGATCGTGGA
>JAZOQX010000040.1:0-9738 GCA_045656325.1 Eubacteriales bacterium
CACCTTGGCAAAGTTCTTCAGCATCAGAACGCCCACGTAAATAAGAGCGGGAGCGGTCGCGCAAGCGGGAACGATGGCGGCAACGGGAGTCAGGAACAAGCAGGCTGCGAAGCAGATGGCGGTGATCAGAGAGGTAAGACCCGTTCTGCCGCCTGCGGCAACGCCTGCCGCGGACTCTACGAAGGTGGTACAGGTAGAGGTTCCGATAACCGCGCCCGAAACGGTCGCGATGGAGTCGGATGCCATGGACTTGTCGATATCGACGGGGTCGCCGTTCTCATCCAGCATATCTGCCTGAGAAGCGGTTCCGTAGAGGGTGCCGATGGTGTCGAACATATCGACCAAGCAGAAGGTGATGGTTAGCACAACGGCGTTGATGATTGCCGATGCGCCGCCCTCAAAGATCGTGAAGCCCTTGAACGCGCCGAGGAAGCCGTAGGAGCCGAAGTCAGCAAAGGACTGACCGATCTTTCCAAGGTCGAAGGAGGGAACCGTCCAGGTGGTCAGATAGTAAAGAACCGTAATAGCGCCGATGGTGATGATGACCGAGCCCTTGATCTTCTTCTTGTCGAGAACGGCAATGAGGAAGAGACCGAGAAGCGCCAGAACCACGGGAGCGATCGCCTTCCATGCGTCAAAGAAGGGCTTGCCCGCAATGGCACCGTGGAAATCAAAGAACTGTACGTAGGTGTACATATTTTCCTGAATGATGCCTACGTTCTTGAAACCGATGAAGGCAATGAACAGACCGATACCTGCGGGGATTGCTTTCTTCAAGCAGTCGGGCAGAGATCTCGCAATGTAGGATCTTGCTCCCGAAACCGAGAGAATCAGGAAAACGAGACCGGACAGAAGAATGATCGTCAGTCCCTCTCTGTATCCGTTCATCGGATCCGCCATGGAGGGGAGAATGAAGGAAACGAAGAAGAAGGAGTTCAGACCCATTCCGCAGGCCTGCGCGAAGGGAAGCTTTGCGTAGAAGGCGTACAGGAGGGTACCGATCATGGCAACCAGAACCGATGCCACGTAAACCGCATTCCAAATCGCGTCAAACTCACCGCCAAAGGTGAAGCCGACGACCTGATTGGGGTTGGTAACCACGATGTAAGCCATCGCAAAGAAGGTGGTAAGACCCGCGATGATCTCGGTTCTTACCGTAGAACCGCGCTCGCTGATCTTAAAGAAGGTGTCAAGCTTTTTGTTCATGCTTTTTCTCCTTTTAAAATTTTTTGAGCCGCCGACACAGGCAAACTCTTATGCCTATATTTTACCATATCAAACGACAAAAAACAAGCCCCTTTTTCACTTTTTCGTCAAAAAACTATCACAAAGCTTTAGATTAGTTGAGAAGAGGATTTGGGTCTGCTTTTCTCCTTCGCTTCGCTACGGGGCACGAGCCTTCGGTTCGTGCGAAAAAGCTCCGCAAAACTTTATTACAAATTATGTGTAGCATTACACACTTTCCTATTCCTTGTGTTAGGTTGAATTTTATAGTTTTCTTCTAAGGAAAAAATCCGCGGACGGCTGCTGCGCCACCGCGGATTTTATTTTTAATAAAAGAAAGGTGTGTCCTCCAAGCTATAAATTGTAACAAAAGTTTTGCGGAGCTTTTTCAAAAGCGCCCCGCATCCCTCGCGCTTATCCTTCCTCTACTTCGGCAAGGACGCGGCGTTTGGAGGCGAATTTGCTATACTCGGTGGGGGTCATGCCCACCTTTTCCTTAAAGACCTTGGAAAAGTAATTGACCGAGGAGAAGCCGAGCTCGTCCGAGATTTCGGTAAAGCTTTGGTTGGAGCCGCCGATCATTTGCTTTGCCCGTTGTATTCGCAAGAAGGTAAAGTACTCCATAACGCCCTGACCCGTTTCCTTGTGGAATTTCTGCTTCAGCGCGGTTTGGCTGATGAGAAAATGCTCGGCGATTCTTCCGATGGTCAACGGCTCGGAGAGGTTTTCGGACAGGAAGCGCTTCACGTCGTTCACCAGTCCCAGATTGTCCATCTGGCGGTTCACCTTTTGGGATTCGTCCACGAGAAGCTCGATATGCTTCTGTCGGCAATAGACCATAATCAAAAATCGCTCCAAGGAGGCGTATACGAAATTCAGCACCACGGGAGGAACGTCGGAGCGCAGACGCATTCCGCGCATTCCCTCGTTTCGCTTCAGCGGCTCGCAGATCCTTGCCGCCGTACGCATGAGATCCAAAAGCGTGACTCTCTCCTCCTCGCAAAGGAAGAATGGCTCTCCCGCAAAGGCGCTCATCGCCTCCGACGGGCAGACAAAGCTGATAAGGGCAAAGGATGCCTGCTCGGTTTCCCATCGATACATAGAGCGCTTTCCCGCAGGGCGGTAGAACATCATTCCCGCGCCCACCCGATATTCCGCCTCCTCGGTGGTATAGATTGCCGTTCCCGAGGTCACGTAGATAATCTGGGAAAAATCGTACTCCTCAAAGCATGGCTCAAAGCTTGGCTTAAAAGGGAAGTAGTGCGCCGTGATCAAGGCGCGGATGTCGAAGATTCTGGCATTTTCTATTTTGTTGTAGATCTCGTGATAGGCGTCTTCCTTGCTCACCGTTACCGTTCTCCCTTCTCAACGCGGTATAAATGTATAAAAAAACTGTCGGATTTTACATTGACTTGCGCGTTTGTTCTCTTTATAATAATTATAGACGCAAACGCTTGATTTGTCAAGCGTCAAGAAAACATTACATAAGGAGAAGTATCATGAGAAAAGAAGATTTGGTAGTTGGTATTGTCGGTCTGTCCATGGGCAGACATCACGTTGAGGGTATGGTCAAGGCAGGAATCAATATCGGCGCGATCTGTGATTCCAACGAGGAGACGCTCCACCGCATCGGTGACGAGAACGGAATCCCCATGGAAAAGCGCTTCACCGATTATAAGGATCTGGTTAAGAACCCCGAGATCAACGTAGCGGTTCTCGTTACGCCCGACCAGCTTCACCGCCCCATGACCGAGGATTTCCTTGAGGCAGGCAAGCACGTTCTCTGCGAGAAGCCTCTGGCGATCACCATGGAGGACATTCACGCCATCGTTGCTGCCGCTAAGAAGTCGGACAAGAAGTTCATGGTAGGTCAGATCTGCCACTTTACGCCCGCCTTCATCAAGGCAAAGGAGCTTTTGGATTCGGGCGCGATCGGCGAGCTTTACTACGTAGAGTCCGAGTACGCACACGACTACCACTGGATCATGCACGGCTGGAGACGCGATCCCAACCGCCACGGTGTGGTAGGCGGCGGATGCCATGCGGTTGACCTGCTTCGTTGGTTCGCGGGCGACCCCGAGGAGGTGTTCGCGTACGGTACCCATAAGCTTCTTCCCATGTGTGACTATAACGACGCAACCATTTCGGTTCTGAAGTTCCCCAACAACGTCATCGGTAAGGTGTTCGTTTCTACGGGATGCAAGAGAAATTACACCATGCGTACGCTTCTGTACGGTACCAAGGGAACCATCATCTGCGACAATAAGTCCGATACCATGCAGCTCTTCACCGTGGAAGAGGACGGCATCACTGTAAAGAAGGAGCCCGAGATCATTCCGATCGAGATCAATCACCACAATACGCTGGGTGAGTTCGAGGTCTTCGCTGAGCACCTGATCAACGATACCCCCGTGGAGATGGACGCAATTCAGGGCGCAAAGACCGTTGCCGCTTGTATGGCAATCGTGGAGTCTTCCACCAAGGGTGTTCCCGTAAAGCCCGATTACAATTTTTAAGATAGAAGTTGGTTGAGAAAAGGTAGAGATTCTCGGCGCCTTTAGCGCCGCCGAGAATCTCTTTTTATTTAATTTTTAAAAATTTAAAATCCGCGGTGGCGCAGCAGCCGTCCGCGGATTTTTTCCTTAGAAAGAAAGTATAAACTTTAAACTAACACAAGGGATAGGAAGGTGTGTAATGCTACACATAATTTGTAATAAAGTTTTTGCGGATGCCAAGAACCGTAGGTTCTTGCAGCGAAGCGAAGCGAAGTTTGTTTTCAAAAAGCGACAAATCGCATCCCCGCATCTCCTCGCATCCCCGCATCTCCTCGCAGCTTCGCATCCCTCGCGTCTCTTTAACGATCGGATAGCTTTACGCCGTTGAGATAGATATCGGTGCAGCGGTCAGCCAGCAGGTCGTAGGACTTGCCGTTCTTGGTGTAATAGAGCTGCCAGTTGCCCGAGGAGGGGTCGGTATAGTAGACGTAGCAGCGTTTGCTGTTGGTATGGGAGAAGGAGGGAACCTTGGTGATCTGGATCTTGTCCATTTTCACCTTTTCCTGAGTGGATCCTTCCTCGGAGCTCCATATGTTCAGATCCTTCGTCTCCTTTTCTGCAAAGAAGAGGGTATTGGCGTAGCTATAGAAATTGATTTCGGTAGCGTCCCAAGAGATCGAGGTATTCTTGCCCGAGGAGACCTTGCGGAAATACAGCTCGTCATTGTCGTTGAGAGAATAAATATTTCCCTTTTCGGTGATGACGAAATCCACCACGTCGGTCAGACCAAGACTCTTTTTGGGGTAGGTATCGTCGGTCAGATCCATCTGAATGAGGGTGCCGCTTTTATTGACGTAGTAGAAATACTCTCCGTCGGGAGAGAACTTTCCGTGGAAGTTTGCGATGGCGTCTCCCTCGTACCTTTTGGACACGTAGTAGGTCATCTCGGTGTTGTCCGCAGAGGAGGGATCCTCACCCATCAGGTAGGATTTTTTGAAGGTTTCGGGAACTGCCACGTCGGGATCGATGATGACAGGGGAGAGAATCGCTTTGCCGATCACGTGATTTTCACCGTCCTCTGCCTGATAGAGCATGGTGTAGCCCTCGGCGGTATAGTAGAGGATCTCGTCGCCCTGTGCGTTGAGGACGGGCGCGCGGGTGCCGTCAAAGCCCTCGCTGTCGGGGACGTTCGCGGGCTTGTCGGGATTTTTGGGATCCAGATGGATCAGTACCTTTTCGCCCTTGACCACACCGCAGGCGTAGACGTAGTCGCCGTAGTTGGAAACGGCTACGGGAGTAATGTTGGCAATGGTTCTGTGATTCTCCTCGTCGTAGAAGAGGTAGAGATATTCCTTGGAGTTGGAGTCGGTCGCCGAATAGATGACCGTGGAGGCATCACCCGAGATGATGAAGTCGCGGGGATTCTGCTCGTCCTTTTTCGCGATGGTATGCTCACCCGCGTCCTCGGAGAAGAACATATAGGAGTTGTCCCGCAGGTAGATGACACCCGGCTCCAGCTCGGCAAGCGCGATCACGTCGTCCACGGGCTTGGGGGCAACCCGCTGCATATCGGTTCCGTCCAGCACGTAGATCCGAACGCCCGAGGAGGTCCGATCCAACACGTAGGCGAAGGAGCGGTCGCGGGCGGGGGTCAGCTCCACGTTGCCCTGAAACTCATGCTCCACCTCGTCGCCGTTGACCAGCACGTGGTATTCGCCCTTGTCGTCCGTATACACCAAATAGCTGTTGTTCTCATAGACGATATCCTTGCCCGCGGAGAGCAGCAGAACGATGACGGTCACGAGGATCACGACCAAGACTGCCGCGCCGCCGATCATCAAAAGAAGCTTTTGCTTTTTGGTGAGCGGCTTTCTTTTTTTGCGGGCGAATTTTCCGCCCGAGCGAGACGAAAGGTCGCCCCGTCCGCTTCCGTTTTCAAAGGATTGAAAATCACGAGCCTCGTCGGATCCGTAATAGCCCTCGCGGGTATTTTGATTGGGTGACATAAGCATCCTCCGTTTTCATACGAAATATACAAAATTATACAAATAAATTGTAACATGAAAAAGCGGTATTTGCAAGAGATTTTTACAAAAAAACTGTGAACAAAGCGTTAAAAACCTACAAAAAATTGGTAGTTCTGTATGAAAAATGTCGTAGGTTTGAGGGAGACTCATGTCGTAGTTTTTTTCGTCTTGGAATATTCCCGCAAAGGGACGAATACAAGTGATAGTGGACAAGACGAAGGGAGGGGACGTTATGGCGACCGTGATACAAAATCGAAGAGAGCGTCCAAGGGAAATTCCACCCTTTCTTTGGGGGCTTCTGCCGTCCTCGCTCCGTGGGGAGATTTTGGAGCGGGGAGAGAGGAGCGGACGGATTGAGGAGCTGAGATTCCGTTGCGGACGGAGGGTCTGTCTGACCACGTCACGGGGAACGGTAGCCCTCTCTTCCGTGTTTGACCGACGGGAGACGGACGAGCTGGTCCTGCGCCTGTGCAAGGGCTCGCTCTACGCCTATCGGGATTCCATTGCCAAGGGCTTTCTTGCCTTGGAGGACGGCGTTCGGGTGGGGATCTGCGGACGAGCCTCCTTGGAGAACGGACGGATCGTGGGGGTCTACGACGTAGACGGGCTGAATATTCGGCTTCCCGCAGGTGTTTTGCCCGTAGGGGGGGAGATCTGCCGCCTGCTTCGGAGAGATCGGACAGGCATTCTGATCTACGCTCCCCCGGGGGAGGGAAAGACTACCCTTCTTCGCAGCGTTTCCTCTCAGATGGCATCGGGAGAAGCCCCTTGGCGGGTGGCGGTGGTGGATAGCAGAGGAGAGCTTCGCGGGGGGCTGGATTCCCCCGAGCTTACGCTGGATCTTTTGACGGGCTACCCTCGCTCTCTTGGAATCGAGATCGCCTTGCGTACCATGAATCCTCAGCTGATCGTCTGCGACGAGATCGGCGAGGAGGAGGAAGCCGATTCGATTCTGCGCGCCGCCCACGGAGGGGTTCCGTTTCTTGCCAGCGCCCACGGAGACGAGGTGGGCGGGATGCTGCTGCGAGGGAGCCTTGCCCGACTGCACCGCGCGGGGGTGTTTCAGCTCTACGTGGGGATCCGTCGGAAATCGGGGGGGGCGGAATACGACTATACGTTTACGAAATGGGAGGATGCGAATGGGATTCTTTCGGTCGTTCGGTGCGCTGGCGGTTCTTCTTAGCGGACTGCTTTTCGGTACCTCCTTGAATCGCGGGCTTCGGGAGGGGCTGGCTCAAGCGAGGGGCTACGAGGGGCTTTTGCGGTGGATCCGACTGCAGATTTCCTGCTTTTCGCTTCCCGCAGAGGAGATCCTTCGGCGGGCGGATCCCGCCCTCCTGTGTGCGTGCGGCTGGGATCGGCGTGAGCCGCCCTCGGAGCTTTCCGCGCTCTTGAGAGGGGCGGAGCCGTCGGACGGGGAGATCAAGCGGCTTCTTTGGGAGTTTTCGTCGGAGTTCGGTCGGGAATATCGGGAGGAGCAGGTGGCTCGGTGCGACTATTATCTTGCTCTTCTCCACCAAAGAGCGGAGGAGCTTCGCTCCCGTGGGGAGGGAAAAAAACGGGTGAACCTGACCCTCTCCGCGGCGGGAGCGGCGGCGTTGGTCATTCTCTTTATTTAAATCAAAAAAGGAAAGTGGGCGCGTGGGCGCTCGGATGAGGAAGAAACGATGGACGTAGGATTGATCTTGAAGATTGCGGGCGTGGGAGTATTGGTATCGATCTCCTCTGCCATTTTGAATAAATCGGGGAGAGACGAGCAGGCGATGATGGTCGCCATCGCGGGGATCATCGTCGTGATGCTGATGCTGGTTGGGGAGATCGGCGCGCTGTTTGAATCGGTGCGGTCGGTCTTCGAGCTGTGAGCGGCGGAGCGGAGGACGTCCTTCTCCGTGTTCTGGGAGTGGGCGTCCTTTTCGCGGTGGTATGTCTGATCCTGAAGCAGATGCGGAGCGATCTTTTACCCTTGGTTCGGGTTGGGGGAACGGTTTTGATTCTCTCTATGCTCCTGTCCCCCTTGTCACAGATCGTGGAGGAGATGACCTCCTTGGTGGGAGACGGGTCGATCGAGCCATACGCCAAGGTGATGATCCGCGCGCTGGGGATCTCCTTGCTTTGCAGGATCGCCTCGGACGTCTGCCGAGACGCGGGGGAGAGCGGCATCGGCTCGGGCGTGGAGCTGGCGGGAAAGCTGACCATTCTTCTTTTGTGCGTTCCGCTGATCCGCGAGCTGCTTTCCTATGCGTCAAGGCTCTTGGGGGAGGGATGATATGAGGAGAGGTCAAATGGGACGAATTTGCCTTCTGCTTGCCCTTTTTCTTGGCGCGGGATTCGTTTTTTGTCTGCCCGCCTTTGCCGAGGAGGGGGGCGTGACGCTGCCCGAGGGGTTTTCCGATGCGGCAGAGGCGCTTCCCAACGAAAGCCTTTCGACGCTTCCCGACGGCTTCTTTTCCTCCGATCCCGCCGCGGCGGGGGAAGCGGTGGAAAAAACGGTGAGCGTGGAATATTTGATGGATACCGTTCTTTCGCTGATTGGCTTGGAGCTTTCGGGGGCGGTCAAGCTCTTGGCGGTGCTTTGCGGACTTCTGATTCTTTCGGCGGTGTTTGGCTCGGCGCAGAAATCCCTTTCCTCGGATCGGCTCTCCACCGCCTTTGGCTTCTGCTCCACCGCCGCGATTTTCTCGGCGATCGCTACGCTTCAATTCCGACAGATGGAGAGCGTGGAGCTTTTCTTCGAGCGGCTGAGCGGTCTGATGGGGTCGATGATCCCCGTGCTCGGCAGTCTTTGGGCAATGGGGGGCAACGTCGCCACGGCCTCGGCGGGGACGGGAACGCTCTACGTATTTTTGACCGTCTGTCAGCGGATCTGCTCGGTAACGGTTCTCCCTGTCTGCGGGGTCTGTACCGTGCTGGCGCTTTGCAACGCCCTATCCCCCGAGGTGGGCGCGCGGGGCATCACCGGTGCCTTGAAAAAGATCTACACCTTTACGCTTGGGACGATCATGACGCTGCTACTCACCAGTCTGTCGGCGCAAACGACGCTGACGGCGGCTGCCGATTCCACCACCGCGCGGGCGGCAAAGCTTGCCGCCTCTACGGCAATTCCCATCGTGGGCGGATCGGTGGGCGAGACGCTGCGTACTCTTTCGTCGGGGGTTCAGTATATGAAGGGGATCGTGGGTGTGGGCGGGATCGTTCTGCTCCTTCTCTTGGTGCTTCCCGTTTTGATCTCCCTGATCTTAGCCCGCCTTTCCTTCCTTTTGGCGGTGGGGGTGGCGGAGCTGTTGGGATGCGATCGGGAGGCAAGGCTTCTGTCGGAGCTGGGAAGCGTATGGGGAACCATGATTGCCGTGGTCGCCATGAGCTCGGTCATGTTTATCTTGGCGCTCTGTCTGTTTATCAAGACCGTAGTCGCCGTGGGGTAGGGATATGAGGGATTATCTTTTGACTCTTGCGGGGGTGATGATTCTCTCGGGGGTGATCACGCTTTTGGGCGCGGAGGGGGGCTTGAAGAATTATATCAGGCTTCTTTGCTCGCTTTCGATCCTTTGCGTCCTTGTTTCTCCCCTGATCTCCTTGGCGGCGGACGGGGAGCTTTCCTTAAAGGATCTTTGGGATTCGGTAGGGGAGGAGGACACGGACTACGACGAGATCTTTCGGGAATCCTTGGAGAAATATGAGATTGAAACGGCACAGAGGCTTTTGAAGGAGTCGATGGCATCGGCGCTATCGCTGGATTCCGGGGATTTTGACGTGGTGATCAAGACCGTGACCGAGCAAGAAACCGCCGAATTGGAATCGGTGACGGTGATCCTGCGGGACCGAGGGGTGCTTGCCGACCCCAAAGCGATCACCTCCTTGATCAACGAGGAGCTTGGCTGCGCCTGTGTGATCGTATATGACTAAATCGTGAATAAACCATGAATAGAAGGAGGGGTTTCTGTCATGCAGGAGCATTTGAGCGGGAAAACCGATCAGGGAAAAAAGCGGATATG
>JAZOQX010000041.1:0-13001 GCA_045656325.1 Eubacteriales bacterium
TGGCGACCGAATCCAATATTGAGTCTCTGATCGTGGCGAAGGGCTTTGAGGAGTGCGTGGCGGTCATCAGCGGCGGCGGAGCCAGCATCGTGGTAAAGAGCGACGGACTCAACGCCGCCCAGCTTTCTCAGATCAATGAGATCGTTTACAACGAGGCAGGCATCAAGCCCGTGGATATTACGATTATTGAGCGTTGAGGGAACCAAAGGAGCCTCCCCCGCGTACACTGTACTGAATCGGCACGGAGGAGGTAGGCAGCGCCATGGAGCATAACAAAAAAAATACCGCCGCCACGGAGGGAATCAGTCTCTTCGCGGCGGCAAACAGCGGGCATGGATTCGTCAGCTTTTACGACGGGGTGTTTGATCGCCCCGAGCTTTCCCGACGTTACTTAATTAAGGGGGGACCCGGAACGGGGAAGAGCGGGCTGATGAGGCGGATTGCCGCTTTTTCCGAGGAGAGAGGGCGTTCGGTGCGCTATTACCGATGCTCCTCCGATCCCGATTCGTTGGACGGCATCGTGATCGACGGTTGCCTGGCGGTGCTTGACGGTACGGCGCCCCACGCGGTGGAAGCGAGGCTCCCCGGTGCCAGAGACGAGATTGTGAATCTCGGTGCCTTTTGGGATTCCGATGCCCTTGCCGCGCGCTACGGGGAGATCGAGGCGTTGGATCGGGAAAAATCGTCGTGCTACGCAAGGGCGTACCGTTATCTGTCCGCCGCCACTCAGCTGGAGGAGCTGAACGGTGAGATCGTTCGCCCCTACGTGCTGGAGGAGAAGATGCGCGCCGCCGCCCGCCGCGTCCTTCGCTCTCTTCCCGAGGGGGAGGGGTTTGATCTGCTCCCGGGGCTTCGAAGTGCCATTGGTATGAAGGGGAGGCGGAGGCTGGATTCCTACGAGCGGATGGCGGGGCGGCTTTATGCCGTGGACGACGTTTACGGCATCGGGGCGGCGTTCTTATCCTGTCTTGTGGACGAGGCGATGAGGAAGCGGCAGCCCGTCTCGGTATCCTACGAGCCCATGATCCCCGACCGTCCCGACGGCGTACTCTTCCGCGGATCGGGGGACTGCTTCCTTTGCGGGGTAAGCGAGGAGACGCTCCCCGACGGAAGGATCCGTATGCGCCGCTTTTTGGATCCCGATATTCCCTCCGAGAAAAAGGCGGAGATTCGGATGAACCGCCGACTGTCGGAGGCGATGATCGGAGAGGCGGAACACGCGCTGGCAGAGGCGGGACGGGTTCACGGACACTTGGAGAAAATTTACGGCTCCTGCATGGATTTTGCGCGCCTTGACGCATTTACCGAGGAGTTTTGCCAAAAAATTTTTAGCAAGTTTTAGTCAGTTGATTTTTACGTCTCGCTCGGTGTCCCGCGGATGCTCGGGCTTTGGCAGAGTGACGGTGAGAATGCCGTCGCGAAAGGCAGCGGTAATGCCGACTGTGGCGATTCCGCTCACGTCAAAGCTTCGGCTGATACAGCCCCGCGTTCGTTCTCTGCGGAGATAACCGCCTCCTTCCTTGCCGTCTTCCTCCGCGCCGTCCCGTTCGGCGGTGATGGTGAGAAGATGATCCTTGACTGTCACTCGAATATCGTCGCGTCCAAAGCCTGCCAATTCCGCCTCGAGAAGATACGCCTTCTCGGTCTCGCGGATATCGGTTCGCATCACGGGCAGCGCTCTGCCAAAAAATCGCTTTTCAAAATCGTCGATCTCCTTCTGCGGAGAAAACAGACTCATACGGTCAAAGGGTGTAAGATCAAACATAATAAACCTCCCGTTTTTTGCATAGTGTTCGCAAACGGGAGGCTTTTTATACGGGGGAAAAGGGCGCGAGGATGCGGGGATGCGGGGATGCGGGTCGCTTTTTGAAAAAGCTCCGCAAAAACTTTATTACAATTTTGGTTTAGGAAACACACCTTTCTATTCTTTGTGTTTGTTTAAATTTCATACTTTCTTTCTAAGGAAAAAATCCGTCGGACGGCTGCTGCGCCACCGACGGATTTTATTTATAACGTGTTCTTTGGAATGTGATCGAATTGCCGTCTCACCTTTTCTATGTCCTTTTCGACCTGCTCCTTCAGCGCCTCCAAGGAGGGGAAGGGGGCTTCGGGACGGAGAAAGGAGAGAAATTCCACCGAGATCTCCTTGCCGTAGAGGTCGTCGGAAAAATCGAAAATATGGGTTTCGGCGCAGAGAAGCTCTCCCTTGACCGTCGGGCGCAGACCCACGTTGGTAATACCAAGGAGGGGCGACGGGAAGCAGTCTCCGTCGATCCTCGCGGCGTACACGCCGTACCGCGGGATGGCGATATGGGGAGGGAGGAGCTGATTGATGGTGGGGAAGCCGAGATTCCTTGCCAGCTTCTGTCCATCCACGACCTTGCCCGAGATGGCGTAATTCCGTCCCAGCAGGCGGCGGACCGTAGGCAGATCTCCCTCGGCGATGGCGCTTCGGATGAGAGAGGAGCTGACGGGCAGTCCCTCCGAAAGGGTAGGGGGACAAGCCGTAAAGCCGATGCCCTCCCGACGGCAAAATTCTTCAAGCAGGGAAACGTTGCCCTTTCCCTTTGCGCCAAAGGAATAATTAAAGCCGCACACGACGTGAGCGGCGCGCAGGCGGCCGCGAAGAATCGTTTCCATAAACGCCTCGGCGGAAAGCTCCGCTACCGAGTGGTCGAAGGGAACCGACAAAAGGGTATCCGCGCCCAGCGCCCCGATCAGCTTCTCCTTTTGGCTCGGCTCGGTGATCACGGGAACCGAGCAGGGGAAAAAGTAATTCTTGGGAGGCTCCGAAAAGGCAAGCACGAGGGAGGGAAGTCCCATGGCCCTTGCCTGCTCGGTGGCGGTACGGATCACCGCGGCGTGTCCGAGATGGACTCCGTCAAAGCAACCGAGCGCCACGACGGCGGGGGTATCGGATTGATATTGGATCGATCGAAAAATATTCATGCGTACCGTAAAATCCTTGTTTGGTTTGGTTTGGGAGGAGGCGATGCCTTCCTCTTGGGGTCTGGTACCATTATAATACACCGAGGGGAGGATGTCAAGGAAAAAATTGCGGGGATTTTATTCGGAAAAGGGGGGCGGCAGCGTGGATTACGCTTGACAAGGAGGGGAGAGTGTGATATAATAAAATTTAGTGTAATTTCGAAAAAATTCGGATGGATCAGGACAGAAAAAAATAAGATAACGGATGGTGATTTTTATGATGAATCAGGCAAAATGGATTTTCACGGACGCGCTTCCCGAAAGCTCGTGTCCTATTTTTCGAAAGACCCTCACCGTCAAGGGTGCCGTCAAGTCGGCGACCGTAACGGCGACGGCTTACGGTATGTATAATCTCTACGTAAACGGCAAGCGGGTGGGCGACGCGCTGTTTGCCCCCGGCTTTACCAGCTATCCCAACCGTCTGATGGCGCATACCTACGACGTAGCGTCCTTCCTGACCGAGGGAGAGAACACCGTGGATCTGCTCTGCGCCAACGGCTGGGCCGTGGGCTTCTTGGGCAGAGGAAACACCAATCATTTCTTCTCCGACCGCATCAGCGTTTTGGCTGAGATCGCCGTTGACACGGGAGAGGAAAAGAACGTGATCGGTACCGACGACTCCTGGCAGGTATTCACGGGCGAGCGCGTGGAGGCGGAGCTTTATCACGGAGAGATCGTGGACAAGACCAAGGAAGAGGCGTTCGTTGGCATGGCGAAGCTCGATTCGAAGAACGTAGCGGTGGTTCCCGCCGAGGGCGTTCCCGTTCGCGAGCAGGAGAGACTGGCTCCCTTTAAGCTGATCATCACCCCCAAGGGCGAGAAGGTCATCGATTTCGGACAGAATCTTGCGGGCTACGTAGAGGTTCGTGTCAAGGGCAATCGGGGCGACCGCGTGGTGATCTCTCACGCCGAGGTTTTGGACAGCGACGGCAATTTCTACACTCGCAATCTGGAGCTGGCAAGAAGCCGGAATACTTATATTCTCAGCGGAGGCGAGGACGTATTCAAGCCTCAGTTCTCCTATCAGGGCTATCGCTATATCCGTTTGGACGAGTGGCCCTTCGACGAGGTGGATCTTTCCTGCTTCACCTCGGTAGCCGTTTACTCCGAAATGAAGCGGACGGGCTATTTCCTTTGCGGAAACGACAAGATCAACCGTCTGTACCAGAATACCATCTGGGGTCAGAGAAGCAATTTTGTGGACATTCCCACCGACTGTCCTCAGCGTGACGAGCGCTTGGGCTGGACGGGTGATATTCAGGTATTCCTGCACACCGCCGCCATCAACTACGACGTAGAGACCTTTATGCGGAAGTGGTTCACCGACCTGATGCTGGAGCAGAGAGCCGACGGTGCCGTCAGCTCGGTGGTTCCCGGTGTATCCAACCGCGGAGAGCGTACCTCCACCGCTTGGGGAGACGCTGCGATCGTTTGCCCTTGGGAGCTTTATCTGGCGTATGACTGCAAGGATGAGCTGGCTCGCTGCTATCCGATGATGGAGAAGTGGATTGAGTTTATGCACAAGTTCGGAGAAGAGGAATTTCTCTGGCTGGGCGGCGATCATTACGGCGACTGGCTGGCATCCGATGCCATTCTTTGTCCCGAGGTGCGTGAGGGAGCGACCCAGACCGACCTGATCGCGTCGGCGTTCTTCGGCTACTCCACCTCCTTGATGGTCCGCATTTCCAAGGCGCTCGGAAAGGATTCCTCCTATTACGAGGAGCTGTTCAAGAATATCAAGGCAGCCTTCCGCCGCATCTTCATGAAGGACGGTATGCCCGTGCTTTATCCCAAATACGACGCTCTGTCCACCACCCGTCCCGTCAAGGCAATGACCCAGACGGCGCTGGTGCTGATTCTCAAGTTCGGTCTTTACGAGGGCGAGGAGGAGAGACGGGCGCTGGTGAAGCGTTTGTGCGACATGATCGACGAGAACGGAGGCAGAATGTCCACGGGATTTGTGGGAACGCCTTATATTCTTTCGGTGCTGACGGAGCAGGGCGAGACGAAGAGAGCCTACGATCTGTTCCTGCAGGAGCAGAGTCCCTCATGGCTCTTCTCGGTCAACCGCGGCGCTACCACCATTTGGGAGCATTGGGACGGCATCAAGGAGGACGGCTCCTTCTGGGATCACTGCAAGAACTCCTTTAACCACTACGCCTACGGCTCGGTCTTTGAGTGGGTATTCGGTATGTCGCTGGGTATTCAGATCAAGGACGACGGCGCGGGCTATAAGAAGATCTCCGTAACGCCTCATCCCGACCGCCGCTTGGGCTTTGCCGAGGGACGGATCGACACAAGACTCGGCGCGCTCTCGATGAAGTGGAGCTATCAGCCCGAGGGAATTCGCTATGACCTGACCGTACCCCACGGTTGCGAGGCGGAGGTGAATCTGCCCGACGGACGGAGCATGACTCTGACGGGCGGCGGCTACACCTTTATGACGGAGGCGATTGGATGATACGTTCGCTGGAAACCTATTCGCTCCGCAAAAAGGTAGGAGACGAGCGGGCGCTGGAGCTGATTGCGGAGGCGGGCTTCGAGGGGATTGACTATTCCTTTTACTGGCTTCCCGAGGATCATCCCATGCGAGGCGACGGCTATCTTTCCTATGCCAAGGAGTTAAGGACGAGGATGGATCGCTTGGGGCTGGTTTGCCGACAGGCGCACGCGCCCTTTGACATGGTCTTCGGTGACGTTTTTGACGAGTCGGGCGATCATTTTCGCGGGATCGTGCGAGCCATGGAGGCGGCGGCGGTTCTCGGCGCGAAGCGCATCGTGGTTCACGCCGTGAAGATTCCCGAGGAGCACGGCGGGATCAATCTCCTTGATTACAACGCGGAATTTTATCGGAGTCTTGCGCCCTATTGCCGAACATTCGGGATCAAGATCGCCGTGGAGAATCTGTTTACCTCCGACCGTCGGTGCGGCTGCTACCGAGGGGTGGTTGGTACGCCCGAGGAGCAATGCGCGCTGATCCGCAGAATCGGATCTCCCGATTTCTCGGCTTGCGTGGATCTTGGTCACGCGGCGCTGACGGGAACCGAGCCTGCCGTGTATCTGCGCCGTATGGATCCGACGCTTTTGGAGTGTCTGCACGTTCAAGACCTTGACTATTTGAAGGACCGCCATTTTCTCCCCTTTGGCGGAACGCTGGATTGGAACGGTATTTTGTCCGCGCTCCGTGACGTGGGCTACAAGGGAGACGTGAGCTTTGAGATCTACGGCTTTTTGGCTCCCGTTCCCGTGGAGCTTCTTCCCGCCGCTCTTTCCTACGCGGCAAGCGTCGGGGCGTATTTGGTGGAGAAGCTGGGTTGATGATTGGTTTAGAAGAGGTTTTTGTTGTTTTTGAAAAAAGGTTAGTTGAGAAGAGGTTTTATGCCGCTTTTGAAAAAGCGGCGCAAAACTTTATTACGAAATATGTGTAGGGTTACACACTTTCCTATTCCTTGTGTTAGTTTAAATTTTATACTTTCTCTCTAAGGAAAAAATCCGCGGACGGCTGCTGCGCCACCGCGGATTTTATTTTTAAAACGGTCCGCCATCCCCGACGCAAATTTTTTGCTTTGAAAATGTAAAATAAAACTCTTTTTTGAGACGAAAAAATGGATTTTCACTATGAGACAAGGTGAGACGAAGTGAGACGGTTTGAGATGGAAAAAAACAAAGATTCCCCCGAAAAACCCAGAAAATACATAAATTTAAAAAACCCAACAAAACCCAACAAAACCGAAAAAACCCGATAATGATAATGATATTGATAATGACATTGATAATGGTATTGACATTGGGAATGGGAATGATGATGAAAATGACGTCGGCTTTGCTCCGTTTTCTCTCATCTCCGATGGTGGCTCCGCCCCTGCTCTCCGAGCCGTAAAAAACGCAGAAAATATTTTGATAAAGCCCTCTTTTTTCATTGACAAAAAGGGCAAAATGTGGTATAATAAGAGTGTGTTTATTTTGGTCTTTTCGACCCATCTTTTTGAACCGCAAAAGGAGGAAATTTTTGCCTTGAATTACTTAAATCAACTGACCGAACGTTTGAATCATCATAAAAAAATCCTGCCCGCTTGCGTCCTCTGCACGATGGCTGCCTTGGCGCTTGCTTTGGTTGTCACCGTGGTAGGCGTGATCGTTTCTCTTGCCACCGATAGCGAGGCTCCCGTGATCGAGGGACCTGCGGGGGACGTTGCCGTGGTGTACGTCGGCGACAACGTGGCGTATAAGAGCTTCGTGAAGGTTACGGACAACCGAGACGACTATACGCTTGAGATCGACCAAGGGCAGGTCAATCTTGACCGCGAGGGAACCTATCGGGTGACCTACGTGGCGACCGACGGAGCGGGGAACGAGACGACCTACGTTCTTCGGCTGACCGTTAAGAGCAGACAATACTCCGAGGACGCGCTGATGGCGTTGGTGGCGCAGAAGGCGGAGGCTCTCGGAATGAGCGCCGATATGTCCAAGACCGAGCTGGTACGGATGATCTACGATTACGTCAATTCTCCCGCCCACGGACCCAACGAGGCGAATATCTATTTCAGCGACGAGTCCAATACTCCCAATCAGTACAACCAATCGGGGATCCGCAAGGATTGGGAAACCGACTGGGTTGAGGAGGCGGTACGCACTCTGCAGATGGATCGGATGAAGGGAGACTGCTACACCTATTATTCGGTTTCCAAGGCGTTTTTCGAATATTTCGGCATTGAGAATATCGGTATTCAGCGCTCCGACGACTCTGCCGAGGACGGCACTCATTTTTGGAGCGTGGTGAACGTGGGAAGCGGTGACGCGCCCAAGTGGTATTATTACGATTCCACCCGTCTTGGCGGCTCGTTCACCTCGGACGGAAAGAAGAACGCGTGCCTGATTACCGAGGAAAAGCTCACGAGCTACCGTACCTCCACGGGAGGAGACGGCTTCTATACCTTCGACAAGCCGTCGGGCTTCCCGACCGTTGCGAGAAAAGAGCTTTCGAACTGAGGAGCGGGGCGTATTCATGAGAAAAAATATTCTGACCTATCTGGAGGCAACCGCCCCCGAGGTCCCCGATAAGATCGCCTTTTCCACGGGAAAGGAATCCATGACCTTTTCCGAGGTACAAAGAGAGGCGGCGGCGATCGGCAGCTTTCTTGCCAAGGAGGGCTTTTACGGGGAGCCTGTGGTGATCTTTATGGACAAGCATCCGAGGACCGTGACCGCCTTTTTCGGGGTGATCTACGCGGGCTGTCATTACGTGTGCTTGGACGAGAAGATGCCCGAGGCGAGAATGCGGGCGATTTTGGAGAATCTTTCGCCCCGCGCGATCCTTGCCGACAAGAAGAATTTCAAAAAAGCAGAGGCGTTGGGCTTAGCTCATACCTATCTTTACGACGATCTCTCCCTCTTTCCCATTGACCGTGAGAGGTTGCTCGATATTCGCGCAAGGCAATGTGACACCGATCCCATCTACGTGGTCTTTACCTCAGGCTCCACGGGGGTACCCAAGGGCGTGGTGGCGTGCCACCGCTCGGTCATCGACTATACCGAATCCCTGACCGACGCGTTGGGATTTACCCGAGAGACGGTGTTCGCGAATCAGACTCCTCTGTACTTTGACGCTCCCTTGAAGGAGCTGATGCCTACCGTCATGCTGGGAGCGACCACCTATTTCGTGCCGAGAATGCTTTTCTCGTTTCCCGTGCGTCTGGTGGAATACCTCAACGAATACAAGATCAACACGGTCTGCTGGGTCGTGTCCGCGCTGGTGCAGATCTCCTCACTCGGCGCGCTTGCCCATTCGGTTCCCAAGTATCTTACCACGGTTGCCTTTGGCAGCGAGGTCTTTCCGAGAAAGCAATACGATCTGTGGAGAGCGGCCCTGCCCGAGGCGAGGTTCTTCAATCTCTACGGACCTACCGAGGCGACGGGAATGTCCTGCTATTGGAAGGCGGAGCGGGCTCTTTCCGAGGATGAGTCGATCCCCGTGGGAAGACCCTTTGACAATACCGATCTGATTCTCCTTGACGAGCAGAACCGCCGCGCGGAGCGGGGAAGCGAGGGAGAGATCTGCTTGCGGGGAACCTGCGTGACCATGGGGTACTATAACAATCCCGAAAAGACCTCGGAGGTCTTCGTGCAGAATCCCTTGAATACCGCGTATCCCGAGGTGATCTACCGTACGGGAGATATCGGAAAATACAACGAGCAGGGCGAGCTTGTGTTCGTCTGCCGTAAGGATTCTCAGATCAAGCATATGGGACACCGCATCGAGCTTGGCGAGATCGATGCCGCCGCAGGAAAGCATGAGGCGCTCAGCCGAAGCTGCTGTCTTTACGATGCTGACGGCAAGCGGATTTTCCTGTTCTACGTGGGAGACGTGGCGGAGAAGGATCTTCTGGCGTTTCTCGGTGGCTATCTTCCTCGCTATATGCTTCCGACGGTGCTTGTGCGTCTGCCCGCGTTTCCTCTGACCGATAACGGAAAGATCGATCGCCGTACGCTCCGTGAGCGCATGGCTACTCTATAATTTTTTCAGGAGTTTTATATGGAACAGTTACTTGCGATCCTCAACGAGCTTCATCCCGACGTGGATTTTTCCGCCACTGAGGATCTGATCGACGACGGTATTCTCGATTCCTTGGATATCGTGACTCTTGTGACCGAGATCCATTCGGAGTTTGACGTGACCATTCCCGCCGAGGAGATCGTTCCCGAGAATTTTAATTCCGCTGCGGCGCTGATGGCGCTGATTGAGCGCTTGGACGAAGAATAATGCTGTTCACGTCCTACGGGTTTATCGCGTTTCTTCTGGTCCTCTTTCTTGCCTACTATCTTCTTCCGAAGCGTTGGCAATGGGGACTGTTGCTGACCGCCTCCTACGTCTTTTACTGGTTTGCGGGGTGGGAGTGCTTCATTTTCATCTTTGCCACCACCCTCTCCGCGTTTTTTATCGCTCTGTGGATGCAGAAGCGAGCCGCGGGGGAGGAGGAATATCTGTCCGCCCATAAGGGCGAGATGGACAAGGAGACGAGAAAGGCGTATAAGGCGAGAGAGAAGAAAAAGCGGTTTCACATTCTTCTTTGGGGACTTGTCTTCAATTTCGGCATCCTTGCGGTGCTGAAATACACGGGCTTTGCGGTCTACAACCTCAACGGGCTTCTCCGAAGCTTTGGCGGAGAGGGGCTTTCGATTCCCAATCTGCTTCTTCCCATGGGGATCTCCTTTTACATCTTCCAGACCATGGGATATCTCATTGACGTGTATCGGGGAAAGACAAACGCCGAGCGCAATCCCTTGAAGCTGGCGCTCTTTGTGTCCTTCTTCCCACAGCTGGTGCAGGGACCGATTTCCCGTCACTCGGATCTGGCGTCTCAGCTCTATACCCCTCACGCCTTCGATCTCCGTGGATTTACCTACGGTATTCAGCGGATCCTTTGGGGATACTTTAAAAAGCTGGTGATCGCGGATCGCGTGCTGGTTGCCATGCAGACCCTTTTGGGTTCTCCCGAGGAGTACACGGGCGCGTACGTGTTTTTCCTGATCCTCTTCTATTCGATCCAGATCTACGCCGACTTTACGGGCGGCATTGACATTACCATCGGTATTGCCGAGGCGCTTGGTATTCGGCTGACCGAGAACTTCAAGCGTCCCTTTTCCTCGGGATCCACGAAGGAATATTGGAGAAGATGGCACGTTACCATGGGAAGTTGGTTTACCGACTACGTGTTTTATCCTCTGTCGGTCTGCCGACCCATGATGAGGCTTTCCAAATGGTCGAGAAGACGCTTGGGGGCGAAGATCGGAAAGAGAGTGCCTGTATATCTGGCGACCGTCGTTACGTGGTACCTGACGGGTCTTTGGCACGGCGCGGGCTGGAATTTTATCGTATGGGGGCTTTTGAACTGTCTGGTGATCCTCGTGTCCCAGGAGCTGGAGCCTTTGTATGAACGGTTCCGCAAGAGATTTCCCCGCCTGACAGGCTCGTGGGGCTATGGAAAATTCATGGCGTTGCGGACCTTCCTGCTCATGGGATTGATTCGTTCTCTCGACTGCTACCGAGACGTGGGAACCACCTTCCGTATGTGGGGCAGCATGGCGACCGATCTGAATCTTTTGCAGGCGCTTCGCGGATTTTTCGATTTGGGACTCGATCCTGCCGATTGGATCATCATTGGCGCGGGCTGTCTTTTGATGGCTGCGGTCAGCACGCTTTCCGCCAAGCGATCGGTCAGAGAGCGGCTCTACGACCGCCCCGTTCTTTCGGGGGCGCTGACGGGGGCGCTGGTTTTGATCGTCCTGCTTTTTGGGGCATACAGCATCGGATACGACGCGTCTCAGTTTATTTACAATCAATTCTGAACGATAAACGATAGGATTCAACATGAAGAAACGGATTTTGATTTCGGTCGTCGTTCTTTTGCTTCTCGGGTTCCTTTTATGGTTGCTTCAGCTTTTGGTGGTTCCGAAGTATACGGACAATCGGGAGGGAGCGCTCATTGGGGAATACTACTCGGAGGCGGGAGGACACGACGTGATCTTTGTGGGGGACTGCGAGATCTACGAGAGCTTCATTCCCGCCACCCTTTGGGAGGAGTACGGCATTACCTCCTATCTGCGGGGAAGCCCTCAGCAGTTGGTATGGCAGTCCTACTATCTCTTGGAGGAGACCTTCCGCTACGAGAAGCCCGGGGCGGTGGTTTATAACGTACTGGCGCTGAAATACGGGGAGCCTCAGAGCGAGTCCTTCAACCGTATGACGCTGGACGGCATGAAATGGTCGTCCTCAAAGGCGGATGCCATTCGGGCATCCATGACCGAGGAGGAGAGCTTTCTCGACTACCTTTTTCCGTTCCTGCGCTATCACAGCCGCATTACCGAGCTGACGGGGGACGATTTTAAATACGCCTTTTCCGATCCCCCTACGGTATCCCATAGCGGATACCTCATGCAGACCGACGTTCTGCCCATGACAAAGGAGGAGCGAGAGAGTGCGGAGGAGGGAAGAAATCTTTCCGACTACACGTTGCCCGAGACGGCAATGGAGTATCTTGACAGGATGCGTCAGCTCTGCGAGGAGAACGGAGCCGAGCTGATTTTGGTGAAGGCACCCACCAACACCTGGGCATACTGGTGGTATGACGAGTGGGAGGAGCAGATCGACGAATACGCCGACGCTCACGGACTTTCCTACTATAATTTTATTCCTCTTTGCGACGAGATCGGCATCGATTGGAATACCGATACCTACGATAAGAACGTTCACCTGAACGTGTACGGGGCAGAGAAGCTTTCCCGCTATTTCGGAGAGATCCTTTCGCGGGATCACGGCATTGCCGACCGCAGGGCGGATGCTGAAACGGCGGCGGTATGGGACGAGCGGCTGTTGCGCTTTCAGGAGGACAAACGAAAATCCGAGATGGAAAGGAATCAAGCAGAATGAAAACGATGGGAACCAAATGGTTGATGATTTTTCTCGCACTCTGTCTTTTGGCGACGCTTTGCGCCTGCTCGGCGGAGGGGGATGACGCAGATGACGCGTATTATATTTCCTACAAGGGAGCCAAGATCTGCCCCGGCGCGGAGGCGGGAAATCTCTTGGAGGCCTTGGGAGAGCCGAATACCGAGAAGAACAACGGCAACTGCGGAGGACAGGGCGTACAGATGAAGTATTCCTACGACTCCTTTGATCTCTATCTTCTGGAATCCACCGACGGCAAGGTGACGGTGGATCAGATCAGCCTGAAGGACGATCTTGTTGAGACACCCAAGGGAATTGCCATCGGCTCCGCCAAGGGCGACGTGCTGGATGCCTACGGTGAGCCTACCACCACCACGGGAAAGACCTTGATCTACCAAAAGGGCAAGCAGGAGCTGGTCTTTACGCTGAACGGCGACGTGGTTTCTGCCATCGATATCATTCACGTGACGCAGTGAAGACGGTGGGGGAGGAAGTTGAATAGTTAGTTGGGAAGAGGTTTTATGCCGCTTTTGAAAAAGCGGCGCAAAACTTTTATTACAATTTATGG